>NZ_JBFACE010000013.1:0-200146 GCF_040640655.1 Streptomyces sp. NPDC021749 | reverse complement strand
TCCGGGCATAGAGTGCTGTCGCGAGGGTGTCCAGGTCTGTCTTCACACACTGACATTGGACGCCCTCGTCCTATATCCGCAGGCCATCCCTTGGACTCATTCATCTAGTGCCTTCGCTGCCCTGCTGCCGGAGCAACTGGCGCTGGTACGCGCGGCGTTGACGGCCTCGTACGACCTGGTCGAGCGGGTGGCGGCGGCCGGCCGGCCGCTCGTCCGCGCGCTGCTCACCCTGCAGGAACTCCGGGCGGGCACGGTGGAACGGAAGGGCGCGGCCCTGCTCGGCGGTGGCACCCGGCCGCCGCTCGTCGCCGCGCTCGGCGTCCTCGCCCGCGAATACCGGGCGGCGCGGAGCCGGCGGCTTCCCGCACGGGTCTGAAACCGGCCGCCGTCCGGGCGCCGGCTACCGCAGCAGCCACTTCCCGGTCATCCCCATCACCTCCGCACGGCTGCGCGGGCCGTGGTCCGCGGCGATGAAGTGGTCTCCCGGTCGGGCAGCCCGGGAACCGCGGCGACCGACACCAGCGCGACCAGCCCGGCGGCCACCGCGACCGGGCCGTACCCCACCTGCGCCACGAGCCACACGCCCAGCGGCAGACCGCACAGCGACGGCACCGCCGAGACGACGCCGACCAGCTCCAGCCCCTCCCCGCGGCGCGCGGCCGGTATGAGCGAGGCGGTCAGCGCACCGCCCGCGACGACGGCCGCCGCGAACCCCAGCCCGCGGAGGAAGCAGATGACGACGATCCCCGCCATTCCCCCCGACACCGGCAGCACCAGCGCGGGCGCCCCGAGGAGGAACAGTCCGCCGCCCAGCACCACCCGGTACCCGAAGCGGCCCACGAGGCGGGGAGTGGCCACCTCGCCCACGACGGTGGCCAGCATCAGCGCCCCGGTGGCCACGCCCGGCGCCCCGCCGCCCCCACCGGACGCCTCGGCGTACCGCGGGACGACCGGCAACAGCAGGAAGAAGCTCGTGGAGGCACCGATCATGCTCACGAAGCGCAGCAGCAGCGCGCGGGTCACCAGCCGCGGCCGCGCACCGGCCGGGGGCTTGGGGCAACGGGGGTCCATCGAGGTGGTCATGAGGCGACGCTAAATTTCCGGTGGACCGCGGGTAAGCTCCAATTCCGTGTCGCCACAGTGGTCCGGTCTCTCGCCCGATCTCCTGATAGCCGTCGACCGGAACAGCGGCGAACCGCTGTGCTCCCAGGTGGAACGCCAACTACGGGACGCCATCCGCACCGGCCGGCTCCAGGTCGGGGAACGGCTGCCCTCCTCCCGTCAACTCGCCCGCGAGGCCGGGCTGTCCCGCGGTCTGGTGCAGGACTGCTACGCCCAGCTCCAGGCCGAGGGCTACCTCGTGACCCGGGTCGGCTCCGCCACCACCGTCGCCGCCCCCACCGCCCCTCCCCGAACCCCCGTGCCTGCTGGCCGACTTCCGTTGGGGGGTCCCCGACCTCCGGTCCTTCCCCCTCGGCGAGTGGCTGTGGGCGATGCGCGAGGCCGGCCGCACCCTGCCCACCGCCGACCTCGACTACGGGGACCCGCGCGGCAGCACCGTCCTCCGCGAGGTCCTCGCGGCCTACCTGCGCCGGGTACGGGCCGGCGCGGCCACCCCCGAACGCCTCGTGGTCTGCTCCGGCTACGCCCAGGGCCTCGACCTGGCCCTGCGCGCCCTGGCCCGGGCCGGGATCCGTACCGTCGCCCACGAGGACCCCGGCTCGCCGGCCACCTTCACCGCCGCCGCGGCGTCGGCCGGACTGTCGGCGGTGCCCGTACCGGTGGACGAGCGGGGCATCGACGTCGCGGCACTGGCCGCCACCGACGCCCGGGCCGTCGTCGTCACGCCCGCCCACCAGTGGCCGACCGGAGTGGTCCTCGCCCCCGAGCGGCGACTGGCCCTGCTCGACTGGGCGGAGCGCCGGAACGGCTTCGTCATCGAGGACGACTACGACGCGGAATTCCGCTACGACCGGGAGCCGGTCGGGTCGTTGCAGGGACTCGCCGCCGACCGCGTGCTGGCCATCGGCAGCGTCAGCAAGTCCCTCGCCCCGGCGCTGCGCCTCGGCTGGCTGCTCTGCCCGCCCGCCCTGGCCGCACCCGTCACCGAGTTCAAGCGCCTGGCCGACCGCGGCTCCCCCACTCTCGACCAGCTGGCCCTGGCGAAGCTGATCGAGTCCGGCCGGTACGACCGGCAACTGCGCCGGATGCGAACGGTCTACGCGGCCCGCCGGGACGTGCTGGTGGCGGCACTGGCCGCCCATGCCCCCGGTGTCAAGGTGACCGGCCTGGCGGCCGGCTTCCACGCGGTCGCCCACCACCCGGCACCGATGAAAGGGCCGTGACAGCCGCCGCCCGCACCAGGTCCGTCGGCCTGCACGGCATGAGCGCCTGCCGCTCGACCGGCGCCACCGCGCCCGCCCAACTCGTCCTGGGCTTCGGCGACCTCGGCGAGCGGGCGATCACGGCCGGGATCGCCGCGATCGGGGAGCTGCTGAGCGGCCAGGACCGAGGGCTTCGAGCAGGAGGACTTCCTGCCCCGCCGACGGCCGACCCGCACTCTTCCTGATCAGACCGCCTGGAACGGGGCAGTCTGATACGTGACCGCATCGGTAGCATTGCCGGGCGGCGAAGATCGCGAGCGGGGTTCGGGGGCCGGCTCGCGCGGACCGGACCGGGGCGGTGTCGTCCCGGTAAGTCGTGAGAAGGGACTGAGGATTGCGTACCACCGAGGCAGCAGCACGGGAGCGCATCGCGGCGGCGCTGCGCACGGAGGCCGACGACATCGCCGACCGCTGGGTACAGTTGCAGCTGGCTCGGGCGGCCTCGGCGGACGGGGTCGGAGAGAGCGCACTGCGCGAGGAGGCCGACGCCCTGCTCGGCGCCCTGCTCGACGGACTGGAGGGCGACCTCCCGGTGGAGCGGGTCTTCACCGGTCACCAGGCGCTGCGGCAGGCGGTCTACGACCTCTCGCTGCGCCGGGCCCGCAACGGCGTGAGCCCCACCATCACCGCACTGGCGGTGATGGCGCTGAAGGAGGCGCTGCTGGAGGCCGTACAGCGACAGAACCGGGACGGCGACGAGCTGTTCGCCGCGTCCCTGCTCGTGAACCGCTTGCTGGACACCGCCGGCGCGATGTCCTTCGAGACCTACGTCGACGGCCGCGAGGAGATCATCCGCAGACAGAGCCGGCAACTGCTCGAAGTCTCCACGCCCGTGGTGCGGTTGTGGCGCCAGGTGCTCGCCGTCCCCCTGATCGGCACCCTGGACACCGCCCGCACCCAGGTCGTGATGGAGAACCTCCTGGAAGCCATCCAGGAGCACGAGGCGCTGGTCGCGATCATCGACATCACCGGCGTGCCCACGGTGGACACGGCCGTGGCCCAGCACCTGATGCAGACCGTCAACGCGGTACGGCTGATGGGCTCCGACTGCGTGATCAGCGGCATCCGGCCGCCGATCGCCCAGACCATCGCCCAGCTCGGCATCGACCTGTCCACCATCCTCACCCGCGCCACCCTCGCCGACGCACTGGCCGCCGCGATCCAGCTCACCGACGCCGCGCCGGCCCTGACCGCACCCGGGACGGAACGATGAGCAGCCCGCCCGTCGCCGGAGTGCCGATCCTGCGCCTGGGGGACGTCCTGGTCACCGGGCTCCTCAACGAGCTCGACGACGAGGCCGCCGTACGCTTCACCAGCGAGCTCACCGAGCGGATCGCCGCCGAAGGGGCCCGCGGAGCGCTGATCGACATCTCCCGGCTGGAGATCATCGACTCCTTCGTCGCCCGCACCCTGATGGAACTCACCACCACCGCACGCCTGTTGGGCGCCCGGGTGATCGTGGCCGGCATGCGCCCGCCGGTGGCCATCACGCTCGCCGAACTGGGCCTGCAACTGACCGGGGTGGAAACCGCGCTCAACGCGGAACAGGGCATGGCGGCCCTCGGCTGGCACCAGAGCCCGGAGCCACCAGGGGAGGCACGCCGTGACCGGCACCGGTGAGCCCAGGGGCGCGACCGTGCTCGGTGACGAGGTGCGCCGCGCGGCCAACGGCGAGGCCGTCGCCCGGTCCGCCACGTACGCCGTGCGCAGCGAGCAGGACCTGCTGACGGTCCGTCATGCCGTGCGGGCGGCCACCCGCCGGGCCGGCTTCAGCATCGTCGACCAGACCAGGGTCGTCACCGCCGCCAGCGAACTCGCCCGCAACGCCTACGTCCACGGCGGCGGAGGAACCCTCACCATCGACTACCCGACCCGCCGGGACGCGGTCGGCCTGCGGCTCACCGTCACCGACGACGGCCCCGGCATCGACGACGTCCCCACCGCGCTCGCCGACGGCTACACCACCGGCTCCGGCCTCGGTCACGGCCTCGGCGGCGCCCGGCGGTTGATGGACGAGTTCGACATCCGCACCGAAGTGGGCGGCGGGACGACCGTGACGGCCACGCGGTGGGCCGTACGATGACCGCCCCGCCGCCCACGGCGTGCGTCCCCATCGACCACTACAGCGCCGTCCACCTCGCCGCGGAGACCGCCCGCGCGCTGGCCCGGAACGGCGGGCTGCCCGCACCCCTGCCCGACCAGGCCGCCGTCCTCGCCTCCGAGCTGGGCAGCAACCTCGCCAAACACGCGGTGAACGGTGCCCTGTACGTGCAGCGGACCCCGCTCGGCGACGGCGTGGAGATCCTCGCCGCCGACCGCGGACCGGGCATGCCCGAGCTCGGGCGGTGCCTGACCGACGGCTACACCACCACCGACAGCCTCGGCGCGGGCCTGGGCGCGGTCGGCCGGATCGCCACCACCTTCACGATCCGCAGCGCCGCCTCCGACGGGACGTTCGCCTGCGCCCGGCTCACCCCGTCCGCACGCCTCGCCACCGACCTGCACGGACTCGGGGCGGTCTGCCTCCCGGCCGCCGGCGAACAGCTCAGCGGTGACGCCTGCGCCGTCGCCGACGGACCGGACGCCCGCACCGCACTCGTCGTCGACGGCCTGGGCCACGGCCCGCAGGCCGCCGAGGCCGCACAGCTCGCGGTGCGCACCTTCCGACGCGACCCGCACGCCCCGCTGCCCGACATCCTGCACACCCTCCACCGCGCCCTGCGCCACACCCGCGGCGCCGCCGCCGGACTGCTGCGGCTGCACCCGGACCGCGCCGAGTACTGCGGGGTCGGCAACGTCCGCGCCCTGGTGGTCACCCCGGACGGCATCCACCACCAGCTCACCGGGCAGCCCGGCGTGGCCGGCCTGAACCTCCCCCGCGCCCACCCGCGCGAGCTGCCCATGGAGGACGGTGCCACGGCCGTGCTCCACACCGACGGCCTCGACCACCGCTGGACCCGCACCCCGCCGCCGTTCCTGCTGCGCCTGCCGCCGCCCCTGCTCGTCACCGCCCTGGCCCACGGCCACCGCCGCACCAGGGACGACGCGACCGTCCTTGCCGCCGACCGCTACCAGAGACCCTTGTGACCCCACGCGTACTGCACACCCTCCCGGCGCTCCAGCAGGCCGTCCGCGGGCTGGCGGAATCCAGCGCGCTGCCCGTCGAGACCCGGGCCCGTCTGGTGCTCGCCGTGAGCGAGTCGGCCGGTGCCGCGCTCGACGCCGGCCAGGCGGTGACCCTGGAGGTCACCCGCGAGAACGGCCGCGGCCGGCGCGCCGCACCCGCGCTCGTCCTCACCCTCCGCACCCCGGGCACCACCCGCCCGCCGCGCACCGGGCACTCCCCGCTGCCGGCCCGCACCGGCCCCGACGGGTCACTGACCTGGCGCGTCCCGCTCACCGAGCCCGGCGGCGGCCAGGAACCGCACCGCCCGCCCGGCGCCGCGGACACCGGAACGACCGAGACCGCCGCGCTGGAGGAGGAACTGCGGGCCGCCCTGGCCCGGGTGGACGCCCTGGTGGCCGAGAAACGCCGGCTGACCGAGGAACTGGAGGAGACCAACACGGGGGTGCTGGCCCTCTACGTCCAGCTCGAAGAGCGCGACGAGCGGCTCCGCAAGGCCCACGGCCAGACCCTGCGCGAACTTGAGGACGCCCTGCGGCCGCCACCGCTCACCCTCGACGGCCTGGAACTCGCCGTCCACTACGCACCGGCCGGCACCGACGCCCCCACCGGCGGCGACCTCTACGACTGGTTCCTGCTGCCGGACGGCACCGTGCACATCACCATCGTCGACGCCCTCGGCCACGGCGTGCGCAGCACCCGCAGCGCGCTCAACGTCACCCACGCGGTCCGCACCCTGGCACTCGAAGGCCACCCGCTGGAATCGATCGTGGCGCGGACCCACGAGATCTTCACCCCCTTCGACCCCGACCTGATGGCCACGGTCCTGCTCGCCCGGCTCCACCCCGCCACCGGCGAACTGCACCTGGCCAACGGCAGCCACCCGCCGGCGCTGGTGGTCCGCGCCGACGGGACCGCGGAATTCCTGGAGGTACGAGGCCGCGGCGTGGGCTTCCCGCTGCCCGGCAGCGAACGGCTGCTGCACACCCGGCTGGACGAGCAGGACCTGCTCGTGCTCTACACCGACGGCCTCACCGAGAGCCGCCGGAACCCGCTGGAGGGCGAACAACGGCTGATCGAGAGCGTCTTACGGCACCGGAACCGCCCGATAAGGGAGATCCCCGGTGCCCTCGCGGAGGACATGCACGCGGTCATCCTGCACTCCGACGACACCCTCGCCCTGACCCTCCGCCGGACCCCGCAGCCGGGGTAGGGCAAACGCCCGACCGCGCAGCCGGGGTAGGGGAGACGCCCCGGCGCTCACCGGTCCCGGCGGCGGCACGGCATCAGCGCGTGCACCGTCTTGCCCTGGTCCGTCAGGCACACCGACGTGGCGATCGCGAGTCGCTGGACCATCGGCCAGCCGAAACCCCCGGTGTCACCGTCGACATCGGGCACCCGCCCCACAGGCGGCTCGCAGGACGCATCGGTCACGCCCACCGCGAGCGCATCGCCGCAGACGGCCAGCCGCAGCGAGAACGAGGAACCGGTCGCGTGCCGTAGGGAGTTGGTGACGAGCTCGCAGACCACGAGCACCACCGCGTCGGCGGCGCCGTCGTCCACCGGCGGCCGCAGGCCCGCCAGGAACCTGCGGGTGATGTCGCGCGCGGTGGCGGCCGCCCTGGGGCGCCTGGCCATCGTCGTCACCTGCGCCGACGGCAGGGGAGCCGACGGCGTCATGCCGTGGTGCCGGGCCGTGGTGCTGCTCAACAGGATCACCTCGTTCGTGTCGTCCTTGAGACGGGCCCCCGGGCCGCCACATCGTCCTCCGCGCACGCCTCCGGTCCGCCGGCCATCGACCGCCGCCATCCCGTGTGCCGTACACGGAGAGTCACTCCTCTCCTGCGTCCGTCGCAGCGAAGGCCAAGGCGACGGCCCTGACCTGCTCTTCCGTCAGCCTCTTCGAGTGCAGATCCTTCCTACCCTGGTCACCCTGCGTTAATCCGCCCGTTGGTGACGGATCGTCGGATTCCACGGACACCGGAACCAACCGCCTTGCGCACCTTGCGGGCTGCCACCTCACCAGAGTTTGTCGATCGTGCCGGGATACAGCGCGAGACGGGCCTGCCGGAACGCGGCACGATGCTGCCGCGCCCCGGCGGAGAAGAAGTCGGCCATGGTGACCTTGTCGAAGGGCGGGCTGTCGCTGGGCAGGGGGCACTGCGGAGTGCCGCCGATGAGGTGGGTGCCGGGCAGCAGCTGCCAGCCCGCGCTCCGGTAGAAGGGCTCCAGCGGCCGGTCGCAGGTGAACACGCCCAGATCCAGGCCGGACTCGGCCATGGCGGTACGGGCGGCGGCCACCAGCCGTCGGCCGTGTCCCCTGCCGCGCGCGGTGGGCCGGGTCACGACGGTGCTCAGCCCGGCCGCGCGGTAGCGCCGGCCCGCGTGCACCAGCGGCTTGGACAGCACGTCCAGCGCCGCCACCACGGTGCCGCCGTCGTCGACGAGCAGCATCGAGCGGGGGTGCAGCGCCGGATCATGGGTCAGCGCGGTGCCCGGGCCGGGGGAGGGTTCGGCCGGCGGCCATGCCTGGTGCTGGAGGTACAGGACCTGCGCACGCAGCGAGGCGGGGGTGTCCGCTTCCGGGAAGGAGAGGATCTGCATGCGGTGATCGTGCCGGTCCGCACTCCGCACCGGAAGCGCGTTTCGGCGCGGCGGGCCGCTCAGGCCCCCAGGCAGTCGACGAACGACACCCGCCCGCCCGCGCCCTTGATGAAGTCCTGGGTGCTGTGGTTGCGCAGCAGGCACATGTCGTAGCGGGCCTTGGGGCCGCCGTCGCCGTCCTCCACGTAGAAATGCTGCCCGGACAGCTGGCACGAGTCGTAGCGCACCAACGGGCCCCGGGGGCCGATGCGGTAGCGGTGCGGGCGGGTGGTCTCCGCGAACGGCTTGAAGGCGTGTGCGGTGTCGTCGCAGTCGTTGAAGTGCACCGTGCCGCTGTCCCAGGCGCAGTCGATCACGACGGTGTCCGGGCTGCGCACCTCGAAGCGGATGTCCTCGGCGTGGAAGCGCTGGACGGAGTCGTGGTGCGGGCCGCGCGGGAAGCGGAAGAAGGTGCTGGTCCGCCCGTAGTCGGGGGAGTTGCCGGGGCGACGGCCGGTGATGATGTACGAGCCGCCGCGGCAGGTGACCGAGCCCCCGTAGGGGAACTCCAGGAAGTTCCCCCAGGAGTACTCGACCTTCATGTCGGTGAACCAGTAGTTGAGGAACTGGTCCTGCTGCGACCGGTCCGGCGACTTCTGCGACAGTCCCGAGTAGAGGAACGCCTTGCGGTAGGCGCCGCCCACCCGGCATGCCTCCCAGCGCATCTCGGAGTTGGTGTTGGTGCCGTCGAGGGCGAGCCCGTAGGTCCACTCCCCGGTCCACTCGCAGTCGGAGAAGCGGTAGTCCTGGGCCTGGCCGGTCGAGAACGAATAGAAGAACGAGGCACCGGGCGTGCCGGAGCGGAAGGCGATGTCCTCGAACTTCACGTTCGCCCAGCTGTCCTCGTTGCGGCACAGATAGGCGTCCTCGGACCGGGACGGCGCGAAGACCAGCTGCGTCATCCGCTTCCCGGCCCCGCGGAACCGCAGGCCGTTCGCCTTGAGCTTGCCGGGCGGGGCGTTGAGCAGCGCGTGCGGCGCCCTGATGAGGTACGTCCCGGCCGGAATGTCGATCACGGTACGGCCGATGTGGTCCCAGACCCGGCCGGCCGCATACGCGTAGGCACGGGCGAACGCCCGGCTGTCGTCGGTCCGGCCGTCCCCCTTGGCGCCGCAGTCCGCCACCACGTCGATGACGTCCTTTCCCTTCGGCTTGCTGCCCGAGACCAGCGGCCCCTGCGGTGCGTCGTCGGACGGTTCCCCCGAGGGCGCGGAGTCGCAGCCGGCCAGGGCGGCCGCCAGCGCGGCGGCCGTACCCGCCAGAACCGTCCGGCGGCCGACGCCACCGTTTGACGGAGAGGTCCTGCCTGCCATGATGTGCTCCTCCGGGGGGTCCATTTCTTCAAGTGGGGGGACATGAGTCAGTTCGGATATGCGCTCAGGGAACTGTCGGCGGCCCAGAAGTCCGCGAAGGGGGTGTCCCTGTATTCGCGCCATGTGAACCGGCCGGCCGGCCGGATACTGGCCGCGGCGGGCTATCACCTGAAACTCACGCCCAATCAGGTCACGCTCATCAGCGCCGCCGTGACCTTTGCCGGAGTGGCGATGATCGCGGCGCTCCCGCCCTCGCCCGCCGCGGCGCTCGGCATCGTCGCGGCACTGGTGCTGGGTTTTGCGCTGGATTCTGCCGACGGCCAGCTCGCGCGGCTGACCGGGACCGGCAGCGCCGCGGGGGAGTGGCTGGACCATGTGGTCGACTGCGCGAAAATGCTCGCCGTCCACATGGCCGTACTCATCGCCTTCTACCGTCACTTCGGATTCTCCGACCCGGTGTTGCTGCTGCTGCCGGTGGCCTTCCAATTCGCCGCGGTGATGGTCTTTTTCGGCGGAATCCTCACCGACCAGCTCAAGCGCGCAGAGCGGTTGCGGAACGGCGCGGACCGGCCGGCCGCGGCACCGGTGTCCACCCTGCGCGCGGTGGCCCTGCTTCCCGTCGACTACGGCGTCTTCTGCGCGGCGTTCCTGCTCTTCGGCAGCCGTGACCTGTTCGTCGCGGTCTACTGCGCGCTGCTCGTCGCTCATCTCCTCTTCATGGTGGCCTTCCTGGTGAAGTGGTACCGGGAACTGTCCGGGCCCGTCCGCTGACGGGCCGGGACGACGCGGTGGGGCATTCCCGGAAGGACTCCGGGGAATGCCCCACCGCACTTCGGTCGGTCTCCCTCACGCCGAATTCGCCAGCCCGTCGAGCGCCTTGCGCAGCAGCGTGCTCGACGTGTGCACGGTGTAGGGGAAATAGACCACCTCGACACCGACCGCCGCGAAATCCCGTTCGAGCTTGTCGCCCTTGCTCGTTCCGCGCCAGTCGTCGCCCTTGAAGAGGACGTCGAAGCGGACCTGCTGCCAGGTCACCAATTTGTCCGGCACCGTTTCCACGAATGCCGCGTCCACGAACCGGACACTGCGCACGATCTCCAGCCGCTCGGTGAGCGGAATGACCGGGGCCGTACCCTTGGCCTGTTCGGCCATTTCGTCCGAGACGACCCCGGCCACGAGATAGTCGCACTGGCTCTTCGCATGCCGGAGAATGTTCAGATGCCCTATGTGGAACAAGTCGTAGACCCCGGGTGCGTACCCCACGCGGTGTGTCATGTGCTCCCCACTCGGCGAACGGTCAGTTCTTGGCGGTGACGTTGACCGGGCCGTTGCGGCCCGAGACGTTGGTGCCGTCGGTGACCTCCAGCGAGTAACGGTGCGCCGAACCGGGCTCCACGGTGTCCGTGAAGCTCATGTCCGGCCGGTTCCAGTAGCGCGAGTCCTTGGTGAGCGAGGTCAGATGGACCCCGTCCCGGTAGAGCTTGTACGTCAGCACGCCGTTGTCCCGGTCCCAGGAGGCCTTCCAGGTCAGCGTGATCTTCCCGCGCGCCGGGCTCGACCCGCTCATCAGCGGCACCTGGGGCGCACCGGTGTCCGGCGCCGCCGCGAACCGGGTCAGGCCCTGCTGCGGTGCGTCGTTGACGGTGGTGAACTCGCCGCCGGCCCACAGGATCCCGTCCGCCATGGTCAGCGCCCGCGGGCCGATCTGCTCGCCGATCCCGTCGTTGGTGTCCGGGAACCACGGCAGGATCGTCTTGTCCGCGATCGACTGGGCGAGGAAGTGCTGACGGTTGCCGATGTCCGGGAACCCGCCCGGGGTGTCGGAGCAGTTGTGCGCGTGCGAGCCGCTGTAGAGGACACCGTTGTACGGCAGCACGGCCTGGGTGGCGCCCAGACAGGTGTCCTTCCAGATCTGGCCGCCGTCCGACAGCCGGCCGGCGATCCGCCCGTCGAAGACACCGCCGCCGGTGCCCTCGGCGCCCAGGTAGAAGTTGGTGCCGTCGTTGACGAGCGTCTTGACCGCCGACCTGTTGGGGATCCAGCCGGTGAAGGTGTTGACGACCTTGCCGGTGGTCGCATCGAGCCCGGCCAGCGCGTGCACGCTCAGCAGACTGCCGTTCACCGAGGTGAACCGGCCGCCGATGATGACCTTGTTGAGCTTCGGGGCGACCGTGATCGCGTTCACCCCGGGTGTCGGGTCGTTCGGGATCGAGGAGCCCCGGATGGTCGCCTTGAACGGCAGCAGCGCACCCGTCGGACGCAGTGCGGCGACCCGCTCACGGGTCTGCCCCTGGACGGTGCTGAACTGGCCGCCGATGTACACCGCGTCGTCGGTGACGTCGATGGCGCGTACGGTCGAGCTGACCGTGGGCTTCCAGTCCGCGCCGATCGTGCAGTCGGCGGTGTTGAGCGCGGCCGTGTTGGAGCGTCCGACCGGGCCGGCCTTGCCGAACGAGCCGCCGATGTAGATCAGCGAACCGTCGGGCGAGGCCTTCATGGCCCGAATCGTGTTCTCCCCGCCGCTGAACGCCGGGGCGCACGCGAGCGGTTGGCCGGTTTTGGCGTCGAAGGCCGCGAAGTTCTTCCGGGCCAGCTCACCGCTGCCCGGGGCCGCACCGGGCGGCCGGATGTGATCGAACCGGCCGCCCACGTAGACGATGCCCTTGGCGTACGCCAGGGACCACACGATGCCGTCGGTCTGCCAGGTGCTCAGCGGATCGGCGGTCAGCGTGGCCTCTCCGTTGGCCTGGGCGGGGCCGGCGGCGAGCGCCGTCGAGGCGGTGCCGAGCACCGCGGCCGCGAGGAAAAGATGGACGGGTCTGCTTCGTTGGCGCACAGGTCCCCCCTGGAAGCATGGCGCGAGCAAGAAATGTTGTCGGGACAGGACGCGCGAACGAGTTGATTTCCGTGTGGAATTGCGACAAGCGTTCACCGTGAGTTTTCCGAACCGCGCTTGCGCAGCGCGCCGAAGAACTCCCCTACCCCCAGCGGCAAACGATAGCGCCAGACCAGCGCGCCGAACGCCCCGATTGCCAAAACCATTGCGAAAAGCGCACCGATCACGCCGTCACCCCAGAGCGCCCGCATGCCGAACGCCCCGCACGACACCGCCCCGAGGCCGGTCAGTGCCGCCAGGAGATAGCCCCGGTCCACGGTGCGGAACCCCAGCCGACGGCGGACCAGCAGCGCCGAGGCCACGTTGTCCACGACGATCGCCAGCCCCCAGGACACCGCAGCGCCCAGCACCCCGTACCGCGGCACCAACCACACCCCGCTGCCCACCTGCACCACGAACGCGGATCCCGCCACCGCCAGGTTCCCGACGCTCCGCCCGGCCATCAGCAGCGCGGTCTGGGCATTGCCGACCCCGACGTTGACCATGGCGGCCACCGCCAGCGCCACCAGCCCCGGCGCGCCGTCCGCGAAGCCGGCCCCGAACACCGACAGCACGGTGCGCGGAAAGGCCGCGAGCAGCACGAACACCGGCCAGGAGAACAGCGCGATCCACCGCGTCGACAGCCGGTGCAGCCGCTGCGCCCCGCCCGGGTCACCGCCCGCCAGCAGCCGGCTGATCTGCGGCGCCACCGCCAGCCGGACCGCCAGCTGCAACAGCGTCCCGGCGGTGATCAGCCGCCCGATCGCCGTGTAGATGCCGGCCTGCGCGCTCGTGCCCAGCACCGACAGCAGGATCACCCCGATCCACACCGCGGCGATGTCGAACAGCGACGACACCGCACGCGGCCCCGCGAACGCCCAGAACTCCCGGGCCCGCGGCGGCGGCCCGCCGGTACCCGGATGCGTACGCAGGGACCGCCGCAGCGAGATCCCGGCCGCCACCGCGCCCAGCACCCCGGGCAGCAGCCAGGCCGCCCAGACCCCGGTCACGCTCGGCGCCCACAGCACCAGCGGTACCGCCAGGACCACCCGCAGCACCGGTTTGCCGATCTGCTCCACGCCCACGAACGGCACCACCGACCCGTACCCCCGGGTCGCACCGAGCAGCACCAGCGCCACCGTCGTCACCGGCAGGAACACCGCACACAGCTGTAACAGGGAGTCGGCCTGCCCCGGGTCCAGTTCGGGCAGCAACCGCCCGGCGAGCCCGGGGGAGCACAGCAGCGCCGCCGCCCCGGCCCCGCTCACCACCACCGCCGGCAGTACCGCGGTCCGCAGCAGCCCCGGCACCCCGGCCCCACCGGTCAGCTCCAGGTCCCGGGAGACGAAGCGGACCAGGGCGGTGTCGGCCCCCAGCTTCAGGGCGTTGCTCAGGATCGTGAAGGCCGCGACCGCGGTGAAGACCGCCCCGGCCCCGCGGGCCCCGAGCCCCTGCGTGACGACGGCCACGAGCAGGAACCCGAACACCGCGTTCGCCGCCGAACCGGCCAGCGCGAACAGACTCCCGCGCGCCGTCGTCCGCACACCCGCCCCCGGAACTGCCGCTCCTGGTACAGCGTTCGTCCTCGACCCCCGGCCCGGGCCCGCCGGGCGGACGTCGGTCACCCGTGCAGCGGACGGGCATCGGCGGACGCACCGTCCGACCCCACCGGGCCGGTGCGCGGCGCCGGCGGGCCGGTCCGGACGGACGGTGCCACCACGGTCGTCCGCGGGTGGTTCCGGCCCCGCTTGCCGCGGGTCGGGCCGCCGTCCGTCAGCCGGCGCAGCGACGGGCCGCGGCGTCCCTTGTCCAGCACGGCGCCCAGTATGTGCCCACCCGCGCCCGTGATGAGCTCCCACACCCGGTCCAGATCGTCCCGGCGCACCTCGTTGAGGTCACAGACCACCACCACTCCGGCGCCCTGCTTCGCGACGGCCAGCCCGTCCGCGTGCGAGAGCAGCGGTCCGGTCACCACCACGACCCGCTCGTCGGGGCCCGACGGCGCGTTGAGCAACCGCGCGAACTGGGGCGAGGACAACACCCGGGCGGGGTTGGGTACTTCACGTCCGGGCAGCAGCTCGAACCGGCCGTCCACCCCCGCCTCCACCGCGAGCCGTTCGCCCTCCGCCCAGCTCCCCGGCACCGGCCGGCCGTGGCCGGGCCGCAGCGGCAGCCGCTGGGCGAGTCGCGGCGTCCGCAGATCCGCCTCCACCAGCAGGATGTCGTTGCCGATCTCGGCGAACGCGCCGGCCAGGTTCACCGCGACCGACACCGCCTCCGCGTTCTCCCGCGGGGAAACGATCAGCAGACTGCCCGTACCGGAGAACCGCAGGTCGTGCATGAGACGGAAGGCGATGGTGCGATAGGCCTCCGCCCGGTTGCCGTGGCCGGACCGGCCCACCTCCAGCACCTGCTCACCGCCCCGCCGCCGCGGCAGGATGCCCAGTACCGGAGCCCGCAGATTGTCCTGCACGTCCGCCACCGACCGGACCCGCGGTTCCAGCACCGAACGGACCCACGCCGCCAGGATCCCCAGCACCAGCCCGGCCACCGCACCGGCGAGCAGCAGCACCGCAAGCCCGGGGCTGGACGGGAAGGCCGGCGGATCGCCCTTGCGCACGATGTCGCCGGGAGTTGTGTCCAGCGACTTCAGACTGGAGATCCGCCCCTGCAGATCCGCGATCTGCGACACCAGGTCCCTGCGCTCGGACTCGTCGGCGGCCCGCCCCGCACCGCCGCTCGCGTCCGCGATCCGCCGGTCCAGCACCTTGCGCTGCGCCATGAGCGGCTTCAGTTCGTCCCCGAGCTTGCCGACCGTGGTCTTGATCCGCTGCGCCGCCGCATCCTGACGGTATGTCAGGTATGCCTGCACGAACGCATTGACCAGCGAGGACGCCCGGTCCGCCGAATCCGCGCTGTACTCGAACAGCAGGGTCTGGGTCTCGGGCGGATTGCTCACCCGCAGATCGCGCTGCAGAACGGCCGGGTCCGTGCGTTCCCCCAGGGCCTTGGCCGCACCGGCCGCCACGGAGGCGCTCTGCGCGATCTGCCGCTCGGTGCCCATGCTGATCTGCTTGTCCGCCGAGATCCCGCCGGCCTCGAAGGGCGCGGTGCTGATCGCATGCACCACCACCTCGCCCGTCGCCGTATAGGTCGGCCCGGCGAGCACGAACACCGCACCGCCGCCGAGCAGGCCCAGTATCAGGCCGAGCAGGATGAACGCCCGGTACCGGAAGAGCTGGCGCAACTGGTCACGGATCTGGTCCGGCTCCTCCGCGGGCTCGTCGAAGACGCTCACGTACGTGTTCCTCCTGTGCATAGCGACGGTGCGGTGCGGCCCGCCGGAGCCACCGGCTCCGGCGCGGCCGCGGGCGGGGACGGGCGCCCCGGTTTGCGGGTGATCAGCAGCGGGATGCACACCAGCAGCGCGAGCGGTCCGACGATCGCCATGAGGCTGCCGCGCAGCAGCACCAGCTGGTAGAAGCCGAACGCCGGGACCAGCAGCGCCGCGAGCGTGCCCCGGTGGCGCCGCAGCCGGTGCCGCAGCTCGTCGATCCGCCGCCCCACCGCGCCGATCAGCCCGAAGACCGCGACGACCGAGGGGAATCCGGCCCACATGTACGACTCGATCCACAGCGGCGCGGAGAGGTTCTCGAAGGAGTACCCCGCGTGCCGGGCGAGCAGGATGCCCGCGTCGTCCGGCTTGCCGGGCCAGACGGCGCGCGGCACGAAGAACAGCGGCGGCCCGAGCGCGGCCGTCGGCGTGAAGCCATGGGTACGGACGTAGTCCACACCCGTCTCGATCTGCTGGAACGCGTCGTAGTCCCCGTTGGACGTGAACTGCTCGGCGAGCGAGACGATCCGGACCGGCTCCCGCTTGTCGTAACGGAAGTAGTCGCTGTACGGGAACACCACCAGCACCACGGCCGCCACCGCCGCCGCACCGACCCGGAACGCCCGCGGCCCGCGCAGCCACGACGCGCCGAAGACCAGCGCAAGCAGCACCGTCCCGGCCCAGAACCGCGGCTGGCTGATGGGATTGTTGACGATCACGTTGACCGCGGCCAGCAGCGGCAGCAGCAGCCAGCGCAGCCCGCGCAGAATCCGGTCGCCGGCCCGGAACCGCGGCACGTGCACCAGCGCCACCAGCGCCCAGAACGCCGGCACCGACAGCAGCCAGGCCGCCATCGCCCGGTCCGCCGACCCCGCCGGCTCGGCGAGCGCCGCCGCCTCGTTGGCCGCCTGCCGGCTGAGGAAGAACGCCGACAGCCCGCCCTGCTGCGGGATCAGCACCACCGCCAGCAGCAGCGCCGCCCCGCACAGCAGCAGCACCCGGCCGGGCGCCAGCCGCCGCGCGAGCACCGGTTCCAGGACCGCGGAACTCCGGCCGGCCCGCCACGCCGCCACCGCCGACCCGGCGCTGTACGCCACAAGTCCCGTCTCCACCAGCGCGGTGGAGACGAACGCGGCGTGCGCATCGACCACGAACCCGCGCGGATATGCGTCCGTGGCGAGCATCGCCAGCGGCGCGAGCCCCAGCCACACGTACGAGAACAGCCAGAAGCCGAACGCGATCAGCCGGGCCCGGACGTCCGTCAGCACCCGCGCCAGCGCCGCACCGGTGTGCACCACGACGATGCACTGGACGGCGAGCGCGGCCCCGAACCGGGCGTCCAGCGACCGCAGCACCAGCAGCGGCAGCAACACCATCAGCAGCAACGCCCAGCAGCCCAGCGCGGCCACCGCACGCCCGGGCCCGCCGGCCGTCCGACGCCCCGCCCTCACGGGCCCACCTCCCCCAACTCCCCTGCAGCGGGGCACAATCTAAGCGACATCGGCTGACAAGGGCGGCTTCGGGACACAATCGCAACCCAATTCACAGTCCAGTACGCCATGACCGCTTCTACGATGACCCGCACAGCCTGAGGGGGGCATTCGTGGAAGATTCGTTCGACGGCCGGCGCGTGCTGGTCGTCTCGACCAACTACGCACCCGAGCACACCGGCATAGGGCCGTACTCGACACAAGTGGCCGAGCACCTCGCGGCGTCCGGGGCCGACACCCACGTCCTCGCCGGCCTGCCGCACTACCCGTCCTGGCGGGTGGCGGAGGGCTACCGGGGCCGCTGGCGGATGCGGGAGCACCGCGGCGGGGTGACCGTGCACCGCCGGCGGCACACCGTCCCGGCCCGGCAGACCGCCGCCCGCCGGGCGCTGTTCGAGGCGAGCATCCTGGCGCACGGCGTGCTGGCGCCACCGCCCGTCCGGCCCGATGTGGTGCTCACCCAGATGCCCACCCTGGCCGGGGGAGTGCTGGGCGGCCGGCTGGCCCGGCGGGCCGGGGTGCCGCACGTCGTGGTCGTCCAGGACCTGATGGGCGCCGCCGCCGAGCAGAGCGGCATCCAGGGCGGGGGCCGGGCCGCGGCCCTGGCCGGAGCCGTGGAGGCCCGCATCCTGCGCGGCGCCGCCGTGGTCGGGGTGGTGCACGAGTCGTTCGTCGCGCGGGTCACCGCGATGGGCGTGCCCCGCGAGCGGATCCACGTGGTGCCCAACTGGACGCACGTCACGGGCCCGCGCGGCGACCGGGAGCGGACCCGGGAGCGGCTGGGCTGGGCGGCCGACGAGACCGTGCTGCTGCACGCCGGCAACATGGGCCTCAAACAGGGGCTGGAGGTCCTGGTCGAGACGGCCCGGCTCGCCGACAGCGAAAGCGCCCCGGTACGGATCGTGCTCATGGGCGACGGCAACCAGCGCGCCGCCCTGCAACGGCTGGGCGCCGGCGTCCGGGCGCTGTCCTTCCTCCCGCCGGCCGACGCCGAGGAGTTCCCCGAGGTGCTCGCGGCCGCCGATGTGCTCGCCGTGACACAGAAGGCCTCCGTGCTCGACATGAGCCTGCCGTCCAAGCTGACCTCGTACTTCATGACCGGCCGGCCGGTGATCGCCTCGGTGGCGGCCGAGGGCGGCACCGCCCAGGAGGTCCTCCGCTCGGGCGCCGGCACCGTCATCGCACCGGAGGACCCCACGGCGCTGCTGGCCGAGGTCCGCGCGCTCGCCGACGACCCCGCACGGGCCACCCGGCTGGGCGCCCGCGGCCCCCGGTACGTCGAGGAACAGCTCAGCAGCCGGGCCGGACTGGCGCGGATCACCGCCCTGCTGCGGCTGGCCACCGACGGCCGTTAGGCGCGGGTCCATGAGGTACGGGCGGCGGGGCCGGGGCCCCGCCGCCACCCGGCTCATCCGCCTCCCGTAAGGCACCGGTAGTGCTCCTCCAGCCGGTCGGCCACCGCCGCGAGCGAGAACTCCTCGTCCAGCGCCGCCAGTCCGGCCCGCACCACCCGCTCGCGCAGCGCCTCGTCCTCCAGCAGCCGGAGCACCGCATCGGCCAGCTGCTCCGGTGAACCGTCGGTCACCAGGGCCGCCCCGCGGCGCCGGAGCGTGCCCGCGATGCCGCAGCGGTCCGTGCAGACCACCGGCGTGCCGACCGCCAGGGCCTCCAGCACGCTCATCGGGAAGGGTTCCTCGACGCTCGGCAGCACGTACACCGTGGCGGCCGCGGTCCGCCGCACCGCGGCCCCGTGGTCCAGCGCCCCGCCGTACGTCACCACCTCGCCGAGCCCCTCCTCGGCGATCAGCCGCCGGACCGCGTCGAGCCGTCCCTCGTCCGCGCCGTACACCGGGAACGTCACCTCGGGATGCTTGCGGTGCACCAGCGCCGCCATCCGCACGAACACCTCGGGCCGTTTACGGGCCTGCAGCCGGGCCAGGAACAGCACCTCGGCCGGCACCCGCACCGTCGCCTCGGTCGCCCCGGACCGCACCCCGTTGTGCAGCCTGACCAGCCGCGGCCCGCGCGGCCCCAGCACCCGCCGCAGCCCGGCCTCCTCCTCGTCCGTGAGCACCAGCGCCGCGGCCGCCCGGCGCAGCAGCGGCACATAGACCCGGTCGAAGAGCCGGGCGACCGCCGACGACCGCGGCTGCACCATGCCGTGCGTCTGCACCACGAACGGCCGGCGGCGCAGTACGGCGACGGCGAGCGCGGCCAGCGACACCAGATCGCGGCCGGCGTGCAGATGCAGGGCGGCGGACCGGCCCGCGGCGCGCCACAGCAGCGGCAGCAGCCCGGGGTGGAACAGCCCGAGGAACCCCTGCCCCGGGACGAGCGTGCGCGCGGTGCGGGCCCGCAGCGGCACCCCGTCCACGGTGCGCGGCGGGCCGCCCCGGCCGCGCCACAGCGCGATCAGCTCGACCTCGTGGCCGCGCGCGGCCAGTTCGGCGAGCTGCCCGGTGGCCACGCTCACCGGCCCGCCGTACGCCCCGTCGTCGCTCACCAGGGTCACGACATGACTGATCCTCACCGGGCACCCCCGGTGGTGTGCACGGACCCCGCGGGCACGTCCCGGTGGGCGACCGCGCCGGCACCGACCACCGCGCCCGCACCGACGGTCACCCCGCGCAGCACCATGGCCCGGGCGGCCACCCACGCGCCGGGCTCCAGACGGATCGGCCCGTTGTCGAACTCGAAGGTGGGGGAGCGCCGTTGATGGCTTCCGGTACAGAGCACGGCGCCCTGGGACACACAGACGTCATGGCCGATCGTGATCGGCTCCAGAGTGATCAGCCAGGCGTCCTCGCCCACCCAGACGTCGTCGCCGATGGTGAGCTTCCACGGCCACTGCACCCGCACCCGGTGCCGGATCAGCACCCGGTCACCGATCCGCGCGCCGAACGCCCGCAGCACCGCGGGGCGCAGCCGCGGCGGGAACCACCACTTGACGAAGAACAGGTTGAGCACGGCGAACCAGGCGGCCTGGGTCAGCAGTCCGCGGCCCTTGTCGTAGCCGGCGCCGGTGAAGCCGCGCAGCCGGCGGGCGGTGGCGGGAGCGGTCATCGGTCCACCCGCACCCGGTGGCCGGAGAGTTCGTCCTCCAGCTGGCGTATGTCGGACTCGACCATGATCCGCGCCAGTTCGTCGTACTGCACCTTCGGCGCCCAGTCCAGCAGCCGCTTCGCCTTGGACGCATCACCGATCAGCGCGTCCACCTCGCTGGGGCGCTCGTATTTCGGGTCGAAGCGGACGCTGCGCTCCCAGTCCAGCCCCACGCAGTCGAACGCGGCGTGCAGGAAGTCCCGTACGGTCGCGGGCACCCCGGTCGCCACCACGTAGTCGTCGGGCTCGTCCCGCTGGAGCATCAGCCACATGGCCTCCACGTACTCGGGTGCGTAGCCCCAGTCGCGGACCGCGTCGAGATTGCCGAGATAGAGGTGCTGTTGCAGACCCGCCCGGATCCGGGCCACCGCGCGGGTGATCTTCCGGGTGACGAAGGTCTCGCCGCGCCGGGGGCTCTCGTGGTTGAAAAGGATGCCGTTGACCCCGAACAGTCCGTACGCCTCACGGTAGTTGACCGTCGACCAGTAGGCCATGACCTTGGCGCAGCCATAGGGGCTGCGGGGGTGGAAGGGCGTCGACTCGTTCTGCGGCGGCGGGGTGGCGCCGAACATCTCCGACGACGACGCCTGGTACAGCCGGGTCCGGACGCCGCTGGCGCGGATGGCCTCCAGCAGCCGCAGCGCGCCCAGGCCGGTGACGTCGCCGGTGTACAGCGGGGCGTCGAAGGAGACCCGGACATGGGACTGCGCGCCGAGGTTGTAGACCTCGTCCGGCTGGACGTCGCGCAGCAGGTTCACCAGCGACACTCCGTCGGACAGGTCGACGTGGTGCAGCAGCAGCCGGCGCCCCGGGGTGTGCGGGTCCTGGTAGATGTGGTCTATGCGCTCGGTGTTGAAGCTCGACGAGCGTCTCATCAGGCCGTGCACCTCATAGCCCTTGCTCAACAGCAATTCCGCGAGATACGACCCGTCCTGGCCGGTGATACCGGTGATCACGGCAGTCTTGGGCATGGCTTCCCCCCACGAGAAACGTTGTGGTTATTTCCTGAAATGGCCGGTGGGCGTATGGGATCCACTGCCACAATCCGGGCCATGGATGACTTGCTGCCCCCGCCCGCCCGGGTCTTCGTCGCCGGCCACCGGGGCCTGGTCGGCTCCGCCGTGGTCCGGCGACTGTCCGCCCGGGGCTACGACGTACTGACCCGCCCCCGCACCGAACTCGATCTGCGCGACGCCGCCGCCACCGCGGACTGGCTGCGCACCTCCCGGCCCGACGCCGTCGTTCTGGCGGCCGCCAAGGTCGGTGGAATCATGGCCAACAGCACCCGGCCGGTGCAGTTCCTGGAGGACAACCTGAGCATCCAGCTCAGCGTCATCGCAGGCGCCCACCAGGCCGGCGTGGGCCGGCTGCTGTTCCTCGGGTCGAGCTGTATCTACCCCAAGCACGCACCCCAGCCCATCACCGAGGACGCCCTGCTCAGCGGGCCGCTGGAGCCCACCAACGAGGCGTACGCGATAGCCAAGATCGCCGGCCTGGTCCAGATCCGCTCCTACCGCCGGCAGTACGGCGCCTCCTTCATCTCCGCCATGCCGACCAACCTCTACGGTCCCGGCGACAACTTCGACCTGGAGACCTCGCACGTCCTGCCCGCACTGATCCGCCGCTTCCACGAGGCGAAGGAGCAGGCCCTGCCCGAGGTCACCCTCTGGGGCACCGGCACTCCCCGGCGCGAGTTCCTGCACGTCGACGACCTGGCCGCGGCCTGCGAGCTGCTGTTGCGCCGCCACGACGGCGAGGACCCGGTCAACGTCGGCTGCGGCGAGGACCTCACCATCGCCGAACTCGCCTCCTGCGTCGCCTCCGTCGTGGGCTACCAGGGAGAGATCTCCTTCGACCCCTCCCGCCCCGACGGCACCCCGCGCAAGCTCCTCGACATCAGCACGATGCGCGCCCTGGGATGGTCGCCGTCCATCCCGCTCGCCGACGGCATCGCCCAGACCTACGCGGCCTGGCGGGCGCAGCCGGCCGCGGTGTGAGCATGCCGGACCCCGGGTGTGCGACCGGCCGGCGCTCCTGCGAGCGCCCGCACCGGCCGCACACCCGGGCCGGCCGGAGCGCTCAGTACGCACCGCGGCCGTCCAGCACCGCGCGGACCGTACGCGCCAGCACGCCGATGTCCCGGCCGTAGGACCAGTTGTCCACGTAACTCAGGTCCAGCCGGACGGTCTCGTCCCAGGAGAGGTCGGATCTCCCGCTGACCTGCCACAGGCCGGTCAGCCCCGGCTTGACGGACAGCCGGCGCAGCTCCGTCCCGTCGTACCGCTCGACCTCCTCGGGCAGCGGCGGGCGCGGACCCACCAGCGACATATGGCCGGCCAGGACGTTGAAGAGCTGGGGCAGTTCGTCCAGCGAGAGCCGGCGCAGCACCCGGCCGACCCGGGTCACCCGGGGGTCCCGCCGGATCTTGAACATCGCTCCGTCGTGCTCGTTCGCCGACTCCAGCGCGGCACGCATCCGGTCTGCGGTCGCCACCATCGTGCGGAACTTCCACATCCGGAACGGTCGCAGATCGCGGCCGACCCGGATCTGCCAGTAGAAGACCGGGCCGGCCGAGGTGAGCCGGATCGCCGCCGCCACCACGGCGAACAGCGGCGCGAGCAGCACCAGCAACAGCAGCGCGCCCAACCGGTCCGTGGTCTGCTTCAGCAGTACCGGCAGCCCCCGCCGCGCCGCCGGGTCTATGTGCATCACCGTCAGGCCCCCGGCCTTCGTCAGCCGGACCCGGTGCCGGGAAACATCGATCAGCCCCGGAAGTATGGCCAGATCCCGTCCCTCGTCGTGCAACGCCCAGGCCAGCCGACGCACCCGCGCGGCGGACATCCGGCGGCCGGGCGCCACGAAGACCAGATCGGCGTTGAGTTCGGCGGCACAGCGCAGTACGGTCTCGCCGTCCTGCGCGCCGTCCGGCCCGTCCCCGTCGAAGGTGAGCCGGGCCGGCACCGGCAGCGCCGAGTCCGTGTCCTCCTCGCCGACCAGGCAGCCACCGACGACCACGTACTCGTGGTCCGTGCGGTGCGCCAGCTCCTCCAGCACCAGATCGACGGCGCCCGGTTCCCCGACGAGGAGCACCCGGCGCAGCGCCTGGGCGCGGCGGCGCACCCGCTGCAGATAGCGGTGCACGAGCTTGCGGCGCAGCACGGCCAGCGCCAGCCCTGGCACCAGGGCGAGCACACAGATCTCGGTGGAGACGTCGAGCCGCGCCGCGACACAGGTGACGGCCAGCACGCCCAGGACCGTCAGCCAGTCCCGGACCAGCGGCAGCACCGCACCGCTGCCGCCCAACTCATCCCTGGAGTAACGATTCTTTGCCGCTCCTACGGCCAGCCAGGCGGCGCCGGCGAGCACCGCGAGGAACAGCGGATGCGGTTGCCGGGTCGCGGCACAGACGGCCCCCACCGGCACCAGCGCGCCGAGAAGATCGGTGGCCAACGCCATCTGTAAGAGCCGCTGTTCGGTGGATCGGTGCCTGCCTTCCTCGCGCCCTTCCGGCGTGCGCTCCAGCTTGGCTGTCCCGGCGGATGACGCGATCACCCGTGATCCGGCAGCTTCGAACAACCCCATGGCCCCCCACTTGGTCGTCCCCTCACGTCCCGTGCGGTCGGACCCCCCGGTACTCGACCGCCTCCGTGTCGGAGGTGAACGCTAGAGCACGGTGCGCCCGACTGCTGAGGTTTACCTATTTTGAGTGTTCTTGTGCCTCGTTGTTTACAAGCGCGTGCAGGCATGCTCCACTTCCGGCCCTTGCGGAAGCAAGAGACGCAGAGGCCCCGGGGGTGTGATCCAGCCCCGGGGCTCACGTGTCTATCGCGTCAGATGCTCAGTGCCGGTGACACACCAGGTGCGTCCGGTGCCAGGTCCGGGTCCAGTAGCCGTGGTAGAAGCGGCCGAACCGGTCCCGGTGGGCCGGGTGCCAGACCCGGACCCAGCGGCCGTGGACGACGCGGCAGTGGCCGCGGTCGACGTGCCTGGACGCCGTGTGGTCGCCGTGGTGCGGCGTCGTGGCCGAGGCGGAACCCACCGAGGAGAGGGCCATGCCCCCGGTGAGGGCAACGGTGGCGGCGCCCAGTGCGAAGGCGCGCTTGAATCCGTCAATCATTGAGGATCATGCCTTTCTGCATTGCCATGCTGCGAGCTGCCCGGCTCTGACCGGGCAGCAAGGAGAATGCACCCGCGGGACGGCATGTGCCGGGTCAACACCGAGGGCTTTACCGAATGCAGACATAAGGCAAAAGAGGCGGATAATCCGACCGGAGTGCCGAGGGGGTGAGGTGTTACTGCAGCCCCGTCTGTGACTTACTGAAGAGCACGCCCTCGGAATAGAAGAACACCGCGTTGCTGCTGCCGTCGGCGCCGTAACACGTCCATGTCACGGGGTAGTTGTCGGCCCGGCCGGTCTTGTTCTCCTGCTGGCAGGTACTCGCGTAGCGCAGCAGCGTCTGCACTTTGCTGCCTGCCTTGATCTCGTTGAATTCGGCGAGGGTCAGCGGGTCGCTGGCGATGGCCATGCCTTCGTAGGCTCCGGCGGCCACGAGGAGGCCGAGCGTGCAGAGGCCGGCTATCGCGCTCTTCTTCACGGGTGGGATCGTCCTTGTGCGGCGGTGGTGACGACAGGTGTGCGCAAGGAGCGTAGCCGTCCCGGTCGGGTCCCCGACACCGTCCGGCGAGGTGCATCACAACCGGTGTCCTCCGGGGCCCGGGCGCCGTAGCGTGGGTGGGTCGCCAGAAAGCCGGCCATATTCTGCACGACGCGGGTAGACGCAAGAGTGTCCGAAGATCGGCCCGGTTCGTAGGGAGGGGAGAAAGGTGACCCAGGCAGCGTCCCACCTACCGGCCACAGCTGCGCAGGCGCGTGATCGCGTCAGCGACCTCTTGAAGGCCCATCCCGGCCCCGTGGAGGCGATGAAGTTCACCGATGCCCTGCTGATCACGTCCGAGCTGGTCACCAACGCCCAGCGCCACACAGCGGGGCTGCTCGCCTTCACCGCGCACCTCGCCGGCAACCGCCTCGCGCTCCTCGTCGAGGACGCCAGCCCGCACCACCCCGTGACGGCCTCCCGCCACGGGCCGGGGGACATCGGCGGCTACGGCTGGCCCATGGTGTGCCAACTCGCGACCACCGTCTCCATCGTTCCCACGGCCCGCGGCAAGGCCATCAGCGTCACACTTGACCTGACATGAGGGGACATGCCCTGGCTTGTGGGGCCTTATGAGGCCTTGTGAGACCCGGCCTGATCTCATCCGACTCAAGCCGGCTCCGCTTGAAGTGGCATGAGTCTGAAGTGGCATGAGTCGGGCTGAGTTGGCCTGAGTTGGGCGGATGCGGAGAAGGGGGAGGATCTCCCCCAGGCGCAGGACCTCCCTCAGGCTCAGGCTCAGGCCCGCCCGGACTGCGGGATCCGTTCGAGCAGCCCGCGCAGATCGTCCGCGTGCTCCTCCTCCTGTGCCAGCAGGTCCTCGAAGACGCGCCGGGTGGTCGGATCACCGTCGCCCAGCCACTGGGCGATCTCGGTGTACGCGGCGATGGCCACCCGTTCGGCCACCAGGTCCTCCTTGATCATCTCCACCAGATCGGCGCTCGCGTCATAACCCGCGTGCGCCCGCTTCGTCAGCGTGTCCGGGTGAAAATCGGGCTTCCCGCCGAGCTGCACGATGCGCCGGGCAATCTTGTCGGCGTGCTCCTGTTCCTGCGTGGCATGTTCCAGGAACTCCGCGGCGACCGGATCCGAATAGATCCCGGAAGCCGTGTAGTAATGCCGCTTGTACCGCAGCGTGCACACGATTTCGGTGGCCAGTGCCTCGTTCAGCACCTGAAGTACGCGCTCCAGATCGGCGCCGTACGCATCGGTCACCGGGCCCTTTTCGATTTCCTGGCGGGCCCGCTCGCGGATGGTTTTGATGTCGATAAGGAAATCACCCATGACTTTTCTCCCTTTCTGCTGGTCTACTTCCGCAGATCGTATTCCGCTGAGTGCCCATTTCGGGCGAGGAGGCGCGCATTTCGGGGATGGGGACGCATTTCGGGTGCGGGGACGCGGTCGGCCCGAAGGGCCCGGCCTGCGCTGTCCCGGCCTGCGCTGTCCCGGCCTAGACGTGCCAGCTCACCGTCCCGGTGGCCGTCGACAGGGCGACGAGCAGCACGAGGTCGAGCACGCCGAAGGCCAGTCCCAGCCAGGCCCGCAGCCGGCGGATCGTCCCGCGCCGGAGCGCCAGGACGCCGAACAGCAGCGCGCACGGGCCGAAGAAGACGTTGAAGATCAGCGTCCCCAGCAGGCCGCAGACGAACGAGGCCACGGCCATGCGGTCGGCCTGCGGGTGCGGACCGGTCTTCAACGGAATCCAGGTCGACGTCATCGGTGCGCCCCCTTCGACGTGGTCGTCGCCGTTGTCGCCTTACGGCGCTCGCGGACGAAGAACACCGCCAGCCACGCCGTGATCGCGATTCCGGCGACGACCGTGACGGCCGCGGGGACATGACCCGCGGTCCCCAGCAGTACGCCGAACAGGAAGAGTGCTACGACCAGGAAGAGCATGGTGTGCCTGTGCCTTTCCCTAGGGGCCGGCAGACGCACGGGGCGCTGCCGGCGCGGATGGGCACCGGCCGCTCCATTGCGGCGGTTTGCACGAACGCTGGTACCCGGAGACCGCCGAGAAAATCAGCTCGGCGCGGCCGAAACCGCCCTCTTCCCGGCCGCCCCCGGGGTCCTGGCCGGCCTTTCACCCCCACCCCCTGCCGACGCCCTTCCCGCCCTCGTCCGAGACGCCTAAGCGGTCTTTCACGGCGTCCGCCCGTACCGCCGGAACCGGGTCCCGGACGCCGCCGGACCTACGCTCACTGGAGCGGAACGAGCACCGGAAAACTGGCCGAAAGACGAACCGGAAGCACGGACCGAAATGACGGACCGGAATGGCCGAGGGGAAGGGGAGGGCGGGCGCATGGGGAAGGGCATGACGACCGGAAGCGGGGGCCCGGAAGGCGGGGAGCGGGAAGGCGGGGAACGGGAAAGCGGGGACGGCTTGCTGGACCGGCACATTCGTACCGTGGACGACGTACTCCTGCTGCTGGACGGGCTGTTCGCGCCCGAGGCCGACCGTTGGACGGCCGGTGCGGCCTCCTGGTGGGACGGCTTCTACGCCGACCGCTCCAAGCCGGTGCCGTTCTTCGTGGCGAAGCCCGACGAGAACCTGGTCTCCTATCTCGACCGCGGCCTGATCGCTCCGGGACGCGCGCTCGACCTGGGGTGCGGGCCGGGCCGTAACGCACTCCACCTCGCCGCCCGGGGCTTCGAGGTGGATGCGGTGGACCTGTCCCCGGCGGCCATCGCCTGGGCCGAGGACCGTGCGCGGGAGGCCGGGGCCGACATCACCTTCCGCTGCGGCGACGCCTTCACCGTCGTCGGAACCGACGACGGTGCACTCCGCGGCCCGTACGACCTGGTCTACGACTCCGGGTGCTTCCACCATCTGCCGCCGCACCGCCGCATCAGCTATCTCGCCCTGCTCGACCGCGCCCTGGCTCCTGGAGGCCATCTCGCGCTCACCTGTTTCGCGCCGGACGGAGAGCGGGGCGGATCCCGGCTCGGCGACGCCGATTTCTACCGCCGGGCCGCCGGCTTGCACGGCGGACTCGCCTACACCGCGGAGTCCCTGCGCCGGATCTTCGCCGATCTGACGGAGGTGGAACTCCGCCGCATGCGCGCGGAGCCGCCGGAGTCCCCGCACTTCGGCGAGCCCTTCCTCTGGACGGCACTGCTGCGGCGCGGCACCCGGGCCGTAACAGCCGCCCCCCTGGGCACGCAGGCCCGCTAACAGAGGCTCAGGATCGCCTCGGCGATGAACCCCGGTGCTTCACGGGGCGGGAAGTGGCCGATTCCGTCAAGGACTTGACGGGTGTAGCCGTCGGCGAACAGCTGCTGTTTGCCGGCGGTGGTGCCCAGGAGGTTGTCGGCATCGTCCGCGCCGTGCAGCACGATCGTCGGCACCCGGACCGGGGCCGGGGCGGCGAGGCGTTCCTCGACGGTGTCGTACGCCGGGTCCCCGGGCGCCTCGCCCCAGCGGTGGAGGTAGGCGTGCACGGTCACATCCGCCCAGTCGTCGTTGTCCCATGACGCGGCCGTCTCGTCGAACTCCTCCTGGGAGAAGTCCCAGCCCGGGGACCAGGCCGTCCACAGGTAGTGGCAGAAGGCACGCCGGTCCTGCACCATGGCCTTCCGGCCGCGGCCGGTGGCGACGAACCACTCGTACCAGTACGCCTGCGCCAGCTCGTAGGGGAGCGGTGCGTCCGGGCGGTGGGTCGCGTACCCGGCCGACATCGCCGCGATGGCCCGGACCCGCTCCGGCCAGAGCGCACCGACCACATACGCGGCGCGGGCGCCCCAGTCGTGCCCGGCCAGGACGGCGTCGCCGAGGTCCAGTGCATCGAGGAAGGCGCCGAGGTCGCTGCCGAGCGCCGCGATCTGTCCGCTGCGCGGCCGGGCCGGGTCGCGGAACCGGGTCGGTCCGAATCCCCGCAGATACGGGCGGTAGACGCGGCATCCGGCGGTGTGGAGGGCGGGAAGCACGCCGTCCCAGCAGTGGATGTCGTCCGGCCAGCCGTGCACCGCCACCACGGGGCGCCCGGTCTCGGGACCGCTGACGGCGTAGGCGGTGTCCAGGGTGGGCGTGCGTACGGTCCTGATGTCGAGCTCGGCCCCGGCTCCGCCCGCCGCTGCCGTCCCGGTCTCGCGTTCCGTCACCGATGGGCCTTCCGCAGGGTCGATTCGTCGCGTCATGGGGCGCGCCCCCTGCGACTGTGCCAAGCGGCACGGCTCCAACCCGTCATCGACACGCGCGGGCACGGCGGTGGCCCGGCGGAGGGGGAATCCGCCGGGCCACCGCCTCACACTCTGCGGGCTCTGCCCACCTCGCCGCCGCTGTCGCCGCCGAAGCGGCCGTGCGGCGCGGTCATCGCTCCATGGCGTCCCGGGCCTTCTCGCCGGCCTGACGCAGATCGCCCTTGGCCCGTTCGGCGCGGCCCTCCGCCGTCATGCGCTCGTTGCCCACGGCGCGGCCGACGGTTTCCTTCACCGCGCCCTTGACCTGCTCGGCCTTCGCGGAGGTCTTCTTGTCGCCAGTCATGGTCGTGCTCCCTTGCTGTTGAGCCGTTCCTTGACGAAGAGCCGTTTGCCCGGGACGCCCCCGCGCAAACACAGACATCGTTTTGCCCGTACGGGGCACATGTCCGTGGTCGTTCCACGACGGAAGACGCCCTACGGAGGGAGACGACACCACCGATGAGCGCGGACCGCGAGTTCGAGCACGACCACGAGCGTCACCACGACCAGGAGCGCCGCCGCGAGTACGAGCAGTGGCGGACCCGCACCGTCCGGTGCCCCGGTGACGTGCCCGTGACCACACCGCTGTCCTGGATGGCGGAGAAGCACTTCGCCCACGGGGAGCGGCTGGCCGACCGCCGGCTGCCCGCCGCCTACCGGGGTCCCGAGGAGCGGGGGGACGCCGGGGACGCGCTGGCGCAGCTCGCGCTCGGCGTCCGGATCGCCCGCGCCGTCGAGCAGTACCGCGCCGAGACCCTGCACGAGGCCCTCCAACTGGGCGCCACCTGGAGCCAGATCGCCGCCGCCCTCGATGTCGGCACCGACGAGGCGCGCGGCATCCTGCGCAGCCATGCAAACGGCCAGCTGCGGCTGTACGAGAGCGAGCACAGCGGGGGAGCCGGGCTGCTCGGCATGAACCCCGAGCAGCACCGGGCCGCCATGGCACTCACCGACCTGGGTGACGACGAACCCGCCCCCGCCACCGCCTCCGTGGCGTAGGCGATCACCCGGTGACCGTCATCGTCCGCTTCCCGTCACCGCCTCTTCCCAGTCGATGCGGTGGAAGTGGAGCGGGCGGAGCATCTGCTCGGGGGTGGGGAAGGCGGCCGCGGCCCCGAGGCCGGCCTTGCCGGCCTTGATCTCGTTGGCGGCGGCCGCGTTCCGCCCGATGGCCTCCACCCGCTCGCGGCGCAACCCGGCGTACGCGGTGAACGCCTCGGCGGGCGTGGGCAGATCGCGCAGGCAGCGGGCCAGTTCCACCGCGCTCTCGATGGCCAGCGAGGCGCCCTGGCCCGAGCTGGAGGACGGCGCGTGGGCCGCATCGCCCACCAGGACCATGCGGCCGCGGTGCCAGTGCGGCACCGACGGCATGCGTTCCATCCGGCCGACGGCCATCAGCCGGTCGGGGTCGGTGTGGTGCAGCAGCCGCTCGCCCGGGACGTGGCCCGCGAAGGCCGCGCGCAGCCGGGCCAGCCACTCGGCGGCCGGGACCCGCGCCAGGCCGGCCGGGTCGGGCGGCGTGTCGGTCGGCAGTCCGGCGAACCAGATCAGCTGTCCGTCAGGGCCGCGCCAGTGGCCGATGAAGGTACGGCCGAAGGCGAAGTACATCGTGCCGGGCTCGGCCTCGACCCCGCTGTCCGTGGCGTACCCGCCGAAGCTCAGCACACCGCCGTACTCCGGCCCGGGTGCGTGCGGGTCGATCAGGGTGCGGACGGTGGAGCGGATGCCGTCGGCGCCGACGAGGAGGTCGGCGGTCGCCGATGTTCCGTCGGAGAACCGGGCGGTGACACCGTCGGGGGTTTCCTCGGCGCTCACCAGCCGCTTGCCGTACGCGAACGAGATGCCTTCGTCGGCGGCGTGATCGGTCAACGCCCGGTAGAGCGCGGCGCGGGGCATGGCCAGGGTGGGGGGCAGCTCGGCGAAGCCGTCGAAGGCGGCGAAGCGGTGTCCGTCGCCGTCCGCCATGACCATCCCGGGCACCGGCTGTCCGAGGGCCTCCACCGCCTGCTCCGCGCCGACCGTCCGCAGCGCGGCGAGGCCGTTGGGGGCCAGGGCCAGCCAGGCGCCCACGCCGTCCGCGGCCGTGGGGTACGCCTCGTACACCGTGGCGGTGATGCCCGCCTTGCGCAGTGCGAGGGCGGTGACCGGCCCCGCCACCCCGCCCCCGATGACCAGCGCCGTCCGTACGGCGGCGCCACCGCGCCCGTCCTGAGTGCTGTGGAAGCTCATGTTCCCCTCCCGAGATTGCGCCCGCCGGACAGCGGGCTTCCGGGCTTCATAGTTGCACTGCACCTAGTCTCAATGCAACTAGTTCCGGCTCCACTAGGCTACCGGCATGACCGCTCCCGTGAAGAGCTCGCCGCTCGCCCTCACCGTCCTGGCGCTGCTGCACTACCGCCCGCTGCACCCGTACGGCATCCAGCAACTCATCAAGCAGTGGGGCAAGGAACAGGTGGTCAACGTCGGCCAGCGGGCCGGTCTGTACCGGACCATCGAGCGGTTGCACGCGGGCGGGCTGATCGCCGTCCGGCAGACCGAGCGCGACCAGCAGTACCCCGAGCGCACCGTCTACGAGGTCACGGACGAGGGCCGGGTGGTCGCCCGCGAGTGGCTGGACCAGATGCTGGCGGTCCCCAAGGGCGAGTTCCCCGTCTTCCCGGCCGCCCTGTCCAACCTGCCCATGCTCACCCCGGCCGAGGCGCTGGACGTGCTGGAGCGGCGCGCCGAACGCCTCGCGGCCCAGCGCGCCGACCTGGAGTCCCAACTGGCCGTCCACACCGGGGAGGGCGTCCCGCGCGTCACCCTCATCGAGCACGAATACCTGCTGGCCATGGTCGATGCCGAGGAACGCTGGGTCCGCGCGGTGACCGACGACCTGCGGGGCGGCGGACTGACCTGGTCCCCGGAGATGCTCGCCGCTTTCGACGAGCAGCAGAACTCGGGGGTACCGTCGGGCGGTTGAGCCGTAAGACCGACGGGATCGTCGGCCGTGGAGGTGGAGCGGGCATCGCGTGCTGCCGGAGGCGATGCTGACGGTGTCTCCCAACCGGTTCGACGTCGTCGACGCCCCTCAAGGCCCCGACCACCCGCGCACCCGCGCCACCCCCGAAGAGCCGGCCCGCCGGACGGAGAACAGGTGACCCCTCATTCCCTGGCGTTCTATCTGGACGTCGTGACGTCGGGAACGGTGCTCGGCGCGAAGCCGACGGATCAGCCCGACCGGGTGACCGAGATCCTGGGAACGGATTTCGCGGAGAACCGGTCCGGGCGTCACCACCTGTGGCGGGACTACGGCCTGGCGGAGTTCTTCTGGCAGCAAGAGCCCGTCAGCGGCCCGTGGGAGGGGCACCACTTCACCCTGCAGGTCCACCGGCTCGCCCGCGGAGGGAAGGTCGTCAACGGGGAGCTCCGGTCCAGGTACGGGCGGTTCGCCCGCCGACTGCGGTTCGGGAAACTGCAGCGGCTGCTGGAGAACCGCGGAACGGTGCTGCGGGAGCTTCCACCGGAGGATCCCTGCTACCGCCTCTTCTGGAACCCCGATTCCTGGACGTGCGTCACCGTGATCGGGGCCAAGGAGGAGTACCGGACGCCGGACGACCTGCGGGTCGGGGACGTCTACCGCATCACCGCGCCGATGACTCCGGAAGAGGTGGCGTGGCGGGCCGCGCGGTAGTGCCGGCGGTCTCGCGGTCGTAGGCCGCGACCGCGGCGCGGTCGACCTTGCCGTTGGTGTTGAGCGGGAGTTCGGCGAGGTGGGTGAAGGAGCCCGGGATCATGTAGACGGGCACCAGACGGCGCAGGAAGGCGGTCAGTTCGGCGGCCGTGGTGGGCTCGCCCGAGTAGTAGGCGACCAGGACGGAGTCCTCACCGGTCTCGCGGACCAGGGCGACCGCATCGCGTACGGCGGGGTGGCGGGCCAACGCCGCGTCCACGTCGCCGAGTTCGATGCGCTGGCCGCGGACCTTGACCTGATGGTCGAGACGGCTCAGGAACACCAGGGCGCCGTCCTCGACCCGCACCCGGTCGCCGGTCCGGTACCAGTGGTCCCGGGTCAGCGGCGCGGACCCGTCATGGATCACGGCGCGTTCGCCCGGGCGCCATTCCAGGAACCGGCCGATGTCGTCGGCCGGGTCCAGATAGCCGTCGAAGCGCTGACTGCCGCGAAGGCACAGCTCACCGGTCTCCGCGGGCTCGCCGGTCTCGTCGAGGACGATGTGCTCCAGGTGGTCCGGCACCCGGCCGATCGGCAGCGTCCCGTTGGAACCGGCCGGCCGCAGTGAGCTGCCGCTGCCCAGTTCGTGCGCGGTGGAGACGATCGCGACCTCGGTCGGACCGTACAGATTCCACAGCCGTGCGCCGGGCGCGGCCGCCGCCCACTGCTCGGCCTGCTCACTGAGCAGCCGTTCACCCCCGAACATCACCCCGGCCATCGTCGGCATCGAGTCCGGGACCAGCGCGTTCGTCCGGGCCGCGATGCTGCCCACGGACGGTACGCAGAACCACCGGGTGATCCGCTTGGCGCTGACGAAGGCCGACGGGCGCACCACGTCGTTCGGCCGCGGGACCACCAGCGCCGCGCCCACCGACCAGGTCGTGAACAGCTCCAGCACCGCCACGTCGAAGGAGAGCTCGACGTTCTGCGAGAGCCGGTCCTCGGGGCCGAAGCCGTGCTCCTCGACCAGCCACCGGAGGGTCGGCAGGACGTTGGCGTGCCGGATGGGAACGCCGCGCGGCCGGCCGGTCGACCCGGAGGTGTAGAGGACGTAGGCGATGTCCTGGGCGGAGAGGGGGGCGACGGGGGAGGGGAGCCCGCCCTCGGGGCCGTGCGTGCGCAGCCGGGTCAGCTCGGCGGCGGTGAGGGTGAGGAGGGGCGGAAGGGCGGTGGTGTCCTCCGCCGCCTGGGCGGTGAGGAGGTGGGCCGCCCGTGCGGAGTCCTCATCGGTGACGATGAGGTCCAGGTCCGTGGTGGCCGCGATGGCCAGGATGCGGGAGGCCGGGAAGGACGGGTTCAGCGGGACGACGGCGGCGCCGGCGCGCAGCGCCGCCAGATATCCGGCGTAGGCCGTCAGGGTCCGTGCGGCCAGCAGGCCGATCTTGGCGGGACGCCCCGTGTCGCGTGCCGTGGCCGCGGAGGTCATCCGCTGCGCCAGGCCGGCCGCCAGCCGGTCCAGTTCGGCGTAGGTGAGGACCTCGTCCCGCACCTCCAGCGCGATCCGCTCCGGATACCGTGCGGCGCTCGCGGTGAAGAGCTCGAAGAGGGTGCGGGGCGGCCGGTGGGGCGTCGTGGGGGAGGGGGCGGCGGAGGTCATGGGAGGTTCCTGTTCGTCGGCCGGGGTTCCGAGGGGCGGGGCGGGGACGGGAGGAGCACGGCGGTCGTCATACCAGCTCCTCGATGGTCCGCCACACCTCCGACCAGTGGTCCGTCAGATACATGTGGCCGCCGGGGAACTCCTTGGTGCGGAAGGCGGCCGAGGTGAACGCCGACCAGTCCCGCCACTCGTCGACCGGCGCCAGATGGTCGGCGTCACCGCGGAGGGCGGTGAGCGGCAACGGCAGCGGGGCGAGCGTCGCGGGGGAGTAGTCGGCCAGCAGGTCCACGTCGGCGCGCATCGCCGGGAGCAGCAGCGACCGGGCCAGGGGATCGGCGAAGATCTCGATCTCGCGGCCCGCGATGGCGGCGGCCTGGGCGGCCGCCACCTCGTCGTCGGGGTCGAGCCGCTCGGCCTGGCGATGCCGCGGGCTGGTCGAACCGCTCACCACGAGGTGGGAGGGGAGCGGACCCCCGGTCAACACCAGGTGCTGGACGGCCTCGTAGGCCAGGATCGCGCCGAAGCTGTGCCCGAAGACGACGAACGGCTCCTTGCCGGCCGCCGCCCGGAAGCGCTCGGCGGTGCCCGCCGCGGCCTCGGCCATCGTCCGGTAGAACGGCTTGTTGAACTCCTCCTCGCGGCCCGGCACCTGCACGGGTACCGCGCGCAGCACGTCGGACTCCCGGCGCCGCCAGGGACGGTAGACACCGGCTCCCGCTCCGGCGTAGGGCAGGCACATCAGCGTGGTCGTCATCGGGGACCTTCCGGAACGAGGGGGTGCGGTGCGGCGGATTCGGGGGCCAGCAGGCCGAGTTGGGTGCGGAAGGCGTCCGTCAGATCGGCGAGGCGGGGCGCCCAGGCGCCGGTCGTCGGCGCCTGGACCACGCACTTCAGGGTCCCGTCGGGCAGCTCGCACACCTGCAGCTGGACCTCGGCGACCGCGCCGACCGGCGGGACGGGGACGGTGTGCATCCGCACCGGGCCCGCCGGGTGCTCGACCCGGCGCCAGCTCTCGAAGGCGAACACCGCCTGGAACACCGGCATCCGGCGGCCCGCGACGGTCCGGGCGGCCCGCACGATCTCGTCACAGGGGAGCGCGGACCCCAGGATGGTCTCGCGGACCGAGGCCCAGACCCGTTCGACCACGCCAGGCGCGGACAGCTCCGGCATCCGGACCGGCACGGTGTTGATCAGACAGCCGAGTTCGTCCTCCTGCCCACCGGAACGGGCGACCACCGGAGTGCCCACGCAGAAGTCCGCACCCCCGGTGATCCCGGCCAGCGCCCGCCCGAACGCGGCCAGCAGCACCACGAACGGGGAGCAGGCGCAGCGCCGGGCCTCGGCGCACACCGCCTGCCAGACGGCGGGCGGGCAGGCGGTCCGCCGCTCGGCGAGGCCGGCCCGGGCCAGGGCGCGCTGGCCCGGTGCCGGTCCGTCGTCGGGCACGGGCAGGTCGGCCGCGCCCGCCAGCACGGTCCGCCAGTGCGCGGCGAGTTCGGCACGCTGGGCGGGAGCGGGCTCCACGGGCGCCGGCCGCTCCCGCACCGACAGGTCCGGCGCCCCGCCCTCGACGGCCCGGCCGTACGCCCGGGCCAGATCGGTGGCGAACACCTCCTGGGAGAGGCCGTCGAAGGCGATGTGGTGCACGGCGAGGAAGACCGTGGCGCCCGCGTCGTCCGGGGCGATCGCGGCGCGGTGCACCCGGCCCGCGGCGATGTCGAAGGTGTCCGCACCGAGCAGCGCGGCGGCCGCGTCCGCGAACCCGGTGCCGGCGGCCAGCCGCAGCGGCGGTTCGGCGACCGGCTCGGCGAGGACCGTGCGCACCAGCTGGCCCCGCTCGATGACGAAGGCGGTGCGCAGCGCCTCATGACGGCGGGCCACCGCGGCCAGCGCCGCGGCGAGCGCGGCCGGATCCACCGGGCCGTCGGCGCGGACCTCCGCCAGCACCCAGTTGGCGGGGCTCGCCGGGGCGATCTGCTCACCGAGCCAGAACTGCCGCTCCGGTGCGGAGGCGGGCTGCACCCGCCGGGCCGTGCGCTCAGTCACGGGCCAGCTCCTTGTCCGAGCCTGCCGCGCCGTCACCGTCGGTGTCCCCGGCCGGCTCCGTCAGGTTGTCCATCTCCCGCAGCGCACGGTTCCGCAGCGACACCAGGACCAGCACGACGTAGGTCGCCCCGAAGGCCAGCAGGGTCCAGCGCAGCCCGATGCCGTGGATCGCCCAGCCGGCCACCAGGATGCCGACCGGCGCGGCGCTCATCGCGACGGCGGAGGTGAGCGCGAACACCCGCCCGAACAGGGCCTGCGGCACCTTGTTGAGCATCACGGTCGACAGCACCGGGTTGAGCGGTCCGGCGGCCAGCCCCAGCAGGAACGAGATCGCGATGGACAGCACCGCGCCCGGCTGCCCGCCCAGGGCCAGCCGCAGCGCCCCGATGACCAGGAAAGCGCCCAGCAGCGTCCAACGGCGGCTGGTCAGCAGCCGCTTGCTGGCGGGGCCGTAGAGGAACGTGCCGGCCACCGCGCCGCAGCCGGAGGCGGCCACCAGCCAGCCGAGGTACTGGCCGCCGCCCAGCACCTGGTCCGAGTAGACCGGCAGGATCACCGGTGTGAAGGCGTCGTCGAGGAAGTTGGTGACGAAGACGAACGAGGTCATCGCGCCGATCACCGGCAGCTGCCGGACCAGCCGGAGGCCCTCGGTGAGCTGCCGGACGAAGCCCTGCCGCTCGGCGGCCGGCGCCACCGGCCCGCCCGGCACGGCCACCCCGACCAGCAGCGCGGAGAACAGGAAGGTCGCGGAGTCCACGTACATGCCGATCACGGGACCGGACACGGCCGCGAGCAGACCGCCGAGCGGTGCCCCGACCAGCAGACCGAGCCGCGGGGCGCCCTGCATCCAGGAGTTGGCGCTCTCCAGCCGCACTCCGGCCCGGTCGGAAAGCCCCTTGAGCAGGCTCTGCCGGGCGGCACCGGTCGGGGTCGAGCCCAGGCTGCGCACGAACAGCAGACCCATCAGCACCGGCAGGGCGAGCCCCACCGTGTCGTTGAGCAGCGGGATCAGCCCGATGACGGTACCCGCGAGCAGATCGCAGAGCACGCTCATCCGCTTGCCGCCGATGCGGTCGATCCAGACCCCGCCGACCGCGCCCGCGAAGATCAACGGCAGCGTGTTGGCGAAACCCGCCAGACCGGTCGAGACGGAACTGCCGGTGACCCCGAGCACGTACAGCGGGATGGTCACCACCGTCACCGCGTTGCCGAACGACGACAGGTAATGGGCCAGCAGCAGGACCACCAGTGGCCGACGTGCCGGCGCCGCGGCGCCGGGCCCAGGGGGCGAGGTCATACGTTCTCCTGTTCCGCGCGGCGGGTGCTGGCGAAGAGCTGCTCCAGGTACTCCTCCGACACCCCGGCCCGCCCCGGGACCTCGGAGTCCGCGAGGGGGGGCGGCGCCAGTGGATTGCCGCGGTGCAGCAGCAGTTCGGTGAGGGCGGAGAGGGTGGTGTGCTCGGTGATGTCCCGGGGCCCGGCGGTGAAGCCCCGCGCCGTCAGCAGCCGGGCGAGCCGCACGGCCAGCAGAGGCGTGCCGCCCCGGCCGGCGAACGCGTCCTGCGGCTTTGCGGAGGGCACGTCCAGCGCCTCGCACCACGCCGCGGTCACCAGCTCGGCGGCGCGGCCGGCCGGGCTGCCCAGCGGGGTGTCGGGGGCGGTGGCGAAGACCTCGACCAGCTGCAGCAGCCGCCGGGCCAGCCGGTCGATGGTCTCCGGCTCGAAGAGCGCGGTCCGGTACTCGAACCGCCCGTAGACCAGGTCGCCCAGATGCCACCAGGCGACCGTCGCGTCCATCGACGAGATGCCCTCGGGCACCGCGTTGGCGTAGACGGTGGCGCCGGGCACCGAGTACGACACCGTCTCGGCGAGGTCGAGATGGACCAGCATGGTCCGCAGCAGCGGATAACTGTGCACGGTCCGCTCGGGGGCGACGGCCCGGACGATCTCGCCGAACGGCGTCTCGTGGTGCTCGGCGACGGCGGCCCCGGCGGCCTGGGTGGCGGCCATGAAGTCGTACGGGGTGGGCTGCTCGGGCAGTCGGATCCGCAGCGGCACGTTGGTGAGCAGAAAGCCGACCAGGTCCTGGACCGCCGGGTCGCTGCGGGTCACGCTGGGCACCCCCAGGAGGATGTCCCGCTCACCGCTCTCCTCGTACAGCAGCGCCGCGTAGACCGCGGCCATCGCGTTGGCGACCGTGCTGCGGGCCTGTTTGGCGCGGGCGATGAAGGCGGCTGCGGTCCCCTCGTCCAGGACGAAGTTGTACTGGCGCCCGGTGCGGTCCTCGGTGTCGTCGGAGTGGTCGTACGGCAGCAGCGGCCGGTCCGGCAGGTCCGCCAGGTAGCTGCGCCAGAACGCCCGGTGGCGCTCGCCGTGCTCGCTGTCGAAGTACTCCCGCTGCCACTGCGCATAGTCACCGAACTGCACCGGAAGGGCGGGCAGTCGGGGCTCGCGCCCCTCCCGGACCGCCCGGTAGACCTCCAGCAGCTCGCTGTTGAGCCGCACGTAGGACCACTGGTCGGTGAAGGAGTGCGGCATGGTCTGCACGATCTGGTGGTCACCGCCGCCGAGGTCGGCCACCCCGATCCGCAGCACCGGGTCACGGGACAGGTCGAACGGGCGCCGGACCTGCTGCCGGATGAACTCCGCGCGGCGCCGCTCCCGTTCGCCGTCCGGGCCGGCCGACAGGTCGGTGAAGGTCAGATCGCCGCCCCGGTCCGGGTGCAGCCGCAGCACCGGCCGGCTGCCGTCCGTCTCGATGGCCGAGCGCAGCAGCTCGTGCCGGCCCACCACGACGGCCACCGCCTCGGTGAAGGCCTCCCGGTCGAACTCCCCGAGGAAGCGCAGCCCGAACCCCAGGGTGTAGGTCGTGGTGCCGGGATAGAGCTGGTCGAGGATCCACAGCCGTTCCTGGTCCATGCCCACGGGGAAGGTGTCCCGCGGCCCGGGCCGGGGCCGGAGCGGACGCTTGCCGGAGCGCTGCTGCGACAGCTTGGCCAGGAGGGCGGCCCGCTTCTCGGGGTCCAGTGCGGCGAGCCGGGCCGCGAGCGCCGACTCGGTCCCGCTCATCGGGCACGCTCCGCGGGGAGGCAGCCGAACAGTGCCGGCAGCGCGGCCAGTACGTCGTCCGTGGGCAGCCCGAAGTCCACCAGGAACCCGACCTCGTCCACGCCCGCCGTACGCAGCAGACCGAGCACCTCCGCGGCCTTGCCGGGCGGGCCCAGCAGCGAAGGACCCTGCAGGAAGTTGAGGTAGGCGCTCTCCAGCAGCACCGTCTCGTCCTCGTCCGGCGCGGTCGTCTGACTGCGGTAGGCGCGCAGATAGCCGTGCATCGCGGGACGCAGATGGTCCTCCAGATCGGGCCGGTCGCTGACATAGGCGTGCACCATGACCACCACATCACCGTCCCCGGGGTGCCCGGCCTGCCGCCAGGCCGCGCGGTAGCGGGCGATGTTCTCCCGCAGCACCGGCAGCGTCTGGCCGAGCAGCGCGGTCATCACGCCGCAGCCGGCCCGCCCGGCCGCTTCGAAGGTCTCGCCGTGGCCGGCCGAGGTGAGCCAGACCGGAAGCTCCGGCTGCACCGGGCGCGGGCCGGTGCGGACCTCGGCGGTGCCCCCTGCCGTGGTCGGGTGGCTCAGCGCCTCCCCCCGCCAGTGCGCCCGCACCTGCTCGATGATCCGCAGGGTGTCCGCGCGCCGCTCGGCGTAGTCCGTGCGGGCCAGCACGAAGTCGTCCGGATGCCAGCCGCTGGCGAACGAGATACCGGCCCGGCCGTCCGACAGGTTGTCGACCACCGCCCAGTCCTCGGCGATCCGGGCCGGGTGGTGCAGCGGCGCGGCCACGCTGCCGGCCCGGATCCGCAGCCGCTCGGTGCGCACGGCGACCGCGGCGGCCAGCACCGACGGGTTCGGCGAGTGCCCGCCGAAGTCCACGAAGTGCCGCTCCGGCAGCCAGACGGCGTGCAGCCCGGCCGCGTCCGCCTGCTCGGCCGCGGCGAGGACGAAGCGGTAGTACTCGCGGGCGGAGACCGTGTCCGCGGTGGCGAAGAAATACAGGCTCTGCCGGGCGGGCGCGCCGCCGTCCGCCACGTCCGCGGGCGGGGTGCCGGTGCGGGCGGCCCGGCGCCGCATCTCCTGGCCGAGGGCGCGGCGCTGTTCCGGCGTCAGGGCCGCCAGCCGCTGGGAGAGGTCGCTCACTGGACACCCTCGATCTCGTCGAGCAGCCGCAGGAGTTCGGCGTCGTCCCGCCCGGCGGCGAGCTCCTCGGCCCGGCGGATGAAGGAGCCGAGATCGGAGTGCTCGTAGAGGTCGCCGAGCGCGACGCCGAGCAGCAGCGTGTCGTTGACCACCGTGAGCAGCTGCGCGGCCTGGAGCGATGTGCCGCCGAGGGTGAAGAAGTTGTCCGACGGGCCGAGCGGTTCGCCGCCGAACGCCTCCTGCCAGATGGCGGTGATCGTGGAGGCGAGGTCGCTGCCGGTCCCTTCGGTGTCGTCCACCGGAGCCGAAGGTTCCGGTGGCGGTGCCGGCTCGCTGCGGACCGCGGCAGCGGCGGCGGGCCGTTCGTGCGGCAGGGCCCCCGGTGTCGCCTCGATCCAGTGCCGGGTGTCCGCGAACGGGTAACGCGGCAGCGGAACGGGGGAGGTGACGTGGGGCAGGCCGAAGTCCACCGGGCAGCCGGCCGCCCACAGCCGCGCCAGCGCGTCCTCGTGGGCCTGCGCCTCGTCCGCACCGGAGTGCCCGAGCAGCTCGATGATGTGCGGCGGGTGCACCATGCCCAGCAGGCGGGCGGTCTGCCGTACGGGGTTGGTCAGTGCCCGGCCGCCGTGGATGCCGACGACCGCGGCGGGGCGGCCCGCCAGCAGCGTCCGGACACCGTCGGCCAGCCGCACGGTCCCCCGCAACTGCCCCGCCCAGTAGGCGGGGTCGGTGGCCTGCTCGGCGGTCAGCTCCGCGCCGGTGCGGTTGGAGAGGACGGTCAGCCGGGGCGCCGACAGCGGCACGTTTTGCAGGAACTCCCCGAACCGGGCGGCGGCCTCCTCCATCGCGCGGGAGTGGAAGGCGTGTGCGGTCTCCAGCCGTCGCGCGGTGAGCCCGCGCCCGGCGCAGCGCCGCTCCAGTTCGGTGACCGTGTCCGGGTCGCCGCCGAGCACCGTCGTCTCGGGGCCGTTGACGCCGCAGACGTCGGCGGGCAGCCCGGCGGCGAGTTCGCGGGCGGCCTCCTCGTCCAGCGGAACGGCGAGCATCGCCCCGGCCGGGGCCCGGCCCATCAGCTCCCCGCGCCGGACGACCGCCGCCGCCGCGTCCTCGACGCCGAACACCCCGGCGTAGGCGGCCGCCGTCAGCTCGCCGACGCTGTGGCCGAGCAGCGTGCCCGGCCGGACGCCGCGGCGTTCCAGCCGCCACAGGTGCGCCAGACCGACCACGAAGAGCAGCGGCTGCACCACCGCGGTGTCCAGCAGCCGCGGGTCGTCGCCCGCCCACGTCTCGAAGCCGCGCAGCTCGGGGCCGCCGGCCCGCAGCACCGCGGCGTACAGCCGGTCGAGGTCCTCGCCGAAGCGGGGGTCGTCGGCGGCCGACGCACCGGTACCCGTCAGGCGGGTGCCCTGCCCGGGGAGCATCACGGCCACCGGGGCGTCCGCCACGGCCGGTGGCGTGTCGGCCCGCTTCGCGGTCTCCAGCAGCCACTGCCGCAGCCGTTCGCGGGCGGCGGCCGGGTCGGTGGGCAGGGCGACGGCCGCCCGGTGGGCGAGTTGGCGCCGGCCGTGCCACAGGGTGCCGAGCACGCCGGGGAGGGCGGCCCGCGCGCCGGGGCCGTCGAGCCAGTCGGCCAGGTCCGCGGCCTTGTCGCGCAGGGCCTGCGGGGTCGCGGCCGAGAGCACGGCGACCGGCGGCCGGACGTCCTGGGCGGCGGCGGGTTCCGGTACCGGGTCGGCCGGGGCGACGATCACATGCGCGTTGGTGCCGCCGAAGCCGAAGGAGCTGACCGCGGCCCGGCGCGGGACCTCGGCGCTCCAGGTCGCGGCCGTTCGCGGCAGGAAGAACCGGGCCGCGCCGAGGTCGGCGTCCGGGCCGTCGCCCGGCTGGGAGGCGACCGGCAGGAGCATGTCGTGCTGGAGCGCCAGCACCGTCTTGATCAGGCCGAGTACCCCGGCCGCGCTGTCGGTGTGGCCGATGTTCGGCTTCACCGTGCCGATGGCGCAGCGCGGGGCGGCGGTGCCGGTGCCGTAGACCTCGGCCAGCGCCGCCAGTTCGACCTGGTCGCCGAGGACGGTCCCGGTGCCGTGCGCCTCGATGTAGCCGATGTCAGCGGGGGAGAGCCCGGAGACCTCCAGGGCCTCGCGGAGCACCTCGGCCTGGCCGCGCGGACTGGGCGCGGTCATGCCCATCCGGTCGGCGCCGTCGTTGTTGACCGCGCTGCCGATGATGTGCGCACGGGCCCGGCCGGGGCCGTCGGCGAGGTCGGCCGACCGGCGCAGCACCACGATCCCCGCGCCGCTCGACGGGACCGTGCCCCGGCTGCCCACGGTGAAGCTGCGGCAGCGGCCGTCGGGCGCGTAGATGCCGCCCTCGGGCCCGTCGTGCTCGGGCCGCTCGACCGGGAAGACGGTGATCCCGCCGGCGACCGCCGTATCGCATTCGTAGGTGAGCAGGCTGCGCACCGCCTGGTGGACGGCGACCAGGGAGGTGGAGCAGGCCGTCTGCACGGTCATGCTCGGGCCGGTGAAGCCGAGCCGGTAGGAAAGCGCGGTGGCGAGGAAGTCGCGGGAGTTGCCAAGCATGATCTGCTCGGTGCCGTGGGCCCGGACGGTCCGCTCGTCCGGCAGGACGTTGCGGTGCAGGTAGATGTCGGGGCCGCCGCCGAGGAAGACGCCGACCCGGTTGCCGGCGCGCTGGGTGTCCAGGCAGGCGTCCTCCATGGCCTCCCAGACCAGTTCGGCGATCACCCGGTGCTGGGGGTCCGTCAGCGCCGCGTGGGCGGGGGCCATGCCGAACAGCTCGGCGTCGAACTCGGCGAACCGGTCGATCTGCCCGCTGAGCAGTCTGCCGTTGCCGGCCCGTTCCCCCCTGGCCGCCGGCAGCGCGACCTCGCCCTGTGCGAGTCGGGAGAGGAAGGTCTCCGGGTCCGATGCGCCGGGGGCCCGCAGGGACAGGCCCACCACGGCCACGGCGTTGTCCAGCTCCGTCATGCCGGTTCTCCTTCCATTGCGTACGAGCTGCTCGGTTGCGGTCCGCCGGGCCGGGCCGGCAGCGGCGGCCTCATGCGTCCGTCCGCGGGGCGAGCGCGGCCGCCAGCCGGCGGGGGGTGGAGTTGCGGAAGATGTCCCGCAACCGGATCGCGGGGTAGTTCTCCTCGCGCAGGGCGGTGGCCAGCAGCACCGCTTGTACGGACGTGCCGCCGAGGTCGAAGAAGTTGTCGTCGGGGGTGACCGGCACCTCCAGGACCCGCTGCCAGAGGGCGGCCATGGCGGCCTCGGCTCCCGAGGGCTCGGCGGGCTCGGGTGCCGCGGGGCGCTGCGCGGGCCGCGGGTCGGGCAGCCGTGCGGTGTCGAGCTTTCCGTTGGCGGTGAGGGGCAGTTCGGGCACCGCGGTCAGGGTGGCGGGCAGCAGGTGGCCGGGCAGCCGCTCGGCGAGCCGCTGCCGGATGTCGGCCAGGTCCTCGGGTGCGTCGGTGTCGGTGACGACGTAGGCGTCGATCCGCGCGGTCGCCGGGCCGTCGGGCGCCCGGACCAGGGAGGCGGCCGCCCGGACCCGGTCGTCCTCCAGGAGGGCGTGCCGGATCTCGCCGAGCTCGATGCGGTGCCCGCGGATCTTGACCTGGTCGTCGCGCCGGCCGAGGTACTCGATCTGCCCGTCGGGCAGGAACCGGCCGAGGTCGCCGCTGCGGTAGAGGCGGGCGCCGGGCGTTCCGGTCAGACGGTCCTCGGTGAAGCGCTCGGCGTTCAGTTCCGGACGGTCGAGGTAGCCCTGGGTGACCCCGGCGCCGCCCACCCAGATCTCGCCGGGCACACCGGGAGGAGCCGGGCGCCCCCGGTCGTCGAGGACGTACAGGTCCCAGCCGGGTATCGGCCGCCCGATCGAGCGGCTGCCGCGCAGCGCCTCGGCGTGGTCGACGGGGTGCCAGGTGCAGAAGACCGTGGTCTCGGTGATCCCGTACATGTTGACGGGCCGGCAGACGTCCTCGGGGTAGCGCGCGAACCAGGGCAGCAGGACGGCCCGGTCGAGCGCCTCGCCGCCGAAGATGACCAGGCGCACCGCGAGACCGCCGGCGCGGAACGCCTCGGCGTTCACCAACTGGGCGAACGCCGACGGGGTTTGGTTGAGGACCGTGACTCCCTCGGCCCGCAGCAGCGCGTGGAACGCCTCCGCGTCGCGGGAGACGTCGTAGGGGACGACGACCAGCCGTCCGCCGGTGAGCAGACACCCCCAGATCTCCCAGACGGAGAAGTCGAAGGCGAGCGAGTGGAAGTACGACCAGACGTCGTCGGGGCCGGGTGCGTACTCCTCGCGGGTCGCGGCGAGCAGGGCGGCCACGTTGCGGTGGCTGACCAGCACCCCCTTGGGGCGGCCGGTCGAGCCGGAGGTGTGGATGACGTACGCGGTGGCGTCGGGGTCCACGACCGGCAGGGCCGTTGCGGGGTGCGCGGGTGCGGCGTCCGGTGCGATCCGGTGCAGGCCGGGGGTATCCGCGAGCAGTTCGCCCTCGGTGACGACGGTCCGCAGCCCGGTGTCCTCGATGACGAAGGCGAGCCGCTGCGGCGGGTAGTCGGGGTCGAGGGGGACGTAGGCGGCGCCCGCGCGGAGTACCGCGAGTACGGCGGCGACCTGCCCGATGCCCCGGTCCAGGCAGACCCCGACCCGGTCACCGGGGCGGACCCCCGACTCCACCAGCGCGCTTGCCAACCGCCGTGAGCGGTCGTCGAGTTCGCGGTAACTGGCGCGTTCCCCGCGGCAGACCACGGCGGTGCGCCCGGCGGCCTCGCGCACCTGGCGGGCGAAGAGTTCGGTCAGTGCCGCCGGTGGTTCCGCGAGGCGTGTGCCTTGTCCGGTGCCGAGCAGGGCGGTGAGTTCCTCGGTGGGAAGGGTGTCGACGTCGTCCAGGCGCCCGCCGGGACGTTCGGTGAAGTGGGTGAGTACGGCGGTCAGTTGGCGGAAGAAGAGCGCCGCGGCCGCATCCGTGACCAGCGCCCGCTGGTGGCGCAGCAGCATCCGGATCCCGTCCGTGCGGCCGTGCTCCTGGTACAGGCCGACGGTCAGCGGGAAGTGGGCGGTGCCCAGGCCCTGGTCCTCGTGCGGGACGGCGCGCCGGTCGCCCTCGTGCAGTTCGGGCAGGGTGTCGATGGCCGACACCACCAGCTGGGGCGCGGTGAGGCCGGCCCCCGGGAGTACGGAGGACAGCGGCAGGTCGGCGTCGCGGTACGCCTGCACCCCGCGCTGGTGCACCTCCCGCAGGAAGTCCGCCACCGTCGCCTGTCCGTCGAGGCGGACCGGGACGGGAGCGGTGTTGTTGAAGTACCCGACGGTGTCGGCGTGTGCCGGTGAACGCCGAGAGACGGTGGTGCCGATGACCGGGCGGGCGGCCCCGGAGTTGCGGCCGAGGACCAGGGCGGCCGCGGCGAGGACGGCCGAGTAGGGGGTGACCCCCAGTTCGGTGCCGAGGTCGCGCAGGCTCCGGTGCAGCTCGGCGGGGAGGAGGGCTTCGGCGACGCCGCCGCCGGTGGGGTGCGCGTCGCCGGAGCCGGGCGGGTCGCCGGCGGCTCCCGCCCACTCCAGGGACGGGACGACATCGGCCGCGGCCAGCTCGGCCCGGATCTCCGCCGCGCGGCCGGCACGCCGGGGCAGCCGGGCGCGGGCCGCGGCGGCCCAGTCGGCATAGGTGGTGGTGGCGGGCTCGGCGGACCGGTCCGTCAGGAGGCCGCGGGCGAGCAGTTCCATGGAGCGGCCGTCGACCACGAGGTGGTGGGCGACGATGACGAGGTCGGCGGTGTCCGGCGCGTACCGGAGCAGCACGGCGCGACACAGCGGCCCCTTGAGGAGGTCCAGGGGCCGGGTCAGCTCCTCGCGCACCCGCAGGCGGGCCGCGGCGCCGTCCGGCCCGTCCGCGACGTGCACGGATTGCAGCCGCGGCGGGTTCGGCACGGTCTCCAGGAACCACGCTCCCTCGTCCTCCACCACACGGGAGGCGAGCACCGGGTAGGCCTCGGCCAGGCGCGCGAAGCGCTCGGCGAACAGCGGCCCGTCGGCCGGCCCGGTGATCCGGTACACGCAGTTGACGAGATACGTCGAGGGGTCGTCGGCGGCCTGGTCGGCGGTGTAGAGGTCGACCTGATTCGGGGCCAGTTCCCAGCGCATGTCAGCTCCCGGCGCCGTCGGTCGCGAGCAGGCGGGCGATCGCACCGGCGCCGTCGGCCTCCAGGACGTCGAGGTACTCGACCTCCCGGCCGGTCAGCTCGTAGAGGCGACTGGTCAGCAGGACCGCGCGGAAGGAGTCCCCGCCGTTCTCCAGGAATCCTTTACCGAGATCCGCGCCGTCCCCGAGGATTTCTTTCCAAAGATTCTCCGCCACATCAGCCGAATTCTCGGCGGATGGCAGGGAGGGGTCAGCATTGAATTCCATCGGACAGCCCCCGAATTCTATGAGTCCGAATTCCCCGCTTCTGCGCCACGTTGCGTCACGAGGCGTGCCACTGGGGGTGGTCGGCTCCCACCAGTTTCCACGGCCGTAGGGCTCAATTACCCGCCTCAACGGTTTGGTTGACGCTACAGCTCCATCGCGAAGTTGATCAATGTGAGGTAGCTCACAACGCCTTCTCGGGCATTCTTGTTGAATTCCCGGGCGGTGTGTGCGGTGGCTCCGGGAATTCTTCTTGACAAGGTCAAACCCCCTCCTTAACCTGGCCCGACTAATTCCGGTGCGGATTTCAGTCGGGGGGCTGTTCGGTGACCAGCGATGACGATGCCGGGAATGCGGTCAGGCCGGCCGACGCGGCGCAGACCCGGTTCTTCCTGCTCGACCAGCAGGGCGGCAGGGCGACGACCCTCCTGACGCACATCCGGGTCGACGGCCCGGTCGACCCGGAGCGGATGACTGCGGCCGCGCGGGCGGTCTGCCGGACCCAGCCCGCGTTGCGGACGTCCCTGCACCCCACGGCGGAGGGACTCGTCCAGCGCACCCACCCCGTCTCCGAGGTCGACATCAGGAGCGGACGGGCGGACGACGACAGCGCCCTCGACGGATGGTTCGCCGAGGCCGGTGCACCGTTCCCGCACGGCGCGGGCCCGTTGTGCCGTATCCGCATCGTCGGCACGCCCGGGCGCACGCACTGCCTCGTGGGCGTCCACCACGCGGTGTTCGACGAGGACTCCGCGGCCGTCCTGCTGCGGCAGCTCGCCCGCGCGTACACCGACGGCCCCGAGGTGCTCACCGCCGCCGACCCCCACCGGCCCCCGCCGCAGCCCGCACGCCTCGCGGCCCTCCACGCCTTCTGGACCGACCACCTCGCCGGCGCGCCCGCGGACACCGCCCTGCCGCATCTCGCGTCCGCCGCGGGGGCCGGGACCGGGCACGGCGTGGTGTCCCTGCCGCTGGACGCCGAACTCGCCGCCGCACTGCGGAGACGGACCCGCGAGAGCGGGGCCACGCCCTTCGTGCAGGTCCTGGCCGCCGTCGCGGTGGTCGTCGGCTGGTACGGCGACGCCGAGGACGTCGTGCTCGCCACCGTCGCCACCACCCGCACCGCGGCGGACGCCGAGGTGATCGGCTGTCTGCAGAACACTCTGCCGGTGCGCCTGCCGCTGCACGGCGCCGACACCGCCTCCGTGCTCGACCGGACCACCGACGCGCTGTTCGACGCCCTCGACCACTGCGACCTGCCGATCGAGGACATCCTCACCGTGTTGCGGGCCACCCGCCGTCCCGGCCGGACCCCGCTGACGCAGATCATCTGCACCCAGGCCACCGCGCCGGCCCCGCTGACCACCGGCGACCTGCGGTGGCAGCTCGTCCCGGCCGAGGACGTGCAGAGCGAGTACGGCCTGGCCGTCACCCTCCACCAAGACCCCGCGGGCGGCCTCAGCCTGACGGTCGGTTACGACCGCGCCGCACTGCCCGCCGCGTCGGCGCGCCTCTTCGCCGAGCACCTGGCCGGCGCGCTCACCGCGTTCGGCACCGCACCGGCGGCCCCGCTCAGCGCGCTCCGCCTGTTCACCCCCGACCCGCCGACGCCACCCGCCGACCCGGCCACCCCGGCCGGCCCGGCGGTGCCCGAGCTGATCACCGGGCACGCCCGGCGCACGCCCGAGGCCACCGCCGTGATCGCCGGCTCCGAGCGTGTCTGCTACGCCGAACTCGACCGCCGCATACGGGAATTGGCGGCCGCGCTGATCGAGGCCGGGGTACGGCCCGGCGACCGGGTCGGGGTGTGCCTGCCGAGGACGGCGGACCTGCTCGTCGCCCTGGTCGCCGCATGGCGGGCGGGCGCCGCCTACCTGCCGCTCGACCCCACGTACCCGGCGGGCCGGCTCCGGATGATGGTCGAGGACGCCCGGCCGGCCGTGGTCGTCGGCGACGCAGCGGCCGCGCAGGCCCTGGCGTCCACCGGCGTCCGGCTGATCGGCCCCGACGCGGTGGCCGCCCGCCCGCCCGAGCAGTGGCCCTTCCTCGCGCCGCAGGACCCCGCCTACGTCATCCACACCTCCGGTTCGACCGGACGGCCCAAGGGTGTGATCGTCCGCCACGACAACCTGGCCGCACTGTTCTCGGCCTTCGCGCAGGTCCTTCCCGACCCGCCCCGGGTGTCCGTCGCCGGCGCGAGCGTCTCCTTCGACATCAGCGTGCTGGAGCTGTTCTGGCCGCTCGCCACCGGCCGCACGGTGCTGCTGACCAGCCACCAGCAGGTGGCCGACGCCGAGGTGCCGCCCGGCGCGCTCTACCAGTGCACACCCACCATGGCCCGGATCCTCGCCGACGACCCGGCCGGCCGGCGGCTGCTCGGCGGCCTCGCGGTCCTGCTCGTCGGCGGCGAACCGCTCGCCCGCGACCTGGCCGACCGGCTGACCGACCTGGTGCCGGGCCCGGTGTTCAACTGCTACGGCCCGACCGAGACCACCGTCTGGTCGACGGTGTGGCGGGTCGAGCCACGGGTACCCGTGCACATCGGCCGTCCGCTGGCGGGGGAGGAGTGCCGGGTCGTCGACGCCCACGGCCGCCCGCTGCCGCCCGGAGTCCCGGGACGGCTGCTGATCCTCGGGGCGGGTGTGGGATCGGGCTACTGGCAGCGAACGGAGCTGACCGCCGAGCGCTTCGCCGAGCACGACGGGCACCGCGGCTACGACACCGGCGACCTGGCCGTCCTCGACCCCGAGCACGGGCTGCGCTTCCTCGGCCGGGCCGACACCCAGGTCAAGGTCCTCGGGCAGCGGATCGAACTCGCCGAGATCGAGGCCGTGTTGCGCGCCCACCCCGCCGTCCAGGAGGCCGTCGCCACCGTCAGCGGCGACGGCACCGCGGTCACCGCCTGCCTTGTCCCCACCGGCCCGGCGAATCCGTCCGGCGACGGACGCCCGCGTCCCGCGCCCGCCGGACTCGCCGACGAGCTCCGCCGGCACGCAGCCGTCTCGCTGGTACCCGCGATGGTCCCGGCCGCCTGGCTGCTCGTCGAGGGGCTGCCCCAGCTGCCCAACGGCAAACTGGACCGCGCCGCGGTGGCCGACTGGGCCGCCGCAGCGCCCACGACGGCGCCCGCACCCGAGGTGGCCGAGCCGTCGGCGGGTCCCGTTTCCGGGCAGGCCACCGAGGTGGTCCGGCGCGCCTGGGAGCACGTACTCGGCACCCCCGTCCGCGGGCTGGACACCCACTTCTTCGACCTCGGCGGCACCTCCGGACAGATCGTGCGCGTGCTCGCCCTCCTGCAGCGCCCGTACCCGAACCTGACCACGGCCGACCTCTTCCGCTACACCACCGTCCGTGCCATCGCCCGCCATGTCGACGCGGCCGGCGACAACGGCGGGGGAGCCCCGGAACGGTCCCGGCCCGCGGTACGCGCTGCCGCCCGGACGCAGGCCCTGAACGGCTGGCGCCGGCGCACCGAACGATCCCGATAGCCATACCGGTCACAGAAGGGCCGACGATCAGTGAGCACTCATCAGGCGGACCGGGCGGCCGCACCGGAACACGCGCGTCCGGCCCGTACGGTCGCGGCGACGCCACCACAGCAACGGCTCTACCTCGCCTATGCCCTGACCGAGGACCACGCCCGGCACCACTTGGTGATCGACCTCGGCTTCGACGGCGTGCCCGACACCGCGGCACTCCGCGCCGCACTGGAGGACGTGGTCCGCCACCACGAAGCACTGCGCACCCGCTTCGTCTTCGAGGGCACGACCCTGATGCAGTCGGTCGCCGATCACCTTCCGCCGCAGTGGGAGACGCTGGGTGCGGATGCCGAAGCCCCCGGGCCGGAGCGGCCGTTCGACCTGGAGGCAGGCCCGCTGCTGCGGGCCCGGGCCCGGCGCACCGACGACACCGGACTCCGGCTGCGCCTCACCCTCCACCGCATCATCGCCGACGACCGGTCCGCCACCGTCCTGGTGGACGACCTCATCGCCGCCTACCGCGCCCGGCTGGCCCCGGACGCCCCGCACCTCACGCCGCCTGTCCGGCAGTTCGCCGACCTGACCGTACTGCCGGACCCGGCCACCGAGCCGTCCCCGGCCAAGGACCAGGCCCAGGACCAGGCCCAGGACCCGTCCCCGGACCGGGAGCTCTCCACCGGGGAACTGCCCCTGACCACCGGCCGCACCACCGGCCGGACCCACCGGACGGCGCTGCCCGACGGCACCCTCTCCACCCTGCAGTCCCTCTGCACCGCCGCCGGCGCCACCCTCGCCGACGGGCTGCTCGCGGCGCTCGCCGTCCTGCTGCACCGCTACACCGACGCCGACGACGTCCTGATCGCCGCCGACGGCCCCGACCCGCGCGGGCCCGAAGACGCCCGTACCGTCGGCCCGTTCACCGTCCGGACGACCGTCCACGCCGATCTCTCCGCCAACCCCGGATTCCGCGCGCTGGCCGGGCAGATGCGGCGGCTGCCCGGGCAGGACCCGCTGACCGACTGGACGGCGCAGGAACAGCCCCCGCTCCCCGTGCGCCTCACCCTGCGCGCCCCGCACCCCACCCACTGGGACCTCCCCGGCAGCACCACCGTCGACCGGCACCCGGCCCCCGAGGCACCCGGCCACGCCCTGCACCTGGTCGTGACCACCGACGGCACCGTCCGCACCGAAGCCGCCTGGCCCGACTGGCTGACCGAGCAATTCACCGCCCACTTCGGGCAGTTGCTCACCGAGATCGTCCGCCACCCGGACCGCCCGGTGCACGAGCTGGCACCGGACCTCGCCGCGGACCCGGACGGCCGCACCACACCGCTCGACACCCCGAGCGCCCCGCCCGAGGCCACCACCGTCCTGGAGCGCTTCGCCCGCCACGCCGCGCAGCGGCCCGACGCCGTCGCCGTCAGCCACCGCGGCGAGCACCTCACCTACGGCGAACTCGACCGCCGCGCCAACCGGCTCGCCCGCCATCTCCAGGCCCAGGGCGTCGGCCCGGAGACCCTGGTCGGTCTCGCCGCCGAACGCTCACCGGACCTCGTCGTCGCCCTCCTCGCCATCCAGAAGGCCGGCGGCGCCTACGTACCGCTGGACCCGGCGTACCCCGATGCGCGGCTCGCCTACATCCTGCGGGACGCCGCGCTGGCCCACGTCGTCGTCCAGGGCCGGCCCGGTGGCTGGCTGGACGGCTTCACCGGCGCCCTGGTCTCGCTCGACGACGACGCCGGGGCGATCGCCGCCCACCCGGACGGCCCGCTCGCCTCCCGCGTCGCCCCCGACGACCTCGCCTACGTCATCTACACCTCGGGCTCCACCGGCGAACCCAAGGGCACTCTCGTCCCGCACCGCAACGTCGCCCGGCTTTTCACCGCCACCGAGCCCTGGTTCGGCTTCGGCGCGGACGACGTCTGGACGCTGTTCCACTCGTACGCCTTCGACTTCTCCGTATGGGAGCTGTGGGGTGCCCTGGCCCACGGCGGGCGCCTCGTCATCGTTCCGCACGAGGTCAGCCGGGCCCCCGAGGACTTCCTGACACTGCTCCGCACTGAAGGCGTCACCGTCCTCAACCAGACCCCGTCCGCCTTCGCGCTCCTCCAGCGGGAGGCCCTGCGGACCGCGGACGAACCGCCCGGTGCCGGTGCGGGGCTCGCACTGCGCCAGGTGATCTTCGGCGGCGAGGCGCTGGACCCGCGCTCGCTCCGCCCCTGGTTCGCGCGATACCCCGACGGGCCGCAGCTGGTGAACATGTACGGCATCACCGAGACCACCGTGCACGTCACCTACCGGCCGATCCGCAAGGAGGACACCGACGGCGACGGCAGCGTGATCGGCGTGCCGATCCCGGACCTGAGCCTGGACCTGCTCGACCGCCGGGGCCGGCCGGTCCCGCAGGGCGTCACCGGCGAACTGTACGTACGGGGCGCCGGGCTCGCCCGCGGCTACCTGGGGCGGCCGGAACTCGACGCGGCCCGTTTCGTCACCCTCCCCGGCGGACGCGCCTACCGCACCGGCGACCTGGCCCGCCGGCTGCCGGGCGGCGAGTTGGAGTACCGCGGCCGGATCGACGACCAGGTGAAGATCCGCGGCTTCCGGATCGAGCCCGGCGAGATCGAGGCCGCGCTGGCCGGGCACCCGGACGTCGCCGAGGCCCTGGTGACCGCCGAACCCGACCGGACGGGGGAGCGGCGCCTGGTGGGCTACGCGGTCTCCGGCCGCACCGATCTGGGCGCCGCCGAACTCCGCGCCCACCTGGCCGGACTGCTGCCCGCCCATATGATCCCGGCCGCCTTCGTGGTGCTGGAGCGCTTCCCGCTCACCGTCAACGGCAAGGTCGACCGGCGGCGGCTGCCCGCCCCGGAACGCCGGTCCGAGGCCCCGGCCACCGCCTCCGCCAACCGCGCCGAGGAGATCCTCGTCCAGGTCTGGAGCGAGGTGCTCGGCCACGACCGGGTGGGCACCGACGAGAACTACTTCCTGCTCGGCGGCGACTCGATCCGTACCCTCGCCATCCTCGGCCGTGCCCGCGAACTCGGCCTGGAATTCCAGCTCCAGGACCTGCTGCGGCACCAGACCATCCAGGAACTGGCCCCGCACACCACACCCGTCACCCCGGGGGCCGCCCGACCGCACTACCGGCCGCTGTCCCTGCTCGGCGACGCGGACCGGGCCCTGCTGCCGGCCGACGTCGAGGACGCCTATCCGCTCTCCCGCCTCCAGGCCGGGATGCTGTACCACAGCGGCCTCAACGCGGCCGAGCGGATCTACCACAACGTCGCCGGCTACCACCTCCGGGCGGGCTGGTCCGAGGCCGCCTGGCGGTTGGCGCTGGAGTCGCTGATCGCCGACCACCCGGTCCTGCGCACCTCCTTCGACCTGGAGACCTACGGCGAACCACTCCAGCTGGTGCACCGCCGGGTCGCCGCACCGATCACCTTCGAGGATCTGCGGCAGCTGTCCGCCGCCGACCGGCAGACCGCCATGGACCGGCGGTTCGAGGACGAGAAGGCCCGCGAGTTCGCCTGGGACCGCGCCCCGCTGATCCGTTTCCACCTCCAACGGCTCACCGACGAGACCTTCGAGCTGTGGGTCACCGAACACCACGTCATCCTGGACGGCTGGAGCGAACGCTCCCTGATCACCGAGCTGTTCGAGCGCTACCTCAGCCTGCTCGGCGGCACCGGCACCCCGTTCCGGGAACCGCCCCGCGCCCACTTCGGCGCCTTCATCGCCGAGGAACAGGCGGCCATCGCCGCCGCGGATCACCGAGACTTCTGGACCGGCGAACTGGCCGGCAGCGACCTCGGCACCCTGCCCCGCCTGGTCCCGGCCGCCGAGCGGCCCGACATGCGCATCACCCCCGTACCGCTGCCGGCGGAGGTCGCCGAGGGCGTGGCCGGCTGCGCCCGCCGGGTCGGCGTTCCGGTGCGCACCGTGCTGCTCGCCGCCCACGTCCACGTCGTCGGCATGCTGACCGGCACCGCCGACGTCGTCACCGGCGTCGTGTACAACGGCCGTACCGAGGACCGGGACGGCGACCGGGTCCTGGGCATGTTCCTCAACACCCTGCCGGTCCGGGCCCGGCTGACCGGCGGGAGCTGGGACGACCTGGTCGCGGCGGTGGGCCGCACCGACATCGACGTCCAGCGCCACCGCCGCTACCCGATGCCCGAGATCCGTCGCCTCCTCGGCGGCCGGGAACTGTTCGAGACCTTCTTCAACTTCACCCGCTTCCGCGTCTACCAGTCCGTGCTGGAACGCTCCGACGAGCTGGAAGTGCTCGACGAGCGGCGGATCACCAACACCAGCATCCCGTTCGGCGCCGAGTTCGCCCAGGACCTCACCTCGTCCGAGGTCAACCTCCATCTGCGGTACGACGCCGCCCAGTTCACCGACGAGCAGGTGCGGCTGATCGGCGGCTACTACCGCCGCGCACTCACCGCCCTGGCCACCACCCCGCACCAGCGCCACGACCGGACCGTCCTGCTCTCCGCCGAGGAACTGCGCCAACTCGACCGCTGGCACGGCGAGTCCCGTCCGCGCAGCACCGACCGGCCCTTCCCGCTCCAGCTGGAGGAAGGGGCCGCGGCACGACCGGACGCCCCCGCCGTCATCAGCGGCCGCACCGTCCTCGACTACGCCGAACTCAACGCCCGGGCCAACCGCCTGGCCCGGGAGCTCCTCGCACACGGCGTGCAGACCGGCCGGATCGTCGCCCTCTCCGCGCCCCGCTCCGCCGATCTGCTGGTGGCCATGGTCGCCGTCCTCAAGGCCGGTGCCGCCTATCTGCCCATCGACCCGAACTACCCCGCGGAGCGGATCGCGCTGCTGCTCGGCGACGCCGCGCCCGCCCTGCTGGTGACCACCCGTGACACGGCCGGCGTCCTGCCCGCCGGGGACACCCCACGACTGGTCCTCGACGACCCGGCGACCGTGCGGCGGCTCGCCGGCCGGTCCGCCGCCGACCTCACCGACGACGACCGCACCCGCCCGCTGTACCCCGAGGACCCGGCCTACCTCATCTACACCTCGGGCTCCACCGGCCGGCCCAAGGGCGTGATCGTCTCGCACGCCAACCTGGCCGACCTGATGGCCTGGATCGCCGGATTCCTCGGCCCGGACGGGCTGACGCAGGTGCAGGCCACCACCTCGGTCAGCTTCGACGTCTCGGTCTTCGAACTCTTCGGGCCGCTCGCCGCCGGCGGCACCGTACGCCTCCACCGCGATCTGCTGGCACTGGGCGAACCGGAGGCCCTGGAAGCCGGCCCGATCACCGCACCCGCCCTGGTCAGCGGGGTTCCCTCGGTCTTCGCCGGGCTCCTGCCGCGGCTCGACCCGCAGCTGACCGCCGGCACCGTCGTACTCGCCGGCGAAGCGCTCAGCGCCCCGGTGGCCCACGCGATCGCGGCGGCCTTCCCCGGCGCCCGGATCGCCAACATCTACGGCCCCAGCGAGGCCCCGGTGTACGCCACCGCCTGGCTCGGCACCGGCCCCTTCGACACCGCCCCGCCGATCGGCCGGCCCTCGTGGAACACCCGCGCCTACGTCCTCGACCACGCCCTGCGCCCGGTGCCGCCCGGCGTTCCCGGCGAGCTCTACCTCGGCGGCCCCGGCCTGGCCACCGGCTACCTCGGCCGCCCGGCCCTGACCGCCGCACGCTTCGTCGCCGACCCGTACGGCGAGCCCGGCGCGCGGATGTACCGCACCGGAGACCTGGTGCGCCGGCGCCCCGACGGCGACCTGGAGTTCCTCGGCCGCCTCGACGACCAGGTCAAACTCCGCGGCTTCCGGATCGAGCCGGGCGAGGTGGAGGCCGCGCTCCGCGACCACCCGCAGGTCGACCGGGCCGCCGTCGTCGTACGCGAGGACCGCCCCGGCGACCAGCGGCTGGTCGGCTACGCCGTCCGCACCCCCGGCGCCACCGCCGACGCCCTCGACCTGCGCCGCCACGTCGAACGCCGGCTGCCCCGCCACATGGTGCCGCTCGTGGTCGTGCTGGACGCCCTCCCGCTCACCCCCAACGGCAAACTCGACCGGCGGGCCCTGCCCGCCCCGGAACCCGAGGCCGCCGCCCCCGGCCGCACCAGCCGGGCACCGCGCACGCCCCTGGAAGCCCAACTGCTCGCCCTGTTCGCCGAGGTCCTCGGTCTCGACCCGCGCGGCCCCGACGCCGGCGGGCTGGGCATCGACGACAGCTTCTTCGAACGCGGCGGGCACTCCCTGCTCGCCTTCCGCCTGGCCGCCCGGGTGCGCGCCACCCTCGGCGCCGACCTCGGCATCGCCACGCTCTTCCGCACGCCCACCGTCGCCGGCGTCGCCGCCCTGCTCGCTGACCCGGACCGGCCCACCGACCCGAACGACGCGCTGGACGCGCTCGTACCGCTGCGCCCGCAGGGCACCCGTGAGCCGCTGTTCTGCGTCCACCCCGGCGTCGGCATCGGCTGGGTCTACTCCGGGCTGCTGCGGCACCTGGACCCCGACCGCCCGGTGTACGCCCTGCAGTCCCGCGGGATCGACGGCACCCGGCCACCCGCCGCCGACCTGGCCGGCATGGCCCGCGACTACGTGGCCCGGCTGCGCACCGTCCAGCCGCACGGCCCCTACCACCTCCTGGGCTGGTCCATGGGCGGGATCGTCGCCCACGAGATGGCCCGGCTGCTGCGGGCGGACGGCGAACGGGTCGCACTGCTGGCCCTGCTCGACGCCTACCCCCGGCTCCCGGACGCCCGCCCGGTCGACTACGACGAACCGCAGGCGCTGGCCGAGGTCCTGCACTCGCTCGGCCTGCCGCAGCCCGAAGGGGCGTCCCTCAGCCCGGAGTCGGCGCTGCGGCTCCTCAAGGAACACGGCAGCGCACTGGCGACCCTCGGACCCCGTCAGCTGTCCGCGGTCGCCACCGTCTTCACCCACAACGTCAACGCCCAGCGCCGCCACCACTCCCGGCCGCTCGACGCGGACCTGCTGTTCTTCGAGGCGACCGAGGACAAGGGCCCGGACCCCGAACGGCCGGCCAACTGGGCGCCGTACGTCAGCGGGCGGATCGAGAACCACCAGGTCGCCTGCCGGCACGGCGACATGCTCGCACCCGGGCCGCTGGCCGAGATCGGTGCCGTCCTCGCCGCACGCCTGCGGACACTGCCCCGCCCCGAGTGACGGCCGAGCCGCCCACCAGCCCAACAGGAGCCCATGTGACCAGCGACCCGGACGGGGAACCCGCATGACCGCACCGCGCCACACCATCCCGTTCGACCTCATCGACCCGGCGGTCCACCCGGACCCCGACGCCTGCGACGTCTGGCGCACCCTGCGCGACGCCCACCCGGTCGCCTGGTGCGAGGCCGACGGCGACCGCCCCGGCTTCTGGGTGATCACCCGCTACCAGGACATCGCCGCGGTCTACCGCGACACCGCCCGGCTCAGCTCCGAACAGGGCAATATGCTCGGCACCCTGCTCACCGGCGGCGACTCGGCCGGCGGCCGGATGCTGGTGGTCACCGACCCGCCGCGGCACTCCGCGGTGCGCAAGGTGCTGCAGGGCGCGTTCTCCGCCCGGGCCATGGCGCAGATCGCCGACGGCGTCCAGGCGGCCACGAAGGGCCTGGTGGCGGCCGTCGTCGATGCCGGCGGCGGCGATTTCGTGGCCGATGTCGCCGCGCAGATCCCGCTGATGGCCATCTGCGAACTGCTCGACGTACCGCCCGCCGACCGCACCCTGATGCTCGACCTGACGATGGCGGCGATGGGCGACGACGGCACCCCGGAGGCCGCCGAGGCCGCGGCCGACGCGCAGGAGGACATCCTCCTGTACTACGCCGGACTGCTGCCCGGCCGGCGGGAGTTCCCGGGGGAGGACGTGGTCAGCCTGCTGGCGAACGGCGAGGCCGGCGGCACACCGCTGAGCGACGCCGAAGTACTGCTGAACTGCTACAACATCATCATCGGCGGCGACGAGACCACCCGGCTGTCCTCCGCCGGCGCCGTCCTGGCCCTGGCCGAGCACCCCGAACAGTGGCAGCGCCTGCGCCGGGACGAGGGCCTGCTCGACTCCGCCGTCGAGGAGGTACTGCGCTGGACCACACCGGTCACGCACCTCGGACGGACCGCCATTACGGACCTCACGCTGCGCGGCTGCGACATCAGGGCGGGCGACATCGTCACCCTCTGGAACACCTCCGCCAACCGCGACGAGGACGTCTTCCCCGACCCCTACCGCTTCGACCTCGCCCGCACCCCCAACCGGCACCTCACCCTCGGCCACGGCCCGCACTTCTGCCTCGGCGGCCCGCTGGCCAGGGTCGAACTCCGGGTCATGCTGGAGGAGTTGCGCAACCAGGTGGGCGAACTGGAGCTGTCCGGCCCGGTCGAACGGGTCCGGTCCAGCTTCCTGACCGGGGTCAGCCGGCTGCCGGTGCGCTGCACCGCCGCCGGCTGACCCCGAGGGGCTCCTCGCTACTCCGCGGCGTCCGGCCCGGGTGACCGCTCAGCGGCCCCGGGCGCACCGGCCGTGGCCTCAAGGTGCGCGGCCAGGAGCCGCAGCGTCGGATGCCGGTAGAGGTCCACCAGGGTGAGTTCGGGGACCTGCGTCATGCTGCGCAGGGCCTTCATCGAGTCGCCGCCCAGCCCGAAGAAGTCGTCGTCCCGCCCGACCGCCTCGATCCCCAGTACCTCGCACCAGGCCGCGGCGATCCGCTCCTCCCACGGGCCGCGCGGGGCGGCGCCTTCCGGCACGGTGCCGCCCGGGCGCCCGTCGTGCGGTGACGGGGCCGCCGGCAGTGCCTTGCGGTCCAGCTTGCCGTTCGGGCTCAGCGGCATGGCGGGCAGCACCAGGACCGTTCCGGGCACCATATGGGCCGGCAGCCGGGCCGCCAGCCGGTCGCGGACCTCGTCCGGGGCGAGGACCTCGCCCTCACGCGGGACGACGTAGCCGACCAGGACCGGGGCGCCGGTGGCGTCGGGCTGCGCCGCCACCGCCGCTTCCTTGACCCGGGGATGGTCCCGCAGCACGGACTCGATCTCGGTCAGCTCCACCCGCAGCCCGTGGATCTTGACCTGGAGGTCGGTCCGGCCGAGCAGCTCGATCAGCCCGTCGGCGTCGCACCGCGCCAGGTCACCGGTGCGGTACAGCCGCTCGCCGGACACCGGGCCGTACGACCAGTCCAGGAACCGCTCCGCGGTGAGATCGGGCAGGTCCAGATAGCCCACTGCCAGGCCGTCGCCCGCCAGGTACAACTCACCGGTCACGCCCGGCGGAACGGGCTGCAGCGCCTCGTCCAGGACGTAGGTCCGCTGATTCGCCATCGGCCGGCCGTACGGAATGCTGGTCCAGCCGGGGTCGGTGGCCTCGACCTCGTAGAGCGTCGAATAGATCGAGGCCTCGGTGGCCCCGCCGAGGGAGACGAACCGGGTGTCCGGCGCGGACTTTCGTGCGCGGTCCGGCATCTTCACGGGGATCCAGTCCCCGGCGAGCATGATCAGCCGCAGTGAGCCCAGCGGCGGGGGGCCGTCGGCGGCGGTCGCGTCGAGGTGGTCGAGGACCAGCTCCAGCAGGGCCGGGGCGGTGTTCCAGACCGTGACGCCGTGGTCCGCGGCGAGTTCGGCCCAGTGCGCGGGCTCCCGGCCGCGGCCCGGGTCCGGGAGCACGAGGGTGCCGCCGGCCGCGGTCATGCCGAGGAACTCGTAGACCGACATGTCGAAGCTCGGCGAGGACAGCCCCAGCACACTGTCACCCGGTCCCACGCCGAAGCGGGTGTTGAGGTCCGCGATGTTGTTGAGCACGCCCCGGTGGCGCAGCGCGATCGGCTTGGGCCGTCCCGTGGAGCCCGAGGTGTGGATCACGTAGCAGAGGTTGTCCGGGCCGGCCGCGGGCGCAAGGTCGTCCGCCGGCAGGTCGGCCAGCGCCGCCCCGTCCCGGTCCAGCAGGACCAGGTGACCCCGCACCACGGGGCGTTCGCCGTCGCCCAGGGCGTCGGCGAGCGCGGTCCGGCTGACCAGGGCCACGCACGACGCGCCGGAGACCATGGTGGTCACCCTGGCCCGGGGGTACCCGGGGTCCAGCGGCACATAGGCCCCGCCGGCCTTGAGCACCCCGAGCATGGCCACGAGCAGATCGGGGGAGTGGTCGAGATAGAGCCCGACGCGGTCGTCCGGGCCGACGCCCAGGTCCCGCAGGTGGCGGGCCAGCCGGTTGGCCGCGGCATTGATCTCCCGGAACGTCCGCCGGGTCGTCCCCTGGACCACGGCGACGGCCTCGGGCGCCTGCCGGGTCCGCTCCTCGAACACCTCGTGCAGACAGGCGCCCGCGTGGGGCAGCGCCACGGCGGTGTCGTTCCACTCCAGCAGGACGCGGCGCTGCTCGGCCTCGGTGAGCAGGGTGAGCCGTTCCAGCGGCCGGTCCGGGTGCCGCACGCCGTCGCTCAGCAGACGCCCGTAGTGGCTGAGCATCCGCTGCGCCGTCGCCGGGGCGAAGAGCCGGTCGTCGAAGTGCAGGGCGGCCCACCGTGACCCGGCATCCGCGGCCGGCAGGGCGAGTTCGGCCTCGTACGGCCGGGGATCGCCCTCGGCCGGGGCCGGGCCGATGCGTACGCCGATGCCGGCCGGGTCCGTTCCGGGGTGCGCCACCGCACCGGCCTCACCCGCCAGCCCGCGCAGCGTGCTCGCGCCGGTGACGGAGAAGCGCAGCAACGCCTCCTTGCCGCCCTCCCGGCCGACCCGGAACTCGACCTGGTTCTGCCCGGAATAGCGGTACACCAAGGCGGCGAATCCGGCGAGGAGCACGTTCTCCGGAGTGGTGGCACACGAGGCGGCCAGCGCGCCGACCGCGTCGTCGTACAGCCCGGGAATCTCCTGGCGCACCACTGCCGTACACGCCGGTGCAATGACGCCACGGGGCCGGTCCGCGGGGAGTTGGGCGGCATGGGAGGACAATGACCGTCTCCTGTCTCGGAGTTTCTCGACTTCGCAGGGGAATTTCGGCGGCGGGCAATCGGTGGGGCGCAGCTGCGCACCGATGCCGGGTCGGGAACCTCCGAGTCCGGGAAATGTCCCGCTCAGTGGCCAATCCGGGCTGCGCGCCCGGCTGTTGGCGACATTAACCGGCCATGCTGACCGCCACAATGTGGCGGGCGTCACACTCCCCGCCCCGCGCCTGCTGCATAATCATGTACTCCCCAAGGGGGCCTCGACGATACGTACTCGGGGAAATCCGTCGCCGTCTCCCTGCCGCGCGGCAACCGACCGGCCGCACGGCGCCGTGTCATCCGACCGCAGGGGGAAGAGCCGTATGAGCACCGAGATTTCGCCGGCCGCGCTCGACGCCGTCGAGCTGCGCCACCTCGCGCAACGGGACGGCGAGAAATGGGCCACCGCCGGCGAGGGCATGCTGTCCTCCTGGGTCGCCGACATGGACTTCCCTGTAGCACCCGCCGTCCGGGAGGCACTGATCCGCCGCGCGGACGGCGATCTGGGCTACCCGACGTGGTTCGACGAGAGCCACGGCGGCCCGCTCGGGGAGGTGTTCGCCGCGCGGATGCACCGCAGGTACGGCCACCGGCCCGAACCCGCCCACGCCCGGATGTTCACCGACATCAACCAGGCGATGCTGGCAACGCTGCAGGTCGCCACCGACCCGGGCGACGCCGTTCTGCTGCACACCCCGGCCTGTCCGCCGTTCGTCGACGTCATCGAGAAGATCGGCCGCCGGCCGCTGACCGTGCCCGTCGAAGAGGGCCCGAACGGCTGGGAGTTCGACCAGGCACGCATGGAACATGCCGCCGCGGACGGGGAATCGGGGCGCTGCCGGGTGCTCTTCCTGGTGAACCCGCACAACCCCACCGGCCGGGTCTTCCGCCGGGACGAACTGGAGGCGCTGGCCGAGCTCGTGCTCCGGCGCGATCTGCTGGTGATCTCCGACGAGGTGCACGCGGACCTGACCCACGCCCCGCACCGGCACATCCCCTTCGCCTCGCTCGGCCCGGAGATCGCCGCCCGCACCGTCACCCTGACCTCGGGCAGCAAGGCGTTCAACCTCGCCGGGATCCGCTGCGCCCTGGCCCACATCGGGCCGCGGGCCGTCCGCGAAGCCGTCGACGCCCGGCGCGGGCTGCTCTTCGGCCAGGTGGGGGTGCTCGCGGTCGAGGCGCTGAAGGCAGCCTGGACGGCGGGCGACGACTGGCTGGACGACGTCATGGCCGTCCTGGACCGCAACCGCCGGCGGCTGGCCGAACGACTGCCCCATGGGATCCGCTGCCGCACCCCGGAGGCCACCTTCCTGGCCTGGCTCGACTGCCGGCAACTCGGGCTCGGCGCCGACCCGATGCCGTTCTTCCGCGACCGGGCCAAGGTCCTGCTCTTCTCCGGGCCGGCCTTCGGAACCGACGGTGAGGGCTTCGTCCGACTGAATTTCGGCACCTCACCACAGATCCTCGAAGAGACCCTGGAACGCATGGACGCCGCGCTGCGCCGGCACCGGAGGGAATGAAACACCGGGCCGGGGCGCCCAGGCCGAAAACGACAATGTGGACAGTTTTTCTTTGTCGTTGACGCGCGCCGGGCCAGGGCTAGTAGAGTTCGGAAAGATCACGGGGGACAAAGTCGGGGGACTTTCCCGGGAGTTCAAGCGCGCATGCGGAGAACGTCCCGGCCACCATCACAAGAATGCCACCCGATCGTTTTGTGGCGTCCCACCGGATCCCTTGCGTCACCGATGTCCGCGCTCCGGGCCGAGACCCCGGAAGAATTCGGAAATCCGGAGGGCTGATGGCCACGCACGCCATGGAAAAGGTGTATTCCGGGAACGGCACCGTACGACTGCACCGGGCGGGGGAGATGACCGACCCCGACACCTTCCGGGAACGACGGCGAACCCGCAGGAAACGCCTGGCCGAGGATATGGCCGAAGGCCGGGCGGAAACCCGCTATTTCCCGGTGCTGTCCGTACTGGCACCGGTCATGACCCAGTCCGAGGGCGAAATCACCTACCCGGGCGACCCGATGTGCCTCTACACGGCGCTGAGCCTCGCGGTGCACCGGGCGGTGGCCGACGCCGGCCCGCTGGCGGACGCCGGGCACTACACCGATCTCGCACCGGAGTGGACCCGCTTCCCGTCCAAGAAGTACCGGCTCTCCGCCGGCGACGACGGATTCCGGGCCTACGGGACGGCCCCGAACACCGACCGGACCGTGTTCGACCCCAGGGTGTGGGACGACACGGCCCGCGCCCTCTGGGTGCGGCTGCTGCGCGAGGTCCGTCCCCGGGTCGTCCTCATCAGCGCCGTGTCACCCGCCCACCGCTACGCGCTGCAGATCGCGGAACTGGCCAAGCGCGAGGTCCCGGAGACCTTCGTGATCCTCGGTGGCCGGCACGTCGACGAGACCACCACGGCCACCCCCGACGGCCAGGCGCTGCTGCTCAAACCCAGCAGCCCGCTGGCCGTCATGCAGGAGGGGAAGGTGCCCCGGGTGGTCGACGCGGTGATCAGCGGCGAGGCCTACCACGCCGTGGACCTGCTGATGCGGGCCGTCGCGCTGGCCACCGACCTCGACCGGCGCTGGGCCGACCGCGAGCAGGTGCTGCCGTGTCTGCAGGGGCTGCTCGCCGAGGAGGGGCCCGGGGCCGGCAGCTCCCTCGTCGTCCTTGCCGCGGCGGATGCCCTCGACGCGGTGCCCCTGCGCGGCGGGCCGCTCGACCTCGCCACCCTCCCGTCGCCGTACGAGGCCTTCGCCATCCGCTCCCGCTTCCCCATCTTCACCCGTCCGGAAAGCGGCGAAGTGCTGCGCACCGCCCACTTCATGGTCTCCAACGCCTGTCCCTACCGGTGCAATTTCTGCTCCGAATCAGCACAGTTGAGCAACGGCCTGAAACGCTTCAAGGAGGATGCGGTCGGCACGGCGGCCCAGCGGGTCTGCGAATACGTCGGCTACGGCGCCGAATCGCTCTTCTTCGACGACTCGGTCTTCTGGAGCGGCCGCTACCGCGACATCGGCGATTTCTGCGAGGAACTCAGCCGGATACGTCACACCCCGCCCATGGAACTCGACGCACGGTATCGACGATTCCTCACCCACGAGGACGACATCGAGCGGCTGCACGGACTCCAATGGGGCGCACAGCTGACCGTCGACACCCTCGTCGCCCTCCATTCCGCAGAGGAATCCGACGCCATCCTGCGGAAGATGAAGGAAGCCGGCTGCACTTACGTCTACATCGGCATCGAAAGCATGTCGACGCAGGTCATGACCCATATCCACAAGAACCTCCGCCGGGACGAGCGCAAACCCTGGCGGGAAAAGGTCAGAGAGGCCGCCGCACTGGTCAAGGCGCACGGTCTGCAACTGGGCACCTCCGTCCTCTTCGGCCTGGACGGGGAAACCCGGTCGAGCATCGACGAGACCATCCACGAGGTCGGCCGGCTCATCGACGACAAGCTGATCGACCTCGCCAGCCCGAACATCCTCACCTACCACCCCGCGACACCCGTCACCCGGGCCCACGGCATGCAGGACCGGCTCGACTACCACTCCCCGCGCATCGACAACCGAAAGCCCTACATCTATTTCGAGGAAGCCTTCCCCGACGTCGTCTCCGTCCTGCTGACCGAGGACGACATCTGGCACATCCACCACGAGACCCGGCACCGCTGGGGCGGGGCCCGCAACGACGCGGCACCGGTCCCCGTCGAGGCCGGCTCGGAATGAGGAGAACCTGATGCCCGCTTCCCTCCCTGCCCCCGGTCAGCCCCGGCAACAGCCCTCCGGCATGCGCACCGAGAGATACACCGCCTACCCCCGGGTCGACCTCCCGGACCGGACCTGGCCGGCCGCGTCCCTCACCCGGGCCCCGCAATGGTGCGCGGTGGACCTGCGGGACGGAAACCAGGCGCTCGCCGTCCCCATGGACCTCGCCCGCAAGCGGAAACTCTTCGAACTCCAGGTCCGGATGGGATTCAAGGAGATCGAGGTCGGCTTCCCGGCGGCCAGCAAGACCGACTTCGACTTCATCCGGCTGCTCATCGAAGAGGACCTGATACCCGACGACGTCGCGATCCAGGTCATCATGCCGGCCCGCGAGGAACTCATCCACCGCACCTTCGCCTCCCTGGCCGGCGCCCGCCACGCGATAGCCCACCTGTACAACTCCACCTCCTGTTTGCAGCGGGAGGTGGTCTTCGGGATGGACCGCGCCCAGATCAAGGACCTGGCGGTGCGCAGCACCCGGCTGTGCAAGAAGCTCACCGAGGACCTCGGAATCCCGGGCATCCGTTACGAATACACACCGGAGTCCTTCACCGGCACCGAACTGGACTTCGCACTGGAGATCAGCAACGCGGTCACCGACGTATGGGACCCGAGCCCGGATCACACCATGATCCTCAACCTCCCCGCCACCGTCGAGATGTCGACCCCGAACGTCTACGCCGACCAGATCGAATGGATGCACCGGCACCTCGACCGGCGGGACTCCCTCGTCCTCTCCATCCACCCGCACAACGACCGCGGCACCGCCGTCGCCGCCGCCGAACTCGCCTGTATGGCCGGAGCGGAACGCATCGAGGGCTGCCTCTTCGGCAACGGCGAGCGCACCGGCAACGTCGATCTGGTCACCCTCGGGCTCAACCTCTTCACCCAGGGCGTCGACCCGATGATCGACTACTCGGACCTCGCCGAGGTCGCCGCCACCGTCGAATACTGCAACCGGCTGCCGGTCCACCCCCGCCACCCGTACGGCGGCGAACTCGTCCACACCGCTTTCTCGGGCTCCCACCAGGACGCCATCAAAAAGGGTTTCGAGGCCCTGGAACACCGGGCCCGCACCACCGGCACCCCCCTCGCCCGACTGCCCTGGGCCGTGCCGTACCTCCCGATCGACCCCAAGGACATCGGCCGGGACTACGAAGCGGTGATCCGGGTCAATTCCCAGTCCGGAAAGGCGGGTTCGGCGTACCTGCTGAAAACCGCATTCCACCTGGACCTGCCGCGCCCGCTGCAGGCGGAATTCGCCCGGATCATCCAGGAGCACACCGACGGAACCGAGGGGGAGCTGTCCGCCGACGAAGTCTGGTCGGCATTCCGCCGCACCTACCTGGACGCCACCCGACCACTCAGGCTCCTCGACCACACCGCGCGGAGCTCCGACGACGGCGCCACCCGGTCGCTCACCTGCACCCTGCTGACCGGCACCGACGACCCACTGACGCTGCACGGCTCCGGTACGGAACTCGCCGACGCACTCCTGCACGGCCTCACCACCCTCCCGCCCTCCGAAGCCCTCGACCCCACCGCGCTCTCTCTCGGAGAGCTCACCCGGCACCCCCTTCCCCCGGACGGCGACCAAGCCCCGCGGTGCGCCGCCTACGCCCGCCTCGACCACCACCAGCGCTCCGCCTGGGGCGCCGCGATCGCCCCCGATACCACCACCGCCGTCCTGCAAGCCGTCCTCAGCGCGGTGAACCGCCTTTCCGCAGAAAGCGCCGGAGCTTCGTCAACGGCCAGGTGTTGATGACGTCGTCCTTGGTGAGCCAGCCGCGCTGCGCCGTGCCCACGCCGTACCGCAGATAGGGCAGATGCGTGGTGGAGTGCGCATCCGAATTCACCGCGAATTTCACACCGTGGCGCTTGGCGCGCAGGATGTCCTCGTCGCAGAGGTCGAGGCGCTCGGGATGGGCATTGATCTCCAGTGCGGTGCCCGTCCTGGCGCAGGCCGCGAAAACCGCGTCGAAATCGGCGTCGATTCCCGGGCGTTTACCGATCCGGCGCGTCGTGGGGTGACCGATGACAGCCACGTACGGATTCTCACAGGCGCGGATCAGGCGCCGGGTGAGGGCCTGCCGGCTCTGGTTGAAGTGCGAGTGGATGGAGGCCACACAGAGGTCGAAGCCCGCCAGGAATGCGTCCGGCCAGTCGACCTCGCCCTCCGGGCCGATGTTGAGCTCGGTGCCGTGCAGCAGCCGCATGCCGCGGTACCGGCGGTCCAGCGCGCGCACCTCCTCCCGCTGCGCGAGCATCTTCTCGTCGGTCATGCGCTGCATGTAGAGGTTCGGGGCGTGGTCGGTGACGGCGTAATAGGCGTAACCGCGCTCGGCGGCCGCGGCGACCATGTCGTCCAGGGAGGAGAGCCCGTCGGTGAGGTCGGTATGGGTGTGCAGATCGCCCCGGATGTCGTGCTCGGTGACGAGGTCGGGCAGTTCTCCCCGCAGCCCGGCCGCGACCTCGCCGCGGTCCTCCCGCAGCGTCGGCGGAATCCACGGCAGCCCCAGTCGTTCGTAGATCCCCTCCTCCGTCTCCGAGGTGATCATCTCGCCGCTCTTGGCGTGGAACAGCCCGTACTCGGACAGCTTGAGCTTGTGGCGCACCGCGATCGCCCGGGTGCGGATGTTGTGCGCCTTCGACCCGGTGAAGTACTGCAGCCCCGCGCCCCAGGAGACCGGCGGCAGCACCCGCAGGTCCACCTGCAGCCCCTTGGTGGTGCGGATGGACGTCTTCTTCTCCCCGTGCGCGATGACCTCGGCGGTGTACGGGAGCTCGGCGAGCGCCGCCATGAACGGCGCGGACCGCTCCGCCGCCACCAGGATGTCGATGTCCCCGATCGTCTCCCTCATCCGCCGCAACGACCCCGCGTACGTGCACCGTTTGCATCCACGGATCCCCGACAGCTCGGCGACGATCTGCTCCGCCAGCTCCATGGCGGCACCCAGCAGGATCCGGCCCTCCCCGGCCTTCTGCATCAGCGAGATGCCGTGCAGGATGTTCTCCTCGGTCTTCTCCCCGAACCCCTTCAGCTCCCGCAGCCGCTCCTCATGGACGGCGTCGAGCAGCTGGTCCACGGAGGTGATGCCCAGCACCTCGTAGAGGACCATCGCCTTCCGCGGGCCCAGGGTGGGGATGCTGATCAGCTCCCGGACACCGGCGGGGACCGACGCCCGGGTCTCCTCGATGGTGGCCACCCGCCCGGACCGCAGATACTCGACGATCTTCTCGGCGATCGAGGCACCGACGTGCGGGATCTCCCGCAGTCCCGGTGCATCGAGCCGGGTGACGTCGACGGGGTAACCGCCGACGGCGCGGGCGGCCTTCTCGTAGGCACGGGCCTTGAAGGCGTCGCCACCACTGATCGCGATGAGGTCGGCGTACTCCTGCAGCAGCGCCTCGACCTCCTCATTGGCGCGGACCATACCTCCAGGGTGCGCCCGTCTCCGCGCCTCGGCACGCCCGGCCGTCACCGTCCGCGCACGGCCGTCACCGACCGTCCCCCGCGTCGCCGCACAGCGACCGTCGCACGCCGGCATGCCGGGCGGGCACCCCTGGCCGGCCCGCACCGCGACGCGCGAGTCGGCACCCGAAAGCGCCGGGCGTGCGGCACCCTTCCCACGGCCGGCGCTACGGTCGGACTCCTCGGCCCGGTCCCGTGCCGGCCGTACCTGGTGATACACGGTCATACGTCGTGAGCGGAGGTCGAACCGGATGCTGGTGGTGGGGCGCTCGGAGGTGGAGAGGCTGCTCGACATGGAGGCGCTGATCGATGCGCTGGCCTCGGCGATGGTCGACCTCAGTGCCGGGCGGGCCGCCGCGCCGGACCGGGTGGCGGCGAGGGTGCCCGAGCGGGCGGGCTTCGTCGCCGCCATGCCCGGCTACGTGCCCTCCGCCGGGGCGCTGACCAGCAAACTCGTCTCCGTCTTCCCGCAGAACGCCGGTACGCCGTTGCCGACCCACCAGGCACTCGTCGTCGTCTTCGACCCCGGCACCGGTGAGCCCACGGCCCTGCTGGACGGCACGGCGATCACCGCCGCGCGGACCGCCGCCTGCTCGGCGCTGTCGGCGCGGCTGCTCGCTCGCGAGGACGCATCGGTGCTCGCCGTATTGGGCACCGGCGCCCAGGCCCGCTCCCACGCCCGGGCGATGTGCCGGGTCCGCCCGATCCGCCGCATCCGGGTGGCCGGCCGCAACCCGGTCAACGCCACCGCCCTCGCCGCCGAACTGTCCGCCGAACTCGGCATCCCCGCCGAGGCGGTGGCCACCTACGCCCAGGCCCTCCACGGTGCGGACATCGCCGCGGCCACCACCCACGCCGTCGACCCCGTCGTCCGCCGCCCCTGGCTGACCCCGGGCGTGCATGTGACCTCGGTGGGCTTCAACCCCGCCGGCCGCGAGGTCGATGACGCCACCATCGCCGAGGCCCTGATCTGCGTCGAATCCCGGCAGGCGGCCCTGGCACCGTTCCCCGCCGGCAGCAACGACCTGCTCCACCCGATCCGCGACGGCGTCATCACCGCAGACCACGTGCACGCCGAACTCGGCGAACTCCTCGGCGGAAGCCGGCCCGGCCGCACCGCGCCCGACCAGATCACGCTCTACAAGTCCGTCGGCGTGGCCGTCCAGGACGCCGCGGCGGCGGCCCTGGTCGTCGCGGCCGCCCGGGAACGGTCCGTCGGCACGCATATCGACCTGGACCGGGGGCAGTAGCCGCGGCCCGAGATGCACGCGCGCTGCCCCGCCCCACAACCGCGCAACAGTTCGTTTGTGCCATGCTCGGCGCATGGACCAGGACAAGGGCTACCTTCTCGACAACCGCCAGGTCGAGGCGGGCGCACGCTTCGACGCGCTGTCGGCCCTTTTCGACGCCTCGACGTTCCGGCACTTCGAGACGGTCGGGATCGACGAGGGCTGGCGGTGCTGGGAGGTCGGCGCCGGTGGGCCGACCGTCTCCGCGTGGCTCGCCGAGCGCGTCGGGCCCCGCGGCCGCGTACTGGCCACCGACATCGACGTCTCCTGGACCGGAACCGCCGCCGAACGCGTCGAGGTGCTCCGCCACGACGTCGCCCGCGACGAACCCCCGGCCGGACCCTTCGACCTGATCCACGCTCGTCTCGTGCTCGTCCACGTCCCCGACCGTGCTGCCGCGCTGCGCTCCATGATCCAGGCACTGCGCCCCGGCGGGTGGCTGCTGATCGAGGACGCCGATCCCGCGCTGCAGCCCCTGATCTGCCCTGACGAGTACGGCCCCGCACAGGAGCTCGCCAACCGGCTGCGCCGCGGCTTCCGACAACTCCTGCAGCAGCGCGGTGCCGACCTCGCCTACGGACGCAAGCTGCCGCGACTGCTCCGCGAGGCCGGCCTGATCGATGTCGAGGCCGACGCCTACTTCCCCCTCACCTCGCCCGCGTGCGACGTCCTTGAGGCGGCCACCGTCCACCAGGTGCGCGACAAGCTCACCGCCGCGGGCCTCGCCACGGACGAGGAGATCGAGCGGCACCTCGCCAACATCGCCGCGGGCCGGCTCGATCTCGCCACCTCCCCGATGATCTCGGCCTGGGGTCGCCGGCCCTTCCAGGACGGCGCCTGAATCCGCCCCGGGCGGCCGGTCCACAGGAAACCCACAAATTTTCCGCTTACCTTCTCCCTTCGCAGTGCGGCTACCGTGCACGGATGCCGCCGACGGGTGGGGCGGGGAACCGGAACGGCGTGGACAGTGAACTGCACACGATGCGGTGGCGCGGTGGTCCAGGGGCCGGACGGCCGATGGTGCTGCGGCAATTGCGGGGCGAGCGGATGAGCCGAGCCGCCCGACGAGACGAGAGTGGAGCCTTGCATGTGCGCGGCCAAGCGCCTCGACCGAGTCCTGGTCGTCGACGACGACGCGATGATCCTGAGGTCCCTGGCGCGCGGCCTCCGGCTGAACGGCTTCGCCGTCGCGCTCGCCGAGGACGGTCCGACCGCTCTCGCGGAGCTGGCGGAGACACCGCCGGACGTGGTCGTCCTCGATGTGTCCCTGCCGGGCATCAGCGGCATCGAGGTGTGCAGGACGCTGCGGGCCAACGGGGACGAGGTGCCGGTGCTGATGCTGTCCGCACTGGACGAGTTGGCGGACCGGGTCGCGGGACTCCAGGCCGGGGCCGATGACTACCTGGTCAAACCCTTCGCACTGAAGGAACTGGTCCTGCGGCTGCAGGCCCTGCTCCGCCGCCGCCCGTCCGCGGGCAGGGACGTCGTACGCGTCGGTGACCTGGTCCTCGACACGGCCGCGCGCGAGGTGACGTACGGGGGAGTGGCGGTCGGGCTCACCCGGCGGGAGTTCGAGCTGCTGGAGGTCCTCGCCCGCAACGCGGGCGTCGTCCTCACCCGCGACCAGCTCCTGGACCGGGTCTGGGGCTACGACTTCGACGTGCGCACCGACGCCGTCGACACGTTCGTCAGCTACCTCCGGCGCAAGACGGAGGCCGGGGGCCGACCACGCCTCGTCCACACGGTCCGCGGAGTCGGCTTCGTCCTGCGGGCATCCGGAACGGACACCGCACGATGAGGCTCACCACCCGGATCGCCCTGGTCATGGGCCTCGCCATGCCCCTGTTGGTGCTGGGCTCGGGGGCGCTGCTGCTGCGCCTGGTCGCCCGCGATGTGCACGCCGAGCAGGACGCCCATCTGCGGGAGCGGGCCGCGGTGCTGCTGCCGATGGCCAGGGGGCTGCTGCGGACCGAGGACAGCGGACAGCCGCGGAAGGCGGCAAACAGGGAGCGGCAGTTGCTCGATGCGGCCCTCGATGTCGGGGTACGTCTCGTCACGCCCGGAGGCGGGTCGTCGGCGGAGGCCGGGCCCCGGCCGGCCGTCACCGTGTCATTGCCGGCCGCCGCACCCGATCCGGTGACCGTCCGGGCCCGCGGCCACGCCTGGCGGGCGCTGTCGGTGGAGGTGGGCGGCCCGAACCCCCGGAAGGGCCCGCACGGAACGCTCTGGGTGTTCTCCCGCGGAGCGTCCGGGACCGCCGAGGTCGCCGCCGTACAGCGCCGCGTCCTGGTGGTGGCGCTGATCGCCGCCCCGCTGGCCGGACTGCTCTCCTGGGCCATCGCCGAGCGCGCCACCCGCCCGCTGCACCGGCTGCAGCGCCGGGCCGGCGGCCTGGACCCCGGCACCAGCGCGGCCCGCCTGGACCACACCCCGTCGCGGATCACCGAGGTGGACGACCTGGCGCGCACCCTGCAGACCGTGCTGTCCCGGTACGACGAGCAGGCGGCGCGGACCCAGGAGGCACTGGCGACCGCGCGGGCCTTCGCCGCGACCGCGTCCCATGAACTGCGGACGCCGTTGACGGGCATGCAGACCAACCTGGACGTGCTCACCGACCACCCCGACCTCGATCCGGCCGACCGCGCCGAAGTCCTGGACGATCTGCGCTCCGGACAGCAGCGGCTGATGGACACCCTGTTCGCACTGCGGGCGCTGGCGCAGGGTGATTTGGTGGAGGCCGATGCCTTCGGGGTGGTGGACCTCTCCGAGCTGGTTGCCGCGGCGGTGGCCGAGGTGGAACGGCACCACCCCGGCGTCCGGCTGACCCTCCGGCTCACGCCCGGACTGGTCCTGAGCGCCTGGGAGCCGGGCCTGCGGATGGCGGTCGACAACCTGCTCCGCAACGCGGTGGTGCACGGAAGCCGGGCAGGCCGGCCGGCGGGCATCGAGGTGGAGCTACGGCCGGGAGGCCGGACGGCGGACCCGGTGGCCGTGCTCACCGTGGACGACGCCGGACCGGGTATCGCGCCCGAGGAGCGTCACCAGGTCTTCCAGCGCTTCCACCGGCGCGCCGACAGCCCCGGTTCCGGGCTCGGGCTGACCCTCGTGGCCCAACAGATCGCCCTGCACCGCGGCACCGTACGCGTCCTGGACCGACCGACGGGGACCGGCGACCCCACGGCGACCGGCGTCCGCTTCGAGGTCTGCCTGCCCCGCACCGGCGACCCGGCGACCGACCTCCCCACCCTCCCACTTCCCATGGGGCGCGCCTGGTTGAGCGAAGTACCGGCCGGGACTGATCCGCTCACCCCGCACGTGGCCGGGACTCCTTGACCACCCGGCCGGTCGCCCGGAACGTCCCCGCGGAGCACCCCACCGACCGGAACCGGCCCCCCACCTCGGCAACCCAGAAGGCATCGGCCACCGTAAGCGCCTGGACGCACCGACCGCGCCGCCAGCCCCGGAACCAGGCCTCGACGACATCGGCGCCGGGTGGCAACTGCCCCCATGCCAGCGTCCAGTTGGTCCCCGCCCGGCCGCCGTACCGGCCGCCCCGGAGCGGGGAGACGGAGAGCGTGCTGACGACGGACACATCGATCAGTCCGGCCCCACTGTGCACCTCCAACGCCGGACGCCCCTCTGAACCCCGGGCGACGCGGAACAGCCAGCCGCTCAGGGGCAGCCGCACGTCACGGGGGCCGAGGGCGGTGAGGAGGGCGGTCGAGCCCGTGGGGGAGGGCTCGTCCGGCATGCGGAAACCATTGCAGTCCACTGTCTCTCCCGGGTTCGAGGCGGGGTGCACATGACCGTCCGTGACGCCCAGGTCCACCGTCGCTGATGCTCAACTGGCCCGCAGCGTAAGGACGATCCTTGTGGATTCCCTGTGCCCGCGGCGTCCCCGTCCCTGTGGGGGCACGGAGAACGCACCAGGCACCAGGCACGAGGCAGCGGGCAGCAGGCACCAGGCAGCAGGCAGCGGATCACAAGGTCCCCACAAAAAACGCCCCTACGTTCAGCGACGGCATCCAAGAAACCCGTTTGTTCCTGGAGGGAGCATCACCATGCAGCGTCCCAAGTTCGCCCGTCGCAGGACCGCCCTGGCAGGAGGCCTGTCCGCACTCGCGCTCACCGGTTATCTGCTGAGCGGGGCAGTGTCGGCGAACGCGGCGGACTCCGACAGCCCGTCGTCCTCCGAGCCCTCGGCAACCGCCCCGCACCACGGCAAGGGCATCTGCCACCGAGTGCCCAAGATGGAGCGGCACCTCGACAAGGCGCTCGACCGACTCAACGGCGATGCGCACACCCGCGGTTCGATCGCGCGCCTGGAGCAGCGGGTGAAGAACGCCCGCGCCAAGCACCACGACGAGGTCGCCACCTTCCTCCAGGACCGGCTGACCCACCGCAAGGATCTCAAGCCCACCCTCACCCGCGAGCGCACCGACCTCAAGGCCGTCGCGGCCTGGTGCGCGAAGAAGGACGGTGACAAGGCGGGCACCGCCTCGTAAGGCGACGTTCCGAGGCCGGCACCGACGCGGTCGAGGACCCGCAGTAAGGCAACGGATCCACGCGGTCGGGAGCCGCGTGGATCCGTCAGCTGATCAGTCGCCGATCAGTCGCCGATCAGTCGCTGATCGGCCGCCGATCGGCCGGGTCAGTCGAGGTCGTCCGAGTAGTCGGTGGTGGTGCAGCCGTCCACCTCACCGTCGTCGGAGTTCTTGCCCTCGGGCGCCTGGAAGCCGGGGGTGCAGTTGAGGAACAGCAGCCCGGCTTCGAGCAGCTTCCGCCGTTGGTCGTCGCTGCCGGGGTCGACGGCGAAGTCGTCCCCGATCATCAGGTCGTCCTGTTCGTCCTTGTCCCCCTTGACGGCGGTCTGGAACGCCTCCATGTCCTCGATGGTGAGGAAGTCGGCGTCACCGCCGCCGACCGCCGGGTCGTCGCACTCGCCGCCGCCGTTGATGCCCTTCATGCCCATGGCCTCGACCCGCGCCACCTCCGGAGGGGTGGCGATGTCGACCTTCTCGCAGTGCAGCGTTGTCCTGAGGAGTTCCGCGGTCCCCTGGGGCGACCCTCCCGAGGGCAGGCTGCTACAAGCGGAAACCGATGCCAGGGCGACGACGGTGCCGACCGTGGCAAGCATTCGATGGAAACGCATGACGTCCTTTTGCAGTGGTGGCTTCGAGACGAGCACCGAACGGCTGTGACGGTGCATCGGCCGCCGACAAGGCGAAGCAAGCCATCTGCACTCCCCCGTTCCCCCGCTCTGATCTTTTGACCGGAACATGGTAAACGCAGACCGCGCCGGGAACGTCGCGGCGGCCTCGCGGGCGGAATCCGGCCGGGAGCTCCGTGGCTGCGGGGCCGGACGGGGCCCCGGGCTACTTCGCGCTCGCCCCGGCGGGCACGGGCAGCGGCCCGGCCGCACAGGCCGTATCGTGCTTCGGTGCCTCGCCGGTCAGCAGGTACCTGGTGACGATGCCGTCCACGCACGCGTTGCCGTTGCGGTACTGCCCGTGGTCACCGCCGCCGGTGACGGTGACCAGGCGGGAGCCGCGCAGGGCCCGGTGGTCCCGGAGGGCGGCCTCGTAGTAGGTCGCGGGGTCGTGCACCGAGTTGAGCATCAGTGTCGTCGGCAGCCCGGCCCCGGTGACCTTCACCTTCGGCGCGGTCGTGGTGGGCCAGTACGCGCACACCGACGAGAAGGCCAACTCGCGGGCACCGACGAGCGGTTGGGCCGCTGCATCCTTCGCGCTCCGCTTGATCCAGTAGCCGACATCGCGGTTCCAGGCGGTGTCGTTGCAGGTGACCGAGAAGTACTCGGCCAGGAAGGCCGGGCTGAGATACGAGCCGAAGACCTTTCCCATGAGCTGCCGCTCCGGTGCCCCCGCGCCGTCCCCGCGGTCGAGCGCGACGAGCGCCGCCGCCAGCGCCGGGAAGCCTTCCTTGGCGTTGTAGACCGCCTGGATCGTGCCGTTGTCCAGCTGGTTCGGGCCGATGACGACCGGGCCGACGGTCACCGGGTGCTCCGCCAGTGCCCGCCGGCGCGCCTCCCACCTGGCCTCGGCCTGCCGGGCCGTCCGGCCGTAGTGGTAGACGGCGTCGTTCTTCGCCAGCCAGGGCAGGAAGTCCTGCTCGAAGCGGCGCTGGAAGCTCTTCGGCTGTCCCGTCTCGAACTCCTCCCACGAGCCCGCCCAGCCCACATTGCTGTCCAGCACGGCCCGTTCGACGCGCCGCGGAAACAACGTCGCGTAGTAGGCGCCGAGCATCGTGGCGTAGGAGGGCCCGTAGTAGGAGATCTTCCGCGCGCCGAGCAGCGACCGGAACAGGTCCATGTCACGAACGGTCTGTTCGGTGGTCAGATACGGCAGCAGCCCGCCGCTGCGCGCCTGGCAGTCCCGCACCAGCTTGCGCGACCGCGCCAGCACACCCTGAACGGCGGCGGGGGAGCGGTCCCGGAAGTCGTGTGCGAAGAACTCCCGGAACTCCTCGTCCGTCTGGCACACCGGGCGCGTGCTGCGGCCGACGCCACGCTGGTCGAAGCTGACCACGTCATACGCGGCGCCCACCGCGGGTTCGTCCTGGACGAAGCCCGCCGGCCGGTTCAGCCCCGAGGCACCCGGTCCGCCCGCGGCCATCATCAGCACCCCGCGCCGCCCGGCGGGGCTGCTCGCACGGTGCCGGGAGACCGCCACGGTGAGGTCCGCACCGGCATCCGGGCGGTGCCAGTCACGTGGCACCGTCATGTTCGCGCACTCCAGCGACGAACCGCGCTCGCAGGGCTGCCAGTCCAACCGCTGCTGCGCGTACCGTGCGGGCACCCGCGTCCCCGCCGGGCCGGCCTGCGCCCCTGCCGCCGGGAGCACCGTCGCGGCAACGACCGCCGCGCCCACCCCCGCCACTGCGCACACGCCCCACCGCCGCCTCCGCGACGCCCTCCCCGAAACCCACAACCCCGCCATCGAACCCTCCCGGACGTGTCCTTACCTCTGCGGGAGCAATCCTTCCGCCGGGCACCCCAACCGCTCGATCCCCCCAGCATCCGTCCTGGGGGTGGTACCAGCACCACCCGCACCAGGGCCTAACGTGCCGGGCCGAGCTTCAACGCCGCGCGTGGCGGATCTTCAACCGTCCGAGTGCCACGTCCCCAGAGATGCGGATCCTCGGCCCGCCAGGGCGGGAACGCCGCGGGGGCTTGTGGCACAGGTCCTTCCACCCGGTGCGCAGACCCTCGACGTCAACCATCGCGTCGCGAGGTACCGTGATCCTGGCCCCGCCGGTGCCGAGTTGCAGCTCGATGTCGACGACCGGATGCTCGATGACCGCCCGGGACAGGTCCAGCGTCCGATGGGGACGTCCTGCGCGACCAGCGACCCCCGTCGGCCCGACGTGGCCACGAACGCGATCGCGGCCGGCACCTCCCGGTCTCCATGACGGCTCAGTACGCCGTGACCCCTCGGGTGGCCTCGACCAGGACCTTCCCTCCGCCCGGACCCGTCATCACGAGTCGCGGCAGCCAGGGGCCCGTGTGGTCGTAGGCGTGGGTGACGGCCGGCTCGTTGGTTTCCTGCTGGGTGCCGTCGCCGAAGTACCAGTGGTAGCGGTAGCCGGCGGCGGGTGGCTTTCCGGGCAGTGCCACCGACATGCGCACCTCGCTGCCGACATGCGCGTGCTGCGGGACGTTCAGTCGTGCCTGGGGGCCCTGCTGGGGGAGGCGGAACCACTGGCGGAGGCGCGGGTTGAGGAGGAAGGCATCGGCGTACTGGCGGGCGCCCTCGATGTCGGGGTGGCCGACGGCCGCGCTCAGGCATTGCAGGGGAGTCGCGCTCAGCTCGGGGCAGGCCCGTGTGCGCAGCGGGAACGCCGGGTCGGTCACCGGAGTGTTCCAGACCTTGGAGTCCGGCGTGAGGAGGGCGTTGTCCACGGTGAACAGTCCGTCGGCTGCGACCGCGTACGGACCGTCCGTGGACGTCTTGTTGGCGGCGGCCGCTGCCTGGTGGTAGGCGGCATTGGCGAGTTGTGTGTACTGCTCGTAGCGCTCGGCAACCCTGCCGAGGGCCGCCTTGCAGGAGGTCAGCCGCGCACCGGCCACTCCGGGGGCAGAACAGGTCCTCACCGGGACCGGAGAGCTGCTGCGGCTGAGCGCGTAGTAGAAGTCGGCCACCAGCACCTTGGGCCGGCCCGGCAGGGAGTGGGCCTTCTCGATGGCCGCCTGCATCCCGCGTCCGCCGTAGCCGACCTTCGCGCCGCTGAAGTAGGGCACGTCCTTGGCCGGGTTCTCCGCTGCCGCACCGACGCCGGAGCATTCGCGCTTCACCGCCTCGGGCACGTTCTCCGAGCCGGGAGTGATGCCGACGCCGATGCCGAAGAAGGGATCGAGGTCGTTGATGCACCCGTTGATCACGACCAGATCGAGGCCGTAGCCGCCCGACCGTGCCTGCGCGCCCGCCTTCTCCAACTGGCAGAACACATCCGGCATTTGCTGGGTGACCTCACCGAACTCCATCTCCCCGTCGCCGTCCGGATCCTGCTTCTCCGTCGTGCGCAGGCAGGCCGCGTCGTTGTTGCCCGCGGGCAGATCGGCGGCGTCGAGCACCGCACCGGAGATCGCATAGTCCTTGAGCTGGAAGCCTCGGCCGGTCTCACGACCGAGCGCCCGGCCCGTCAGGTAGGAGAACTTCTGGTCGTGGTCCAGTCCCTGGCCCCACACCACCGAGTCACCGACGGACGCCACCCGCACCGGATGGCACCCGCGGCGCAGCGTGTCCCGCCAGACCTTGCCGAAGCGGCCGGGCGCCTCGCCGTCGGACGAGGCGGCGATGCGGGCGTCGACCTGCACCGGGGTCTCGGTCGAGGGCACCCGGTCGAACGGGAGGGTGAACGTGGCGGTGCCGACGTTGCCGGCGGACATGTCGAGGCGCCCGCCGGCCAGTCGCCGCTCACCGGCGCGTACCCGCCACTCCACGGTGGTTTTGGCCTTCGCCGCGGCGGGGTCGTAGATCTGCACCCGGCCGCGGACGGGGCCGTGGCACACCGGATTCGGCGTCATGTCCACGTCGAGGACGAGAGGGAACGCCGATCCCGGCAAGGCGGCTCTGGTCTGTGCGGCAGCGGGAAACCCGCCGACGAGCTGGCTCAGGAGTACGGCGGCCGAGCCGAAGGCCGCCCAACGCCTCGCCGCCGACGAGCGACGGGCCGCTCCTGGTCCGCTCGGCACGGAGCCTGCGCCGGTGCTGCCTGTCCCCGATCGCCTCCCCGCAGCCCACCGCGACGGCGACCATGACCACGCCAATCTCACGTCAACACCCCTGTCCGTGCCGTCATTTGGGCGCATGCGGAGTCAACTGACATCCGCATCGGTAGGGATCATGGCAGTTGCGGGATCGGCCTGGACCGCGTGCGACGCCCTGTACCGAGTGAGACTGATCACTTACCTGCAGTTACGGCCGTCGCGGCGGTGATGGAGTGACGCCGTTACGGCAGGTGCCCCTCGGCCGGATCCGGTGCGACGTCCGGCGCGGCGAGGTCTGCGGTGAGCGTGGTGCGCGGCACGCTGAGCACCGCGTCGTAGGCGTCCAGGGCCGGCACGGGGAGGAAGCCGTCGTCCATCCGGATGGACGACGGCTCGGGCAGGTCATGCTGCCGGGCGTGGGCGCGCAGCGCGCGGGTGTCCACCAGAGCCGGCGCTTCCGGCACGCCGGCGAACAGCGCCTCCACGCTGTCGGGCGTCGCCGGGGGCGCGTCGGTTGCGGACTGGCGCATCCCGGCCGGGTGCGCCGGGTCGGGTACGTTCGCCACGGTCCGGCCGCCGCCGCTGGTGAGCGCCATGGACACGTAGTCGGCCCCGAGTTCCCGGGCCAGGGCGTGGCCCATGGGCGTGCGGGCGAGCGGGCTGCCTGCGGGGTTGGCGGTGCGCTGGATGTGGGCGTTGTGCGCGGCGATCACGATGCGGGTGCCCGGTGCGGACCGGTCGAGGAGTCCCAGCAGGCTGTCGGCCAGGTAGCGGTCGCGGGCGGCGAGGTCGGCAGCGTCCGGTGCGCCGCCGAGCAGTTCGGACATCGCGCGTTGCATCTGGTCGAGGCGCCAGGCCGCCCAGACGTCCGCGAGGGCGTCCTCGTACGCCTGGCGGCCGCGGTGCTCGGTGTAGATCTCGCGCATGACCGTGACGCGGTTGAGGAGTCGGCCGAGTGCGGCGGAGAGCCGGTCCTGGACCGCGGGGTCGAGGCTGAGGCGGGCGTGCGCAGGGACCAGGCCCGAGCCGCCGGCAAGCGGTTCCGCCAGCTCCAGGGCGGTACGGACGTAGCGCACCGCGCCGGGGTCGACATCGGCCAGATATCCGGCGACCGGCTCCAGCGCGGGGGCCAGGGAGCCGCCGGCCGCGGGGACGTCGAGCCCGGCGAAGCGGACCGGATGCGGCGCGGTGGCGTTGCGGGCGCGCAGCCACCGGAGAGTGTCGCGGCCCTCGGCGGACTGCCCCGGATACCCGTCGGCGCGGGGCGTCAGCAGCGCGTCGAGGTCGCCTTCGCCGCCCCGTATCCAGGCGTCGACGGCACGGCCGGAGGCGGCCCCGAACTCCGCGGCGTACACGGTGAAGCCGCATTCCCCGACGAGGAAGCGCACCATCCGGTCGCGCAGCGTCCCGAACTCGCGTACCTGGTGGGAGTTTTCGCCCAGTGCGACCACCCGGGCCTCGCCGACGAGGCGACCCAGCGGCTCCACGTCATCGAGCGGGGCGTTGGGGTCGGCGGCGAGGCGGGCGGCGTTGCGGACGGTCCACTCGGCGAGGGGGAGTGGTGGCGACAGGCTCATGCGCGCGACCCTAACAACCGGCTGTGCAGGCTGCCTCGTTGCTGCCGTGCCGGTGCGCGGCCGGCTCCCCGGGCCGACCCGTACCACGAGATCCGCGCTACCGATGCCTAACCGATGTCGGGCTCGGACCGCAGGTCGATCCGGTCTCCCCTCCGCTCCATCTCCAGCACGACGAGCTCGTTGCGACCCTTCCGCCACAGGTGACCGGGCGCGTACAGGGTGACCTGCGGTCCGAGGGACCAGTACCGGCCGAGCGGGAACCCGTTGAGCCAGACCATGCCCTTGTCCCAGCCCGGAAAAGCCAGGAAGCCGTCCGCGGGGGAGTCGACAGGGATCCGGGCCCGGTGGAACGCGGGGCCGGTCGGGGCGTCTTCGCTGCCGAATTTCAGGGCCGAGAGGCTGTCCAGGGGCAGTCGGCGGATCTCCCAGTCGCGCAGTTCTTGCCCGCCGAGGAGTACCTCGCCGCTGATTCCCTTGGGGTCGTTGAGGCCCTGGCCGAAGTTGACCCGCCCGGTGGGGTCCACCAGCAGGTCGAGGGTGGAGGATGCGCCGGTCACCGTGACGTCGACGGTGTGGAGCGGCTGGTTGCGGTCGAGGGTGCCGATCCGCTTGCCGTCGCAGAACACCAGCGCACGGTCGCCCAGCCCCGTGATCCGCAGGCTTTTGGTGCCCTGCGGCCCGTGCAGTCGAGTGCGGTAGTGGATCAGTCCGTGCGGCTGTCCGAGGGCCTCCATATGGACGGGGGTGGCGCGCCGCACCCGAGTGCTCAGCGCGTCGAGGACGTCCAGCAGCGGCACCGACTCACGGACGGCGACCGTCTGGGCCGGCATCCGGCGTGGTGTGGCCGGTAGGGGTGTGTTCGGCAGCGTGGTGTATTTGGCGAGCACATCGCGCACCTTGTGGAACTTCTCGGTGAGTTCGCCGGATTCGCTGATCGGTGCGTCGTAGTCGTAGCTGGTGACCGTGGGTTTGTAGGCGCTGCCGCTCAGATTGGCACCCGCGTACCAGCCGAAGTTGGACCCGCCCACCGCCATGTAGAAATTGATCGACGCTCCGGCTTCCAGGATCTTCTCCACGTCGGCGGCGGTCCGGGCGGGGTCGGAGGTGTGGTGCCGCTCTCCCCAGTGGTCGAACCAGCCGTCCCAGAACTCCGTGCAGAAAAGGGGCTTGTCGGGCTGGAACGCGCGCAGTTCCGCGAAGGGGCCGGTGGGGTCCCCGGCGAAGTTGACGGTGGAGAGGAGATCGGGAAGGCTGCCGGCCTTCAGCGCGTCCTGGGTGGCGCCGTTGGAACAGAACAGCAGGCTGTCGATGCCCTGCGCCCGCATGGTGTCCCGCAGATGTGCCAGGTGCGCGTGGTCGTCGCCGTAGCTGCCGTACTCGTTCTCGACCTGCATGGCGATGACGGGACCGCCGCGCGTGGCCTGCAGGCCGACGAACCGGGGCAGCAGTTCCGCGAACCAGGTGTCCACCGCTCGCTCGTAGGCGGGGTCGGAACGGCGCAAGGGCGCGTCCTTCTTCTTGAGGAGCCAGGCGGGCAGGCCGCCGAAGTCCCATTCCGCGCAGATGTAGGGACCCGGTCGCACGATCACCTTCAGCCCCACGTCGTCCGCGGTGCGCACGAAGGCGGCGACATCGCGCCATCCGGTGAAGTCGGCCTTCCGCTCGTACGGTTGGTGGAAGTTCCAGGCGACGTAGGTCTCCACCGTGTTCAGGCCCATGGCCCGCATCCGGAGCAACCGGTCGCGCCAGTCCTTGGGGTGCGTCCTGAAGTAGTGGAAGGCGCCCGAGAGGATCCGGAACGGCTTGCCGTCGAGCAGGAACTCCTTCCCGCGGATGGTCAGTCCCCGCGGGCTCTCGGCCTGCGCGAGGGTGGTACGGCTACCGCTCAGGGCGATCCCCATGGCCGCGGTGCCCGCCATGGCCGTGCTCAGAAAACTCCGTCGGCTGAACTGCGTCATGTCTGTTCTCCTCGACTCGACCGATCGTCGACCAGGGCTCGAACATGTTCAGTAGTGCGCGGTTCTGTGTGTCGAGAGTGTTGTATAGAACAGAAACAAGCACAAGGGTTCGAGGCTGGGCGCTGCGCACGACGAGGAAGGCGGCACCCGCCGCAGGGGCGGGTGCCGCCGGAGGGCCGGCGTCAGGCCGCTACACCGCCAGCCACACCGCCTGGTCCGGGGCGAGCCGGCCGTCCTCGACCAGACCGCTGGCCAGCAGCACCGCCTCGTGCGCCGGCAGCTCGTACGGCTCCGACGAGAGGTTGACGAGGCAGCAGAAGCCCGGCTCGCGGCGGTAGGCGAGCACCCCGGCCGGGGCGTCGAGCCAGGTCAGGTCGCCCTCGCCGAGCGCGGGGTGGTCGCGCCGCAGGTGCAGGGCGCGCCGGTACAGCTCCAGCATGGACGCCGGGTCGTCGGTCTGGGCCGCGACGCTGAGGTCCTTCCAGTGCGCCGGCTGCGGCAGCCACGGCCGGGCGGTGGTGCCCTCGGGGCTGAAGCCGTACGGGGCGCTCTGCCCGGACCACGGGATCGGGACGCGGCAGCCGTCGCGGCCGGGGTCGGTGTGGCCGGAGCGTTCCCAGATGGGGTCCTGCAGTACGTCCTCGGGCAGGTCTTCGACCTCCGCGAGGCCCAGCTCCTCACCCTGGTAGACGTAGGCGCCGCCCGGGAGGGACAGCATCAGCAGCGCGGCCGCGCGGGCGCGCCGGACGCCGAGTTCCAGATCGAGCGGGCCTTCGGGCCGGTAGGGGGCGTTGGCGACCCACTTCTTCGCCACCGTGCGGCCGAAGCGGCTGGGGTGGCGGACCACGTCGTGGTTGGAGAGCACCCAGGTGGCGGGGGCGCCCACGGCGCCGAGCGTGCCCAGCGAGCGGTCGATGACCTCGCGCAGCGCGGTGGCGTCCCAACTGGTCATCAGGAAGTCGAAGTTGAAGGCGGTGTGCAGCGCGTCCGGCCGCACGTACGCGGCGAGCCGCTCGGGTGTGTCGGCCCAGGCCTCGGCGACGAACGACCGGTCGCCGGGGAACTCGTCGGCGACCCGGCGCCATGCCTGGTAGATCGCGTGGACCTGGTCGCGGTTCCAGTACGGGTGGTCCGTCTCCTCCCCGGGCGCCGGCGCGTCCGCGGCATCCCGGGCCGGCAGGTCGGGGAGTTCCGGGTCCTTGACCAGGCCGTGTGCCACGTCGATGCGGAAGCCGTCGACGCCGCGGCGGAACCAGAACCGCAGGATGTCCTCGAACTCGGCGCGCACGTCGGGGTGTTGCCAGTTGAGGTCCGGCTGCTCGGGAGCGAACAGGTGCAGGTACCACTGGCCGTCGGGAAGCCGGGTCCAGGCCGGGCCGCCGAAGACGGACCGCCAGTTGTTGGGCGGCTCGGCCCCGTCCGGGCCGCGGCCGTCGCGGAAGTGGTAGCGCTCCCGCTCCGGGCTGCCGGGCCCGGCGGCCAGCGCTGCCTGGAACCAGACGTGCTGGTCGGAGGTGTGGTTGGGCACGATGTCGGGGATGACGCGGATGCCGTGCCGGTGGGCTTCCTCGATCAGCGCCTCGGCGTCGGCCAGGGTGCCGAAGAGCGGATCGATCGCGCGGTAGTCGGCCACGTCGTAACCGTGGTCGGCCATCGGCGACTTGTACCAGGGGTTGATCCAGATGGCATCGATCCCGAGCGACTTCAGGTACGGCAACCGCGAGCGGATGCCGGCGAGGTCACCGACTCCGTCACCGTTGCCGTCGGCGAAGCTGCGGACGTAGACCTGGTAGATGACGGCGCTGCGCCACCACGGTGCGGGGTTGCTGGGCATGCTGCTGCGTGCTCCTCGGGGTGCTGGGGGCATCGGTGTGCGGTGGGTGGGACTACTTCGCCGCACCGGCGGTGAGGCCGGCGACGATCCGGCGCTGGAAGACCAGCACCATGATCACGAGCGGGATGGTGACCAGGACGCCCGCGGCCATCTGGCTGCCGAACGGGGTCTCGAACTGGCTCGCTCCGGAGAATTTGGAGATGGCCACGGGTGCCGTCTGCATCTCCGGCTTGTTCGTCATCGACAGCGCGATCAGGAATTCGTTCCAGGCGGCGATGAAGGTGATGATCGCGGTGGTGAACATGCCCGGCGCGGCGAGCGGAATGATGACCTTGCGGAACGCCTGGCCGCGGGTGCAGCCGTCGACCATGGCGGCGTGCTCCAGCTCCTGCGGCATCTGCCGGAAGAAGGCGGTCAGGTTCCACACCGCGAGCGGCAGGGTGAAGGACATGCTGGGCACGATCATCGCCTGGTAGCTGTTGATCCAGCCGAAGTCGACGAACATCTTCAGCAGCGGGACCACGATCGACACCACCGGGAACATGGAGGTGGCGATGATCAGGGTCAGCACCAGCCGCTTGAGCCGGAACTCCAGCCGCGCCATCGCGTAGGCGGTGAAGGTGGCCAGGACCAGCGCCACGGCGGTGGTGATGCCGGCCACCACGACGCTGTTGAGCAGCGCCCGGGTGAAGGACTCGGACGGGTCGAGGACCGCGAGGTAGTTCTCGAACGAAAGACGGCTCGGGAAGGGCGAGTTGGCGAAGATGTCGGAGGTCCGCCGCAGGCTGGAGACCAGCATCCAGTAGAACGGCGCCAGGCAGTAGGCGACGACCGCGGCGACCCCCGCGTACAGCAGTCCCTTGCGCAGTTTGGGGGAGAGGGTGTTCATGCCGCCACCTCCGTGCGTCGGCGCAGGCGCCGGCGACGCAGGGGGCTCGGGCCGTCGTCACCGACGACATCGGCGCCCAGCAGCCGGACGAAGGCCAGCGCGATCAGGAAGACATAGACGAAGAGGATCACGGCATAGGCCGCGGCGGGACCGAAGCTCACGTTCGCCGCCTGGTCCTGGGCGAGCATGGACAGCGTCTCCACCGACGTCTTCTGCGCGCCGATGAGGATGTACGGCAGGTCGAACATCCGCAGCGCGTCCAGCGTCCGGAACAGGACGGCCACCAGCAGCGCGGGCTTCACCAGCGGCAGCGTGATGTTCCAGAACTGGCGCAGCGCGCCCGCCCCGTCGATCCTGGCGGCCTCGTAGACCTCTTTGTCGATCACCTGCAGTCCCGCCAGGACGAGCAGGCCGATGAACGGCGCGGTCTTCCACACGTCGGCGATGATGACCGCGAGCTTGGCGTGGAACCCCTCGGTGGTCCACAGGATGTGCTGCCCGGTGAGGGCGTTGGCCACCCCGTTGCTGTTGAAGATCCAGCGCCAGAGCAGACCGCTCACCGCGGTGGGGATGGCCCACGGCACCAGGATGCTGGCCCGCACCAGGGCCCGTCCCTGGAACGCACGGTGCATGATCAGCGCCATGGCGATGCCGATGACCGTCTCCAGCGCGACCGTGGTGACGGTCAGGAACGTGGTGTTCCAGAAGGCGTTCCAGAAGCGTGCGCCGGCCGCGCCGAAGATCGCGCCGTAGTTCTGCAGCCCGACGAACGGGTCGGTCTCGTTGACGAAGCCGGTTTTCGGGTTGAGGCCGGGAGTGCCGTACAGCGAGTCCTTGAGCGCCACGATCGTCGGGTAGAGCACCACGACCGCCAGCACCAGCAGCGTGGGGGAGACCAGCAGGGCCGCGAGCCGGCCGGAACCGGAGGTGGCACGGGGCCGGCGACGCGTGGTTCTGGCCGGCAGGGACAGCGCCGGTGGCGCTGCCGGGTTCTGCGTTGTCACCATGGTGTGCTCCTCACTCCCCCGCAGACTGCTGCCGAAGGGTCTGCTGAAGGTCCTTCAGCGCCTGTGCGCTGCTCGTGCTGCCGGTCAGGGCCGCGTACGCCTGCTGCTGGATCGCCGCCGTGACGTCGCCGTACCGGAAGACCCGGGGCCGCGGTACGGCGTGCAGGATCGACTGCTTGAGGACGGGGAGGTACGGATACTGCTTGACCAGCTTCGGGTCCTTGTACAGCGCGTCGTAGGTCGGCGCGCCCGGTGCGCGGGACAGGGTGAACCGCTGGACGTCCTGGCTGGCGAAGAACTTCATGAAGTCGATCGCCGTCGCCTTGTTCTCCGCCGAGGCCGACAGGGCCAGGTTGTGGCCGCCCAGACTGGAGGCGCCGGGGCCGTTGAGGCCGGGCAGTGGTGCGGCACGGAAGTGGCCGGCGACCTTGCTGGAGCCGTCCTTCTGCGCCATCAGGGGATAGGCGTAGGGCCAGTTGCGCAGGAAGACCAGCTTCCCGGACTGGAAGTCGCGGCGGCCGTCCTCCTCCTGGTAGGTGGCGGCGTCCTTCGGGATCGTGCCGTCCTTGAAGGAGTCGACCAGGAAGTCCAGGCCCCGCTTCGCCTGCGGGGTGTCCACGTGCGGGGTGCCCTTGGCGTCGGTGACGACACCGCCGGCGGAGTTCACGGCCTCGGCGAAGTTGACCGTCAGGCCCTCGTACTTCTGGAACTGGCCCGCGTAACAGGACATCCCCCGCGCCTCGGGCAGTCGCTTCACCTTGGCGCAGTCCGCCTTCATCTCCGCCCAGGTGGCCGGCGGTCGGGCGATCCCGGCCTTCTTGAGCAGGTCGGTGCGGTAGTAGAGCATGCCGCCGTCCGAGCTCATCGGCAGCGCGTACAGACCGCCGCGGTACTTTCCGGTCTCGACGATCGGCTTGAGCATCTGCCGCAGCGGAAACCGCTCCTCGGGCAGCCGGTCGACCCAGCGGTGCGCGGCGAACTCCGAGGTCCACACGGCGTCGAGCGCCAGTACCGTATAGGCATCGGACTTCGTCTGGGCGTTCTGGATCATCTGCTGGCGCTGGGCGTCGGGGTCCGTGGGCAGCTGGATGAAGGTGACCTTCTCCTGCGGGTGCCGCTTGTTCCAGCGGTCGATCACCGCCTGGACGGACCCGGAGGCGTCCTTGCCGCCGACGTAGGTGATGGGGCCGCGCCCCTCGAACGTGGGCCGCTCGCCTGCCTTGGCGGTCCCGTTCGCGCCGCAGGCGGCGAGGGCCGCGAGCCCCACGAAGGCCGCGCCCGCGCCCTGCAGCGCTCTGGTCGTTCTGATCTTCACTGTCTCTCCTGGAGGTGCGAACCGGGGCGGTGGCCGGTCACTCGCTGGGAAGCCGCTCGCCGGTCGTGGCCGAGAAGAAGTACGTGCCGTCGGCCCGGAGCCGCAGGGTGATCCGTTCGCCCTTCCGGGGCGGGGTCCGCGGGTCGGCCCGGGCGACGACGGCTCCGGTTCCGGTACCGGCGGTGACGCTCCCGCTGCCCCTGCCGCCGTCGCCGTCCCCCTGGAGGGTTCCGTAGGCGTACGCCTCGGAGCCGAGCTCCTCCACCATCGACACCGCCATGCCGAGGCCCGGCTCGCCCGGCGCGGAGGCTTCCAGCGCCTCGGGCCGGAAGCCCACGACGACGCGGTCGCCCCCCTCGGCGGCGACCGCGGCGAGCACGCTGCGGGGCAACGGCACCCGGCCGCCGCCGAGGAGGACGCCGTCGCCGGCTATCCGCGCCTCCCGCAGGTTCATGGCCGGCGACCCGATGAAGGAGGCCACGAACACATTGGCCGGCTCGTCGTAGAGGACGCGCGGGGCGGCGCACTGCTGGAGCACTCCGTCCTTCAGCACGGCGACGCGGTCGCCCATCGTCATCGCCTCGATCTGGTCGTGCGTGACGTAGACGGTGGTGACGCCCAGCCGGCGCTGGAGCGCGGCGATCTGGGTACGGGTCTGGGTGCGCAGCTTGGCGTCCAGGTTGGACAGCGGCTCGTCCATCAGGAACACCTGGGGTTCCCGGACGATCGCGCGCCCCATGGCGACCCGCTGCCGCTGCCCGCCGGACAGCGCCTTGGGCCTGCGCTGCAGGTACGCCTCCAGGTCGAGGATCCTGGCCGCTTCCTGGACCCGGCGGCGGATCTCGTCCTTCGGCGTACCGGCGACCTTCAGGGCGAACCCCATGTTGTCGGCGACGCTCATGTGCGGGTAGAGCGCGTAGTTCTGGAACACCATGGCGATGTCGCGGTCCTTGGGCGGCAGGTGGGTCACGTCCCGGTCACCGATGCGGATCACGCCGTCGTCCACGTCCTCCAGACCGGCGAGCATCCGCAGGCTGGTGGACTTGCCGCACCCGGAAGGGCCGACCAGGACCAGGAACTCGCCGTCGGCGATGTCCAGATGGAGTGCGTCGACCGCGGGCCGGTCGGCACCCGGATAGCACCGGGTGACCTTTTCGAAGCTCACTGTGGTCATGCGGAAGCTCGTCCCTTCCCGGCAGCGGCCGCCGGATGGCATGGAGAGGCCTGCAGAGCGTTACTGATTGCGCTGTCTCCGTCATCAAGTGGATGAACATGCAGGTCATGAGATGTGGAGGGTCACTCCGGGGAAAATCGGTGACACCGCCGAGACAGCGCTTTCAAGCTAGGAGTGCACCCAGGCGAAGTCAATGCGTTACGCCCAGGTAATGCGCTGGTCATTCGGCTGTACCGTGCAGCTTCTATAAGGGAAAACCCCCTGAAATCCACCGGTGACCGCAGGCGTGACAGCGCTGTCATGAATGCCCGGGAGCTCGTGCTCACCGTGCTACGGTCCGTGCATGTCACCAGCTCAACGGCACCCCACGATGGCCGATGTCGCCGAACGCGCCGGCGTCTCCGCCTCCACCGTCTCGCGCACCTTGCGCGGCTACGCCTCCGTCTCGGCCGAGGTCCGGGAGCGGGTCGAGCGTGCGGCCCGGGAGCTGAACTTCGCCATCTCACGGCAGGCGGCCAGCCTGGTCACCGGCAAGACCGGGGTGGTGGCCGTGCTCGTCCCGATACTCAAGTCCTGGTTCGTCGGCTCGGCACTGGAGGGTCTCGGGCCGGTGCTGCGCGCGGCCGGCCTGGAGCTGGTGGTCTACTACGTGCCCGACATGGCCGCACGGGCCGACTTCTTCGAGCGCCTGCCCGCCCGCCGGAACGCCGATGCGCTGCTGGTCTTCTCCTTCGACCTCACCGAGGAGGAAAGCGCCCGCCTGGACGACCTGCAGATGCCGGTCATATACGTCAGCCAGCACGCCGAGGGCCGGGCGAGCGTGTACGTCGACGATGTGGCCGGGGCGCTCGCCGGCACTCGGCACCTGCTCAATCTCGGACACCGCCGGATCGCCTTCCTGCGGGCGATCGGCGTCAGCGGTTTCACCTTCAGCTCCAACGAGCGGTTGACCGGCTACCGGCAGGCGCTCACCGAGGCGGGTATCCCCCTGGACGACGAGCTGGTGGTCGGCGCCGTCCTGGGGCAGGACCGCACCGTCGTCGAGGCGGCCGGCCGGCTGCTCAGCCTGCAGCACCCGCCGACCGCACTCTTCGTCGAGCAGGACGAGCTCGCCGTCGCGGTCCTGTCGACCCTGCGCAACAGCGGCTTCGACGTACCCGAGCGGCTCTCCGTGCTCGGCTTCGACGACCACGACATCGCCCGCTGGGCGGGGCTCTCCACGATCGCCCAGTCACCCGCGGACATCGGCCGCGCAGCCGGCGAGCTCGTCTGTGCGCTCATCGAGACCCCCGACGCCGACCGCGAACGCCACATCGTCCTGCCCACGCACCTGATTCCCCGGGCGAGCACGGCCCCGCTCATGCCACCGCCCGCGGGGCATGACGGGGAGCGGGAGATGCCTCCGGACGGGCCCGGCGCTGCCTGACGTCGTTCAATCCGGAACCAACTTCCTTGCCCGGCCTCCGAGATGCGCGCCCATCACCGTCCCCATAGCCTGGCATCAAGGCACATCTACGGCACATCGACGGGCATACCGCTGTCGCTTCGATGTGTGTATCCGGATGCTGACTGTGGCTCCGTGCAGGCTCTCGTGCATGGCCGTCGTCGAAGCCACGGCGTCCCGCAGGGAGATCCACCATGGCCAAGCGACCGGCCCACCGTCCGGCCTCGGTGTACGCACTGGCCGGAATCCGGCTCTTCAACGGAGCCACCGGCCTGCTGACGCCCTCCGTGCTCATCCGGCGCCTCGACCCGGACCATGAGCCCGGTCCGGCGGCCGTCTACGCCTTCCGGCTCTTCGGAATCCGTACGGTGCTGCTCGGGCTCGACCTGCTGACCCACGACGGCGCCCGGCTGCATGAGGACCTGCGCAAGGCCGTCCTCATCCACGGCAGTGACACCGCGACGGCCGCGATGCTCGGAATCCGCGGCCAGGTGCCTCCGCGCACCGCCGCCCTGATCACGCTCATCTCGGCCACCAACACGCTCCTGGCCGCCACCGGCGACAACGCCGGGAAGAGGAAGCGGGAGTGACCCAGGGGCCTGGTGCTCCCACCGCCGAGCGGAGGGCCGATGCCTCGGTCCTCCCGCCGGTCCCCGGCTACGCCGTGGCCGTACCGAGCTACCCGAGCGATCTGATCCCCGCGATGCGGCGCGTGACCGAGACCAGACGCGACCCGAGCCCACCCGACCAGGACCGAGCAAGGAGCATCGATGCGCACGCAACGACGCACCACCTCCCGGCGGCAGCCCGCCGGATACCGTACGACCCTCCCGTGGCGGATCGTCACCGGCATCTCCACCGCCGTCGACCGGTTCATCGGATGGGACAAACTCCCGGTCGTTCCAGGCCTGTTGACCCTCTTCGGGCTGCGCGTCAGGCTCCGGCAGAAGAACCTCCACGACACCAGCGCACTGCCTTCCGTCAACCCTCCCGACCCGGCGCCACCGTCACCGAGCCACCGGGTCAACCGAACCGCCGACGGCAGCCACAACGACCTCGGCGAGCCGCGCATGGGCATGGCGGGAAGCCGCTTCGGCCGCAACATCCCGCTGGACCGCATCGCTCCGGCCACCGCCGAGTCCATCCTGTCCCGGCCGAACCCCCGAGAGGTCAGCCGGGCGCTCCTGACCCGCCACGACCTGGTCGCCGCCGAGTCGGTCAACTCCCTGGTCTCCGCCTGGCTCCAGTTCATGATCCGCGACTGGTTCAGCCACGGTACGAGCCCCACCGAACGCCCCTGGGAAGTGCCGCTCCTCGACGACGACCCGTGGCCGGAGCGCCCGATGCGGATCATGCGGACACCCGACGACCCGACCCGGGACCCCGGTGCCCCCGCCGGCACGCCCGACACCCGCGTCAATGTCAACTCCCACTGGTGGGACGCCTCGCAGATCTACGGGTCCAGCGAGGAGGAGCAACGCCGGCTGCGCACCGGCGAATTGGGCAAACTGCACCTCTGGAACAACGGGAAGTCCCCCGCTTCCCAGGATCCGGCCACCGACCCGTCGCTCGTTCCGGGCTTCTGGCTGGGCCTCGCCATGATGCAGAACCTGTTCTCCCACGAGCACAACGCGATCTGCGACCATCTGCACGCCGCCTATCCGTCATGGGGTGACGAGGAGCTGTTCCAGCGTGCGCGGCTCGTCAACGCCGCGCTGCTCGCCAAGATCCACACCGTGGAGTGGACACCCGCCGTGATCAGCCACCCCACCACCGTCAAGGCACTGCGGGCGAACTGGTGGGGCATCGCGGACGAGCGGGTCCACCAACTCTTCGGCCGGATCAGCGGCAGCGAGGTGATCAGCGGCATCCCCGGCGCCCGGACCGACCACTACGGCGTCCCGTACGCGCTCACCGAGGAGTTCGTGGCCGTCTACCGCATGCACCCCCTCATCCGGGACGAATGGCATCTGCGCTCCGCCGCGGACGACGCCACTCTGGGGGAGCGGACATTCCGGGAGATCGCCGGCCCGGAGGCACTGAAGGTCCTCGAAACCGTACCCATGGCCGATCTCCTCTACAGCTTCGGAACGCTCCACCCCGGACTGGTGACCCTGCACAACTTCCCGAAGTTCCTCCAGGAATACGAGCGCCCCGACGGACATCTGCAGGACCTGGCCGCCACCGACATCCTGCGCAGCCGGGAACTCGGCGTCCCGCGCTACAACGCATTCCGCCGGCTGCTGGGGTTGGAGCCCGCGGAGAGCTTCGAAGAGCTGACCGACAACCCGGCCTGGGCGCAGGAGATCAAGCAGCTCTACGGGGACATCGAAAAGGTCGACCTGACGGTCGGGATGTACGCGGAGAAGCTCCCCAAGGGATTCGCCTTCAGCGACACGGCATTCCGCATCTTCATCCTGATGGCCTCCCGCCGGCTGAACAGCGACCGCTTCTTCACCGAGTACTACACCCCCGAGGTGTACTCCAAGGCCGGTATGGCCTGGATCGACGACAACTCCATGGTCACCGTTCTGCTGCGCCACCACCCCGAGCTGCGCACCGCACTCGCAGGCCTGAACAACGCGTTCGTGCCGTGGCACACCGCCCAGGACGGCACGACCCGAGGAAGGACGGGAGGAACAGCGTCATGACCCTCCGCATCGCCACGTTCAACACCGAAAACCTCTTCCAACGGCCCCGTGCCCTTGCCCTCGCCGACGAAGCGGAACGGCGCACGACCCTGGAGGACTTCGCCACACTGGTGGCTCTCCTCGATCACCCCACGTACTCGTCCGAGGACAAGCAGGCCATCGCCGAAATCCTCGACAAATACGATGTCGCCGACTCCCAGTCGAAGACCCGGCCGTTCCTGGTGAACGAGACCCGCGGCGGCGCCAAGCTCTTCGTGGTGAGGCAGGGCGGCGCCATCGACATCGTCGCCGACGGCCGGGCGGCATGGGTGGGCTGGGCCGAGCTCATCCGCGATGACATCAAACGGGAAACCGTCGAGAACACCGGACGGGTGATCGCCGAGGTCGATCCCGATGTGCTGCTCACGGTCGAGGTCGAGGACCGGCTCACCCTCCAGCGCTTCAACGAACAGGTGCTGGCAGATCTGATGGGAAACAAGCGGTATCCGTTCAACATGCTGATCGACGGCAACGACAGCCGCGGAATCGACGTCGGGCTGTTCAGCCGTTTCCCCATCGTCTCCATACGGTCGCACCTGTTCGACTCCGCTCCCGACGGCCGGCCTGTCTTCAGCAGGGACTGCCCGGAGTTCGAGATCGAATTCAAGGACGGCAAGACGCTGTGGATCCTGGGCAACCACTTCAAGAGCAAGGGGTTCGGTAACCCCACCGACACCGCCAACAAGCGCAAGGCCCAGGCCGAGCGGGTCACCCAGCTCTACGAGGCGGCGCTGAAGCGCTCCCCACGCGTCGTGGTCGCCGGAGACCTCAACGACTCACCGGACAGCGACCCGCTCCAGTCACTCCTGGCCACGAGCTTGCAGGATGCGATGTCGCACAGCAGTTACGCGGGCGCACCCGGCACCTTCGGCACCGGCCAGTCCCTCAAGCAGAAGATCGACTACCTGATGTTCTCGCCCGAACTGTGGGACCAGGTCCAGGCGGTGGACGTGGAACGCCGCGGAATCTTCGCCCCCCACACCTTCAAGTCGTTCCCGACGGTGACGTCGAAGGAGACCGAGGCCTCCGACCACGGTGCGCTGTACGCGGACCTTGACATCTGAGGGGTCGGGGACCCGCAGCAGGCGGCACCTCCTTCGTCACGGCGAAGACGGCTCGGGCCGGCTTGCCTCCTGCCCTTGGCCGAGGCCGGCAAGAGCACGGGCGACCTGGACCGCATCACCTTGTCTGCGGTCCAGGCACTCGCACGCCTCGGTAGGACTGCCCCCGTGAGGGCGCTGAAGGCTGACGTGACGTCAGACCGCCGCGTACGTGCCCCGCCCGGGACGGGTCACCAGCTTCTGCTGCTTCGCCACACGATCGAGGGTGTTGCGAACAGACTCGATCTGCCCCGGTGTGGCCTCCCGTCCCAGGGCCGCGTTGATCTCACGCGCACGCATCGGCGCGCTTGCCTCCCTGAGCACGGCGAGCGCAGCGTCGATGAGCTTGCTCGCACGCTCGTCAGCCGGCCGGTCGGTAGCGGCCCGCTTCGAAGCAGCCTTCTTCGCCTGTGGCTCTGCGGACGCAGCAGCCTTCTTGGTCGCCTTCGCCGTCGCCTTTTTCGCCGGCGCCTTCTTCGCCGTCTTCTTGGCCGTCTTCGGCGCCGCGGTCTTCTCCGACGCCGCCTTCTCTGACGCCGCCTTCTGTGCCGCCGTCTTCTCTGCCACCGTCTTCTCTGCCACCGTCTTCTGTGCGGCCGTCTTCTCCGCCGTCTTCTTGGTGGTGCGCTTCTTGGCGGGGCTGGAGGTCGTCGTGCTGGACTTGGCGCGCGAAGACGTAGCGGTACGCGGCTGTGGGACGGCAGACACCGTCGGCCCCGGCTCACCGGCCGGCGCCTCAGGCTCGGCAGCCGCGTCGGGCCCAGGGGAGTCCTGACCGGCGTCGCCTGCCGGCTCGCTTGCGCCGGGCTCCTCCGGCACCGGATCTGGTGCGGCGGGGGCGGCCGAGGACTGGCCGGCAGGAGCACCGGTGCCGGTCAGGACGCGCAGGTGCTCCAGGGCCTCGCGGGTGGACCGCACGCGTTGGACCACCCCTTCGAGCTGCTCCCGCAGCCGCCTTTCCTGCTCCTCAAGTTCCGGCAGCGTGCTTTTGAGGTTGTCGATGGTCTGAAGGAGAACCGAGTCAGTCATGCGAACGGAGTCAGTCATACGCTTCCTAACCTCACAGCGATGAGCGTGATCGCAAGTCACCGTACCGCCCCAACAGCCACAAAGCACGTGGTGAGGCTATGACCCTTTCGAGTGGGCAGTGCGATGAGCGGTGCTGTCAGCTGATCCGAAGCCGTATTCGTAGGTCATCGATGCCTGTGGGCCGGGCCTACGCTCACCGTCCGCCCACCAGTCATGTCGGGCGTAGAACGCCTGGGCCCGCGCACTCCTCGTACACAGCCGTCCCCGGCTTCGCGACGTATACCTCGGAATCCGACCAGTTGACGTCGTGATACTCGCGGAAGAACAGATTGGCGATGCTGTCGTTGATCTCGACGCCGGCCACATGGAGGGCCGGTATCCGGAACGGCTCTTCACGCGGCCACGGCTCATGGTCCTCGTCGTCCAGATGGATGTCGATGCCGAGCAGCGGAAGTTCGGCAGAGGCGAATGTCTGGGCGTCGGCCAGATAGAGGTGGTCGTAGGGCAGGTCATGGCCGGTGTACGGGGCGGCGGCAAGCACCATGTCGGGGGAGAGGCCCCGGTACTTTTCCTTACTGACTGGGGTGACGTACGAGGCGGCAGTGTCGTAGTAGTTGGGGTCCTCTGAGCCCTCGTCGCAGGTGACGGGCGTCTCCAGGGCCTGCAACAGACGCTCCCAGCCGGCCGGGTCGGTGAAGTCGGTCCGGAGGACGGGGGCGGCCTCCATGCGGGGCAGCGTCGGCTTCTGATGACGGTTCATGTGCCGGACCATAGCGCCGGGCACTGACAGTACGGCCCTCGCGCCGGCCCCGCTGCGTGCCGGGCCAAGTCCAGCTCACTCGTAGGGGCCGCCCCGAAAGAACGTGCTCCCGTGGACACGCGGCCGATCGTCCCTGTGGTGCGCGGCGTCAGAGCGCTCATCCGGTGCTGAACGTGCGACGAGCGCCCGCAACCTCTCCAGACCGGCCAGGGCTTCGGGGCGATTGTCGGCCCGCTTCATCCACACGGGAAGCCGTGGGAGCATCGCCATCGTCGGCGAAGCGGTGTGCTGCCGCAGCACGGCGCCGACATAGGCGGCCAGCTCATCGATGTGGTGTTCGTTGTACGCCCAGAGGATCTGCCCGACGCAACGGGTCTGCAACCACAGCGGCCGGCGGAAGAAAGGGTTGCTGCGCCTTCGCCTTGAGCGCGTGGGGATCTTGAGTACCCGGTCTCTTTCGCCTGAGTATGAGCCCCCATGCCGGGGTGGTGCGGGCCGGCCAGGATGGCTGCCATGACCGCACCCGATCCGCGTACCACTGACGCCCCCGAAACGGAGACCGACCCGTTCGCACCGTCCACGCCGGCACTGCGCGTGTTCGCCGCGCTCGGCCTCCTGCTGCTCGTCGTTGCCTACGGGCTGTTCCTCATCATCGTGCTCAATCAGGCATACAGCGGTGACGGGGCAAGCGGGCCTCTGGTGGGTTTGGCCGAGGGGGCGATGGGTCTGTCCGCGGTCGTGGGAGTGGGGGCGCTGTGCCTGCCCGGCGACGCGGTGAGCCACGCGGCACGGCGCATTGCCGTACAGGTCCAGTACGCGCTGGCGTTCGCCGGTCCGGCGCTGGCCGCCATCGACTTCACGTAGGAGCTGTCCGGTCGATCGTCTGCGGATCCAGACACCGAGGACTGCTGCGGTTGCGGTGCCGAGGGCAACGCGACCGCGCTCGTCGTGACGAGCGGCAACCGCCCGGGCCTGCTTGAGTCCCGAGACGCCCCCGGGCCCCGTCGGCCGACCACTGCCGACGGCGCTCGTAGACCGTCTGCCACGGGCACCGGGTCGCGGTCTCCGCTCGGGGGATGCTCTGCAGGTGGCCCGGGGAGCGGGCGACCGAGTTGCTCGCCGCGCGCCAGGGCCCCTACCCGGCTGGTGCCGTCGTCGCTGCCGGTCACCAGGAGGGCGCGACCGGCGATGCGGGCGGTTCCCCTCGTGGATATGCGCAGGGTGCGACCGCTCACCGGCGCTCCGAGCGGCTCATCACTCGCGAGGTCCCAGACATGGAGGGATTGGCCGTCGCCCCGGCCGCCCCGAGCGTCCGGGCCGCGACCTCCACCCGAAAAGTGAGCCGGCCGGGTACCGGGCTGTGGGCCTGGCCATGAACCAGGCCCGGGAACGGCCAGTGCCGGGAAGAGCCATAGACACGGGGGAGACCGGCCCTTCCCGGCAGAACCCCATCATCAGCCGTGCACCGCTGCGGGCGTCAGGGCCGAACGGCCCCCCGCCGCACCGCAATCGGCCCTCCTGCTCACCGCAGCCGGCCCTCGGCGGCGGGACGGTCGGGCCCTGTGGCAGTCGTTTCCGGATGGCCGGTCGGCGCCGGTGTCCGTCGGCGCTGCCGTGGTGATCACGTACGCTGCCGAGCAGACGTACGGGATCTTTGGAGCAGCACGGTCATGTCCGAATCGCAGCAGTACGCACCGGCCGCGAGCGGCCCGCAGGGGCCGCAGCTCCATGAGCCGGACCGGATGCGCAGCCTGCTCGACGCCGTGATGAGCCTGGGGCGGGGGCTCGAACTCCCGCAGGTGCTCAGGGGCATCGTGGAGGCGGCGGTCGCCCTCACCGACGCGGAATACGGGGCGCTCGGCGTGGTCGGGGACGGGCAGCTGTCGCAGTTCCTGCCCGTCGGGATGTCCGACGAGCTCATCGGGCTGATCGGCCGGACGCCGTGCGGACGCGGCATCCTCGGGGAGCTGATCAGCAACCCTGCGCCGCTGCGGCTCGGCGACCTGTCCAGGCATCCGCACAGCTATGGCTTTCCGGCCAACCATCCGCCGATGAGGACCTTCCTCGGGGTACCTGTCCGGGTCCGCGACGAGGTGTTCGGCAACCTCTACCTCACCGAGAAGCGGGGCGGCGGCCCGTTCGACGAGGACGACGAGGCCGTGTTGACCACGTTGTCCACCGCGGCGGGCGTGGCCATCGACAACGCCCGCATGTACCACGAGAGCCGCCGCCGCGAACGGTGGCTGGAGGCGCTGGGCGAGATCACCCGCAGCCTGCTGTCCGGAACCGATGCGGACGAGGTGCTGCGACTGATCGCGGAACGCGCGCAGGAGGTGGCCGGCGCGGACTGTGCGGCGGTCCTGCTGCCGGCGTCCGCGTCAGCGGACCAGCTGACGGTGGCGGTGGCGTGCGGTACGGGCGCGAGCCGGATCCTCGGGCTGCGCGTGCCGGCCGACGGTTCCCTGCCCGGCATGGCCGTGCGCAGCGGCCGGCCGGTGGTCAGCGCCGACCTGCGGGCCGACCCGCGGGCGTACCCGCTCGGCCCGGGCGCCTCCGGGAACGGGGCCGGGAACGGGACCGGGGCCGCGGCCGGGAACCCGTCCACGGGTGAGGCGACCATGGGGAAGGAGGTCTCCATGGGTGAGGAGCCGTCCAAGGCCGAGGAGCTCAGGGGCGCCGCGCTGCACGGAGAGCGCACCGAGGTGGACGGGCCGACGGTCGCCGTCCCACTCCAGGTGGACACCGGCCGCGGTGCCCTGCGGCTGAGCCGCCTGGCCGGGCGGCCCGCCTTCGACGACGCCGAGGTCACGCTGATATCCGGCTTTGCCGACCAAGCCGTGATCGCCCTGGAACTCGCCCGCCGCCGGGCCGAGTCGGAGGAACTGACGGTCCTCCACGACCGTGACCGGATCGCCCGTGACCTGCACGACCTCGCCATTCAGCGGCTGTTCGCCACCGGCATCACCCTGCAGAGTGCGACCCGGCTGATCGACCGTCCGGAGGCCGCCCAACGGGTCGGTCGCGCGGTCAACGACCTGGACACCACCATCAAAATCATCCGTTCCACCATCTTCGGGCTGCGTACCACCGGGGACGGTAAGGACGCCCGTGGTCTGCGCCGGGACATGACCGAGACCGTGCAGCGGGCGGCCGGCCCCCTCGGCTTCACTCCGGCGCTGCGGATCGACGGCCCGGTGGACGCTGCGGTCCCCGACGACCTGACCGGACATCTCCTGGCCGTGACCGCCGAGGCCCTCAGCAACGCCGCCCGCCACGCCGGAGCACGCCACCTGGAGGTGACGCTGTCGGTGACCGCGGACAGGGTGACGCTGACGGTGACGGACGACGGGGTGGGTGTCGGGGACGCACCGCACACCGGGGGCCTGGCCAACCTGCGGGCACGAGCGGAGATGCACGGCGGCCGGCTGGCCGTCGAGCGACCGGAGGGCGGTGGCTCCCGCATCGTCTGGTGGGTGCCGCTGCCCGACTGATGTGACCCCGGATCCCGATCGTCGGTGCCTGGCCGGCTCGCTGTCAGTCCGCGGCGTGTGGCGCGGGCACGTAGGGTTCGACCTCGCGCCAGGGTGGCGGGCCGCCCAGCTGACGGTTGAGTGGATGCTGTGAGGCGTCGAGGGAGCGGCGGGCCGCGTTGACGAAGGCGACCTGGCCGGAGGCGAGGTCGGACATGATCTGCCGGAGCCCGTCGCGGTCCCGCGGGCCCTGGTCGGCGACCATGAGGGCGAAGCGTCCCACGGCATCCGTCAAGTCACCGGCGGCGTGGGCGACATCCGGTGCGGCGACCAGACTGAGCGAGGTCAGTGCCGCGTTGAACGGGGCCCAGTCGGCGGTGTTGGGGCGGTGGTCGAGATATGCCTCGCGCAGTTCGATCTCGATCGCGGTGAACTCACGAAGGTAGGCCGCGTAGGCCGCTGCCTGGGTGTCTCGTAGCCATTGCTGATTCTGGTTGCGGCGGCCGACGACTCCGCCGATCAGGATGCCGAGGATGGTGGCGGCGGCGCCGATGCCCGTGGTCACTATGGCGTCCCAGGGAGCGGCCATGTCGGGGCCTCCTTCGGTGTGGGCGGTGGCTTGCGGCCCGATCATGCTGGCACGCGCACCCGCCTGGCCAACTGGCCTGGACCAACTGGCCGGACCAACGGCCCGGACCAACTGGACCGCGACCAACTGGACCGCGACCAACTTGGCCGGGGGGCGCCTGACCCGTGCCCAACTGGTCGCTGCTGGCGACCCGTGCCCAACTGACCCGTGCCCAACTGGCCCATGCCCAACTGGCCCGTGCCAACTGGCCGGGCCCCACTGAACCGGGGCCAGCTGCCCCGAGACGCATGCCGGTCGCGCGCAGCCACTGGGAGGGGCGGCGCCCCCCTTACGGCCGTGAGCCCCTCAGTCGTTCGGCGACCATCGCTGCCTGGACCCGGCGGCCCACCCCCAGCTTGGACAGGATCGCGGACACCCGGTTCTTGACCGTCTTCTCCGAAAGGAACAGCCGGTCAGCGATCTGTCGGTTGGTCATCCCCTCCGCGATCAGGTCCAACACCTCCCGTTCGCGCGGCGAGAGCCGGGCGAGTTCGGATGACGCCGACTCCGCCTCCGCCCCGGCCTCCGCCTCGGCCGCCTGGCCCCGGCCCCGGTTGCGCAAACGCTCCATGACCCGCGTTGCGGTGCGCGGATCCAGCATCGACTGCCCCGCAGCAACGGTGCGGACCGCGTGCACCAGCGCAGGGCCGTCGATCTGCTTGAGCACATAGCCGGCCGCCCCGGCCATGATGGCGTCGAACAGCGCCTCGTCGTCGTCGAAGGACGTCAGCATCAGACAGGCGAGCTCCGGCACACGGGCCCGTAACTCCCGGCAGACCTCGATCCCTTCGTGGTCGCTGTCCGGCCCGTCGGTGCCGCCCAGCCGGACGTCGAGGACGGCCACTTGCGGCCGGACCGCCGGCACCCGGGCCAGGGCCTGCCGGGCGTCCCCGGCCTCCCCGACGACCACGATGTCCTCCTCCGCCTCCAAGAGGTCCCGCACCCCGCGGCGGACCACCTCGTGGTCGTCGAGGATGAAGACGCGCAGCGGCGTCTCCGGGGCGGCAGGGACGGGCGCCGCGGGATCGGGGTGAACGGTCTCCTGGTTCATGCACTCTCGCTCTGTGGTTCTCGTGGATCGGCGGGCCACAAGGGTCCCGACCACGAGGTTCGTCGGGCGCGACGGCCGGCGCAAGGGCCGAACGGCCCTGGGGGAGCGGGGCCCTTCGGGCATGGCACCGCGTTGCGATACTGGCGCCCCCGTTCAGGAGGTCGATCCCATGCAGCAGTCCTGCCAGCCCTCGCGTTCCGTTTCGTCCGCGCCGTCCGGGCGGTCCGCCGCGACTACCGTCGGCGGCGAGTACCACGCCCTGCTCGCCCGCCACGACGCCATGCGGCTGCGGCGGAACATCCTCGGTCAGGGCCGGGCGCCCGTGCCGGACTTAACCGCCGCCTCCTATGACGGCGCCGCGGACCAACGGCTGATCACCCAGTACCTCGACCTGGTCACACCGTTCGGCGACCTGATCGCCCGCCTCTACGACGAGATGTTCGCCCGGTGGCCGTACCTGCGGTCGCTGTTCCCCGAGTCCATGGAATTCCAGCGCGCGGCTCTGGCCCGTGCCTTCTGGTACCTGATCGAGAATCTGCACCGTCCTGCCGAGGTGGCCGCCTACTTCCGGCAGCTCGGCCACGACCACCGCAAGCTCGGGGTGCGTCCGGTCCACTTCGAGGCGTTCGAGACGGCGCTGTGCGCGGCGCTGCGGCGCACCGCCGGGCCGCGCTGGGTCGAGGCGGTGGAAGAGGCGTGGGTGCGGATGCTGCGGTTCGCCGTCACGTCGATGGTCGAGGGTGCGGACGCCGCGCTCGCCGAACCCCCTTGCTGGCGGGGCACGGTGACCGCCCACGAGCAGCGCCGTCCGGACCTCGCGGTGCTGCGGGTCCGGCTGCACGAGCCGTATCCGTACCGGGCCGGTCAGTTCGCGGCGATCGAGTCCCCGCTGATGCCCCAGGCATGGCGACACTACTCCCTCGCGTCGGCGCCGGGTCACGACGGCGAGGTGACGTTCCATATCCGGCGGACCGGCCCCGGCGGGGTCAGCGAGGCGCTGGTCAACGGCACCCGGGTCGGCGACATCCTGCGGCTGGGCCCGCCGCACGGCACGATGACGCTCCAGGACGAGGACCGCTCCCGCGATCTGCTGATGGTGGCGGGCGGCACGGGCTGGGCACCGATCAAGGCACTGCTGGAGGAGTGGGAGGGCCGACGCCGCGGGACCGACGGTCTTCCGCCGCGCCCGGCCGGCCGGGTCCACCTCTTCGTCGGCGCCCGCAGCCGCCCCGACCTGTATGACGAGGCGGCGCTGGACCGGTTGGCGGCCCGTCACGATCGACTGCGGGTGGTTCGGGTGCTGGACGAGGACGTCGTCCAGGGGAGCGACGACCCGTCGGCCGGGTACGGTCCGCTGGCCGAGGCGGTGGCGCGGGACGGGCAGTGGTCGCATCACCTCGCCTTCGTCAGCGGTCCGGCGGCAATGGTCGGCGCCACCGTGGCACGGCTGACCGCGGCCGGTATGCCGGCCGACCACCTCCGCTACGACCCGGTGCCGGACGGCCCCCTGGCCCCACCGGCAGGCAGCTGCGTGGCGTACCGGACGGAGGCGGCGAGAGCGCAGCGGTGAACGTGCGGTGACGGGGGCGACAGACGGGCGGTGACGGGGGCGACACAAGGGCGGTGACCGGCGCGGGAGACGCGCCGATGACCGAGGGGGAGACGGGTGGGGGGCCGGAGGAGGGATGGGGCGGTGACCGGAGGGGGAGGCGGGTCGGTGACCGGAGGGGGAGGGGGTCGCCGGAGGGAGAGACGGGTGGGTGACCGGAGGGGGGACGGGTCGGTGGCCGGAACGGCGGGAGTGATGCCGATCGGGCCCGGAGCGTCGCGCGGTTTCCGGACATTGGGCCGAACGGCCCCTGGTGGGCTGCTGCCGTGGGCCTTCTACTGGCGAGCAGCTCAGTGCGTCAGCCTCAGCAATGGTTAAGGTCAAAAGGAGAGGGAGCACGCCGTGAACGACATTTCCGCGGGGATCGGCAGCGACTCCGCGCTGGTGACCTGGGCCGACCGGGAGGCGTCCCGCCGCAGCACGGGATTGGACCGTGCCGAGGCACTCCGTCTGTTGGGCAGCGTGTCGTTGGGCCGGATCGTCTTCACCCAGGACGCCCTGCCGGCCATCCGCCCCGTCAACCACCTCCTCCACCACGGCGAGGTGATCATCCGCACCCACGAGGGCGCGGCGCTGACCAGCTTGACCGAGCACGCGGAGGGCGAAGGGGTGGTCGTCGCCTACGAGGCCGACGCCATCGATCCGGCCACGCACTGCGGCTGGAGCGTGGTGGTGACCGGCTACTGCCACCTTGTGACCGATCCCGAGGACCTCGCCCACTACCAGGCGTTGCTGCACCCCTGGACCGACCACCGGATGTCCCACGCGCTGCGGATCCGCCCGGACTTGGTCACGGGGCTACGACTGTCCCCGCGGACGCATCCGGACGATGCCGAGACGGCCGGAGACCCTGCCGTACCGCCGGCCGGCAAAGTTCTCTGAGGTTGCTTTCGGGGTTCGGCTCGCCTGCCCGGACAACGTCCCCGTCCCGACATCTGGCTGCACATTGCCTGGACGTCGCCTGGACATCGCCCGGCCATTGCCCGGACGTCGCCTGGACATTGCCCGGACGTCGCCCGGACAGGCGATTCCGCCAGCTTCCTTTCCGGCCTGGGCCACCTTTCACGCCGGACCGCTCAGGAGACTGGACCGGTCAACTGGACGATCAGCCAGCGTGGTTGACAGGCCAGCTGGTCAGGTCCTCGTGCTCGCCACAGTCCTTGGTGTCCTTGTCACCGCGGCATATGAAGACCGAACCCGTGGTGGTGGGGAGGTAGTTGTCCAGACTCAAGTCCACCGCCTTACTGCCCTTGCCGCACAGGGTCGCCCGCTTGACCGGCGGCCCGGGCACCAGGTCACGGCTCCACTGGGTCCACACCGAATAGCAGTCCCCACCGGTGTTCTTGAAGTCGCCCTTGATGACGATCTTGGAGAACGGGGAGCCGTCCTTGGCCTCCAGCGACCTGGTGCCGGATGCCGTGGCCGTACCGTACGTGGCCTTCCACGGCACGGCCGCCCCCGCCGACCGGACACCGGCTGCCGTCGCGGTGGTCTGCCCGAGGGCCAGGAGGGCAGTGGCGGAAGCCAGAACGGCGGCTCCCGACGTGAAAATGCGGCTGGATTTCACTGCGCTTTCCTTTCCAGAGTTATATGGAGTGGTACAGAGTGGTGATCAACCGATCCGGAGTGATAGCGGCACGTGGGCCCCTGATCGGTCCTGTTCCGTCCAGCGGGCTTTCTCGGCCTGTGGTGCCGGCCGTTGCGCGCCGCTGGTGGAACTCATTGCGGAGCGCGGCAAGGTCAGGCAGACAGCCGGCTACGCCGGATATTCCGGGGGCATTCGGCGTGTGGTACGGGGAGACGGAGCAGGTGTAGCCAGTGACCGCTGTGCTCACCGCGGGAAGGTGCCGTTCATCCTCGTACCGAAGGGTGGCCGTACTGCCTGCAAGCAGCCACGGGGGAAAAGCCGATCCACCCGGCCGCGCGCGGCCAGTGTCGATACCTGCCGCATACCAGTCGGCACCTATCGACACCGAATGCGACCCGCACCATCGGAGTGGCGACGGTGGCCGCCTGTGCCCCTCGCTGAGCTACCCATCGTGGAATTCCCCCCTGCCGTGACGTTGCACGCCGCCGCCTCGCCGAACGACTGTCGAACGAGTGCAGTCGTTCGAGTGCAGTCGTTTCTAACACGGGAAGTACTTGCTAAAGAAAGGCGTTAATTGGGTCCCAACCGATGGGCCGGGGCGGCCAGGAGACCAGGAAGTGCTGCATGCCCGTCACCAAAGGGTGAGGCGTGGTCAGCGGCGCGCCGTTGCGACAAGGCGTTTCAGTGCCGCGTGTGCGGGTGGACCCCAGGTTGGCTTACCTCCGGGGCGACCATGGATACCGGCCTCTCCGATGAGGATGCCGCCCAGGGCGCGCAACACCGCCCAGCCGCGGGCGCGTCGCAGGGTCGCGGCATCCGGAGCCGGCCGGTAGACGTCGTGGAAGCGGTCGGTGGCGCCGTCCGGCAGGAGTGTCCAAGGAGCGGCGAGGTCGCAGGCCGGATCGCCTGCGCAGAGATCGCCGAAGTCGATCACGCCGCAGAAGGTGCCGTCCGCGGTAAGGATGTTGGCGGGATGCAGGTCACCGTGGAGCCACAGTGCGGGGCCTGTCCAGCCGGGCGCGGTGACGGCGTCCTCCCAGACCGCGCGGACGGTGTCGGGATCGGTGATCAGCCCCAGCTCGATTGCGGAGGCCAGCTGCTCGTTGAACTGCCCGTCCTGGTCGGCCAGCGGCCCCCCTCGGCCATAACCACCTACGGGCGCCGAGGCGGGGGCCGGTCGGTGCAGGGCGGTAAGGAAGGCGGCGAGCGCGTCGGCCGCCGCCGCGGCGTTCGTGGCGGGGGCGCGGTCGGCCGGCTCACCCGGCACCCAGGTGGTGACGATCCAGGAGCGCGGGAAACGCTCGGTGGGATGCCCGAGACGCTGCGGGACGGGAACGGGTAAAGGAAGGGCCGGCGAGAGGGCGGGCAGCCATGCATGCTCCTTGAGCAGCAGAGCGTCCGCCCTCTGCGTCGCCCACGGCAACCGGACGGCGAGGTCGTCGCCGAGCCGCCACAGCTGGTTGTCCCAGCCACGCGCAGCGAGCCGCAGAGGGCGATCGGCCAGGTCGGGGTGCTGGTCGAGCAGCAGCTCCCGGACCAACTCCGCGGTGATCTCGATCTCGGTAAGGGTCATGCGAAGCAACGGTAGTGGGGTGGTGACCACCGCGTGTGACGCCTGACGCTGCTGCATTCGAGGGAGCGACGGGCCCGGCCGCCCCGGAGAGACGTCAGGGTCGGGTCAACCCGCAGGATGACGGCTGATCCCCAACCGTGGTGTGACGATCACGCCAACCGCCGCCGCTACGTTCGTTCGTGGAGAACTGATCCATCCGGCATGCGAGAGGTACGGGAGCGAGATGAGCGGCGAACTGACGGGTGCGGTGGGTGCGGTGGGCCGACGACCGAGGGCAGGTCGTCGCCATCGGGCGCGTACCGGGAGGGTGCTCGGCGCGGTGGTGGTCGGCGTGGCGGCGGTCATGAGCACGGCCGGTACGGCGCAGGCCATGTCGGGCGGCACTCAGCTGCCGCAGAAAGGAGCGGCACCGTGGCTGGCGACGCTCGCGGTGAAGGGCGACGCCCCGTTGCTGGACCGTGCCTCGTGCGGCGGGGCACTCATCGCCCCGGACCGGGTGCTCACCGCCGCGCACTGCCTCGACGGCCAGGACTCCCGGCGGGCGGAGGTGCACATCGGCTCGTCCGTCCTGTCGCGGGATCCCGGCACCGTGCGCACTATCCGCGGGGTCACCCTGCACCCGCGCTACAAGCTGCTGCCCTCCCCGGCCGATCCGCACAACCCCGCACTGTCGTCGGCGGCCTCCGACATGGCGGAGATCCGCCTCAGCGCCCCGGTACGCGGTGTCACGCCGCTCCGCATCGCCTCGCATCGGCCGCGCCCCGGCACCCATGTGTCGATCTTCAGCCACGGCACCACGGCGGCACCGGACCCGTCCCGGCCGGGCCAGGAGATGCGCGGTGATGTGCTGCGCCGAGGCGATCTCACCGTCCGCACCCATGCGCAGTGCGCCGCCCAGACACCGGCCGTCGTGGACGAGGCGTCGGTCTTCTGCGCCCGCGATGTGCCCGCCGGCCGCACCACCATGTGCTTCGGGGACAGCGGCAGCCCACTGGTCGTCCGGGGACGGCGCGGCCCGGAACTGGCCGGAGTGTTCAGCTTCGCGGGTGAGACGGCAGGCAAGGTCTGCGGACAGCCGTCCGACGCCGGCTTCGCCGATGTCCCGGCGCTCATAGGCGAGTTGGGCTGAGAGGGGAAATCGACGCCGGATCCGGAGCCGGAGCATCCGTCGACATCGAGGTGAGCTCTGGATAGGGACCAGCCCCTCGATCCCGTTCTCAGTGACTCGCACCAGGAAGCCGAAGGGCAACAACTTGCAGACCCTTCCCTGCAGCTCCTGGCCTACTACGGTCCGCTCGCAGCACGCAGTCTCCGCACAGCCCGCCGCCCGGCACGCGGTAGTACAGGCAGCAGCTGCGTCGTGAGAACGAAGGCGAGAAGGAAGGGGCGGTGAGGGCCAGGGTCCCGCAGTCGCGCAGGGGTGTGCTGTCGAGCAGGGACGTGGTCAGTGCCACGGCTCGTCCTGCGGCTTCCGCGTGGCCTGTGGTGCGGCACCAGCCGTGCAGCACACGGAGGGTGCCGACCAGTGCCGAGGCAGCGTTGCCCCACAGCACCTGGGGGGAGATGGGGCACACGGCGGCGATGGCGTGGTGCAGCGGCACCAGGTGATCGCGCAGGACCGCTTCCCGTAGCTGGCTTACGAGGTTCTCCACGGAGGTCGAGGGCAGAGGAGTGGGGGAGGGCAGCCAGAGCTCGTCGGGCGTGCTCCGGTCCGGATGCCACCACAGGGCGTCGCCGCTGAGGTCGGGAACGCGTCCGGCCAGCACTGCCGGTCCGAGGGCGATCGACCACAGGCGTCCTGCGAGCCCCTGGTAGATGAGGGAGGCGGCGACCCGCGGCTCCGCTGTGCCAAGCCGCGTGGCCACCGTTGCCAGGCGGTCGCGCAGCGCCGCTGAGACGCCCTCTCGGTACAGCTCCGCCAGCGGGAGAAAGCCCTGGTCGCGTGCCGCTCCCGAGCCGGTCCGCACGGAAAAGAACGGCCCCACGGCGGCGGTGCGGCCGAGCAGTGCGGTCATCAGATCCGTGCCCTCGTTCTCCTGCGGCATACGGCACCTTTCCTGCTCGGTCCGGGCTGGGTCACCCGGCCGGATCGTAACGGCCTGCCCGGGCGTGTGCGGGGCCAGGGGGGCGCACCGATCATGGCAGGCCCCCGAACCGGTGCTACAGGCCCGTTGCCCAGGTCGGCCGCACCAGTTCCGTCGCCCAGGTCGTCCGCACCAAGTCCGCCGTCCAGGCGTGCGCACCAGACAAGGTCCGGCTCAGGCCGCCCCTCAAGGACGGCGCTGCTGGCGGGCCGGGCCGTCCTTGCCCCCTGCTCGGCGGCTGACGCCGCTTGTTGCGCGGCCAGTATGGGGCGGGCAGGGCCTCGGGCGGCGACGACGGGCACCGGAGGACTTTCCCCCGTCGGTGCCGGGCAATCGCTCTGCCGCAGACTCAAAGGGCACTCCTGAGACGAAGCGTTGGTCAGGCCGCGCACGGTGGCGACCCGGTAGCCCCGCACCCGGTTAGAGCCGCGGCCGCCCCGCCCCCGGTCGTGGCCAGCGATCATCCCTGCACCCGGTCGCGGCCCACGGCGCCGCCGGCCGCCGGTGGCTGACGCCGTGCGGCGGCCTCTTCGGGCAGTGCCCCCCGTGTACGGGGTCCGGTTGCTCGGGCCGCCGGAGGACAGGTCAATCCTGCGTTCGCTGTTGCCCGTCCGCCAGGCGGAGGGTGGCGATCGCGCCGCCGTCAGGTGCGTTGGTGAAGCGCAGGGTGGCGCCGAGGACCTGCGTCTGGCCGGCGGCGATGGTCAGGCCGAGGCCGTGGCCGCTCTTCCGGCCATTCCCCGAGCGGGTCTTGAAACGCTGGGGGCCGTGGTCGAGGAGGTCGTCCGGGTAGCCGTCGCCGTGGTCCCGCACGGTGACGACCGGGCCGTCGACGGTCAGTACCACCGGTGGGCGACCGTGCTTGTGGGCATTGGTGATCAGGTTGCCCAGGACACGTTCGAGTCGGCGCCGGTCGGTCTCCACCCGGGCGTCCCGTACGACCTGGACGTCGGCTTCCCACCCCGCGGCCTGCACTGCGCGTACGGCGAGTGGTCCCAGCTCGTGGAGGGCGAGATCGGCCTGCTCGACCCGGGCGTCCAGTCGGGAAATCTCCAACAGGTCCTCGGTCAGTCGACGCATGGTCTGGATGCGTTCTTGGACCATCTCCGTCGGACGCCCGGGGGGCAGCAGTTCGGCCGCCGCGTGCAGTCCGGTGAGCGGGGTGCGCAGTTCGTGGGAGACGTCGGCGGTGAAGCGTTGTTCGCTGTGGAGTTTGGTTTGGAGTGTGGCGGCCATGGTGTCGAGCGCGGAGGCCACTGCTGCCGCCTCGTCCTGTGCCAGGTCGGGTCGCAGGGCGCGGGGGTCGCGCACCCGGGCGTCGAGGTCGCCGGTGCTGATCCGGCGGGCGACGCGGGCGGTGTGGTGCAGGCGGCGGGTGATGCGGGAGACCGCGAAGAGGCCGATGAGCAGGGTGACGCCGATCGCCGCGGCGGAGGAACCGATGATGGCCCGGTCCAGTCCGCGGGTGGCGGCGGCCCGGTCGGTGTAGTCCACGTGCACGGCCAGCACCCGGCCGCCGTCGGCGGGGGCGACGGCCCACATCGTCGGCCGGCCCCGGTGGACCGCGAGCTGGGTTCCGCGCTCTTTGTGGTGCACGGCCATTTCACGGAGGTTGTGGGGGAGGTCCGTGGGGTCCAGCGAGGCGTTGCGGCCGAGCGGTTCCCCGGCAACGTAGGTGGCCACCGCGCCGTCGAGTTCGTCCAGGGCGGCGCCGCGCGCCTGGTCCTCGGTCTGTTTGCCGACCAGGGTGTGCACCAAGATGCCGAGCAGCGCGGCGAGGGTGCAGCACATGACGGTGATGAAGACGGCGAACTTCCAGTAGAGGGACGCCGTCCAGGAGGGCAGCCGCAGCGCGGCCCGCTCGCGGGTGCGGCTCATGGTGTGCGGCCCGATGAGGGGGTGCGCTTCGGGGCGCGGGAGGAGACCTTCTGGTCGAACTCCATCGTCCGGATCTCCATGGTCTGCCGTCGCTCGTCCCATGCGTGTACGGTGCGCATCTCGTAGCCTGGCGAGCCGGTGGGCTCCCGCATGATCACGTCACCGTCAGAGACCTCCACCGATAGCGGGGTGCCGGCGGTGTCCAGGATGCGGTTCACCACCCCGCCCCGGAGCGTGTACGCCCAGACGGCCAGTGTGTGCTCGTTCCCCTCGATGCCGACGATCAGTTCGTCCCTACCGTCGTGCGTCAGGTCCTGGTATTCGGGGGCCCGGACGGGACAGCGCTGCGGCTCACCGCCGCACCGGTTGATCTCCCGCTCGGTGGCTCTGTCGAAGGCCGGTGCGTTGTGCCGTGCGTCCTCGGCGATCTGCGCCTTGACCACGTCCAGCGCGTCGAGCCTGCGGATGTTGCCGGATGGCACCCGGGGCAGGCCGGGCAGAGGTGAGGGGCCGTCCAGACCGGTCTTGTCCGGGGGCGGCTGTGGAGCGGGCGCGCGGTCGGGCCAGAGGCGGGCGGGTGCCGACGCCACGGGGGTGGCTCCGGCGCTGCGGGGTTCTCCGGTGGTCCCCGTGCACCCCGCCGTCACCAGCATGACCGTGCTCACCGAGCCCACCACGCCCACTGTCGCCAGGGCGAACGGGACGGTCCGTGCCCGGCGGGGTAGCGACAGGGAACGGCGGAGGAGCACAGGACTTCCAGACGGCGCGGGACGGCAGCGTATGGGGGCAATGATGTTCGCTGACCCGCATGATGGCAATCCCACGGTTGGGTCACGGCCATCCGTAGACGGACCACAGTGACCAGTCGATGCGATCGATTCGACCCCCGTTCGAGTGGTGAGTCGTGAGTTATGACTCGTGTGTCGTGTGCGGTGTGTCGTGTGTGGTTCGTCGTGAGTTGTACGTCGTGCGTCGTGCGTCGTACGTCGTGCGCCGTGCGTCGTGTGTCGCGAGTTGCGTCGTGTGCCGCGAGTTGTGTGTCGTGCATTGCCCGCCGTGCGTTGTGTGGTGCGGGGCCTGGCTGTTGGTTATGTCGGTGTCAGTCGGCCGGGGTGGACAGTCCGATGGTGAGCGGGGTGACGGATGTGGCGAGGAGGCATCGGGTGGGCGATCGCTGATCCGGTCGTCCGCCGGGGGCGCCGACGCGTGTCGACGAGTGCCGGGGGCGCCGACGTATGCCGGCGCGAACGGCGGGCGTCGTCCGGCGGTGGCCGGTGAAGTGGTCGGCCGTAGCGCGGGCGTTGGTCAGTACGGCGCGATGTCCTGCCTCGTCCGCGGGCTGGGGCAACGGCTTCCGGGCGCAGCTGCTGCCGGACTTCGTCGTCGAGATCCCTCCATCCCGGGCCCTGCCCGACAACGGGCTCAGTCAGCGGTCGGCCAGGGCCAGCCGAGTTGGAGGAACATGCCGAGGCGGTCGCTGACGGCGCGTATCTCCGAGATCTTGCCGTCGGTGACGGTGAACCACCAGATCTGCTCGACCTCGAAGGAGCGGTTGGTGGGCTCGGGCATGCGCGGGTGATAGCCGGTGTGGGTGCCGGTGACGGTCAGTCGGGCGATGACGGTGTCGTCCTCGGCGACCAGTGCGTCCGGGCGCATCACGCCCTCGCCGAAGGCGTCGAGCTGCTGGCGGAAGCCGTCGAAGGCGGCGCCGGGCTCGTCCGCCTCGCCGAAAATGATCTTGTTGTGGTCGATCACGTCGAGCGCCATGTACTGCGGCAGGTCGTCGAGTTGCCGCCCGTTGATCGCTCGGAAGAAGTCCGCGACCACCTGCTTGTTCGCCGTCGATGTCAGCATGGAATCCCCCAAAAACTTACGACGTAAGAAAGCCTTCGGGCACCACGGTAGACTTACGTCGTAAGAAAAACAAGAGCTGTGGGAGGAGCCACGGTGGGAAAGCGGACACGCGGCGAGCGGGCAGGCCTCTCCCGGACGCGGGTGCTGGACGCCGCGCTGAACCTGGTGGACCGGGAGGGCGTCGGTGCGTTGACGATGCGTCGCCTGGGAGTCGAGCTGGACGTGGAGGCGATGACGCTCTATCACTATGTGCCCAACAAAGACGCCCTGTTGGACGGCCTGGTGGAGCGGCTGTTCTCCCAGGCGCTGCCCTTCGCCGACGAGGGTGCGGAGACGGACACCGACGCCGACGCCGACACCGCCACCGACATCGAAAGCGCCGACTGGCGCGCACTGCTGCGGACGTACGCGGTCTCGCTGCGTCAATCGCTGCTGCGCCATCCGGGCGTGCTCTCCTTCGCGGTGAGCCGCCCGGCGGTGACCCCGACAACGCTCGACGCGGTGGAACGCGGTTTGACGGTCCTGACGGCGTCCGGATTTCCGCTGGGAGCGGCGGTGCACGCCCTCAACACGCTCTCGCTCTTCGTCGTCGGCCATACCGCCGCCGAGGCGGCGCAGCCCAGCCGGGCCGACGCTCCCGGCTCCCCTGCCTGGCTGGCCGAGTTGGACGCAGCCCGCTACCCACTACTCACCGAGGCCGCCCGCACCGGCGCGGGGACGGACGACGCCGAGCGGTTCGACTTCGCCGTCAACGCGCTGGTCAACGGCTTTGGTGCGGTACTCGACCAGACCGTGTCCGACGGCTGACCGTTGAGTCCTGCGGAGTGCTCGGAGTGCCCGGGGCGCCCGGAGTGCTTGGACCGCTACGGGCAGATGCTCGTCGCGGCGCGCGCCGTCGGCGCCGTCGGCGGCGTACGGCCTGAGCTCCTCCCCCTCTGCCTACGGTCGCCGTGCTGACCGCAGTCCTCAACGCATGGCTGCGAGGGGGAGCTTGGTCAGTTCCTCAGCCCTCGTCGCTCGTACCCTTCACATCGAATGCCTGGGCAACGGCAAGGCTGTCTTCGTAGACATGGTGCCGGGTGACGAGGCCGTCCTCGACCGTGAGGTGCAGAGCGAACCGGGCGCGATAGGCACGTCCGGTGGGGCGGGCGGTCTGACGGATCTCGCCGAGCACGACCGCGTCGTTGCCGTCGATGAGGATGCGCTCGATCTCGGTCGCTGCTTGTCCCGCCACGTGGTGCTCGGCGAGCTCGCGGTAGTGGGCGGCGGCATCGGCGCGGGTCGAGCGGTGGCGGATCCACGGAGTGGCGACTCGACCGTGCTCGGCCTCCGGCCAGTCGAGTTGCCAGTCACTCCGCTTGGCGTACAGCTCCGCGATGCGCTCAGGATCGCCCTCACCGATCCGGCGCAAAAGTTCCTCCACCACAGCGCGGGTGGACGTGGGTGTGGCTGTCGACACGACATCTCTCCGATCCGACTTCCGCGTCTGATGGCCGACGCGGCGAGATGGCCATTGTCAACAGTCCCGGGAGAGCGGCGCCATTACCTCCCAGGTAACTCGGGGAGCATCAAGAGCCACGTACCCAAGAGGCTCCGGAGGGCTCGTCGCGGCGGAGTGCGGGGGACCGGTCGGCTCCCGTGCAGTCCGCCCATCGCGTTGAGGGGCCGACACGGTCGGCAAGGGCAAGTGCCCGCTTGGCCTGGCCCTCCCCACCCGGCCGGGCGCATGACTCGGGAGGCCGGCACGTGCGCGTTGCGGCGAGCAAGTGGCTTGTTGTGAAGGGTAGTTGGCGGAAACCAGGACGTTGGTGGCACCTGCGGGTTCTGACGGAGGCCTTCCGTTTCGAGACTTGGTGTGTACAGCGAGTGAAGGGTGCAGGGTTTGATCCACCACGTCCGACGCGAGCGTGCAATGTGGCACATGGCGGGAGTCATTCAAGCGCTCCTGCTGCAGTGCGCCATGCATTGCGACCTATCACTAGAGAAGAAGGACGCTCATCACCATGAGCAACACCTCCCGCATTGAGACCCGCGAGATGGCTGACGACGAGCTCGACAGCATCGCGGGTGGTCTCTCCGTCAGTGGCTCCCTGAACGGCCTGACCGCCACGTTCGCCCCGGGCCCCAACGGCGTGCCTGTCCTGACCGGCGGGTCCATCAAGTCCCTCAGCGTCACCGTCTCGGACATCCCCCTGGGCCCGGTCAGCGGCTGAGAAACTCCTTCGGTTCGGCGCTGAGCCACCGGGCGCCGTACCCATCCCGGGCCGTTGCCGAGTGACTCGGGATCCTGGGTGACGTCGGCCTTCAAGACCCCGGTTGGGCCTTGGGGGCCGACGTCACTGTTTCTGCTGCGGGCCGGTGTGGCCGATGTCTGATGGACTACGAATGACGTACCACGGATGACGGGCCACACATGACGGGCCACAGGACGGATCACGGATGACGAACCACAGATGAGGGATGAGAGATGAGAGATGAGGGACGCCGGATGGAGGCCGGACCGGGAATCCGCCGGGTGGCTGAGGTCTGCTGATGCCCCTGCTTGTCCCTTCACTGCCGCCTGGTTACCGTTCGCGGTCCGTACGCGACCACGACATCCCCGCCATCCACGCCCTGGTCACGGCCTGCGAACAGGAGGTGTACGGGCGGGTGCGGACCGATGCCGGGGTCATCGCCGCCGATCTCGCGCGGCCGGGCCTGGTGCCTGAGTCGGACACCGTGCTTGTTCATGACCGGGACGGGCGCCTGGCGGCCCGGGCCTGGGTGGACCGGCGCTCCGAGATCGACGTGCATCCGCAGCACCGGGGCCGGGGCCTGGGCGCCGCGCTGCTCGATTGGGCGCAGACACGGGCGCGGCAGGCCGGCAGCGACGGCATCGTGCAGACGGTGCCGGACGCGGACTTGGCGGCGGTCGCGCTGCTGCGCTCCCGCGGGTACGAGCCGTTGGTGACGTCGTGGCTGCTGGAGTTCGTCATGCCGGACGAACCCGGCGTGCCCGGGCCGCCGCCGGGTGCGCGGGCCGCCGTTCCTGCACGCTGTGGACACACTCGGACACCGGTGCGCTCGACCTGTATTTACGGGTGGGCATGACGGTCCGGCACAGCTCCACGGTCTTCCGTAAGGACCTGCGTCGCTAGGTTCGGGTCAGGCACCGAGGGCGGCCGGGGGGATGGCTAGATGATCTAGTCCAAGGGGTCAGTGATCGTAGGCGATCAGTGAGCGTAGGACGGTTTGTCCGGTGGCGTCGTTGTGCCAGATCGCGGCGGTCAGCGCGAGGATGCGTTGCATGACGCGGGCTTTGACACCTGCAAGTGTGCGCCCTCGGTGCCGTTCGAGGTCAAGCTGTCCCTTGGTTCGAGGTCAAGCTGTCCCTTGAAGGTCTCGTTGATCGATGCGATGACCTCTCGCAGCGGCTTGAACAGGGCTGCACCAGGCCGTTCCCCTTCACCTTTACGGGCAGGCTGCAGCAACTGGACTCCATGCTCGGACAGTTCGCGTTCGAAACCACGGCCGAAGTAGTCGGGATGCTCCTTCAGGATGTCGTTGGTCGTCGCATAGAGTGCTGTCGCGAGGGTGTCCACGTCGTTCGTCACAAAACGATCTTGGACACCCTCGTTCTCGTCTCCGCAGGCACCCCTTGGACCACACCACCAGGAGGAACCAGTGTCATACCCGCAACTGCTCACCCCCGAGGAGAAGCTCGCCGACGCGAAGAAGCTGTTGAGCCTCCCGCGTATCGTCGTGATCTGCGGCTCTACCCGCTTCATGACCGAGATGAGCGAGGCCGATCTGCGGGAGACCAAAGCCGGAAAGATCGTCGTCAAACCGGGCTGTGACATGAAGTCGCCGCACGAACTTTGGTCCGATCCTGTCGAGGCCGAGGCACTGAAGGTTCGACTCGACGATCTGCACCGGGCGAAGATCCGGCTCGCTGATGAGGTGCTCGTAGTCGGCGACTACATCGGAGACAGCACCCGAGCCGAAATCGCCTACGCCCGGTCGCTGGGCAAGCCCGTGCGGTTCACGCACCCCGAAGTCGACCCTGACGCCTGACCGCCCGCTGCCACCTCGACAACCAGGGCCGGCAGCCCGCCGCCTGACCGTCTCGCGGTGGCTTCGGCCGCCGCCCACCCCACACCCTCCGCAGGCATCCCTTGGAATCGATCATCTAGGTAGCCGGCGTAGGTCCTCGAACCATCCGCAGCCCGGCTTCCTCACCGCCCCGCCAGACCCGCCCAGGCGCCCCGAGCCGGACATTGACGTAAGTCCAAGCGGCCGCTAACGGGCCCGTGCCGGCCGGTGGCGGCGCGACCCCTGTGCCTTATCCGCGTCGGTAGACGCCAGGCGTGACCCCGTACACCCGCTGGAACCAACGGCCGAAGTGGGCCTGGTCGGCGAAGCCTGTTGCGGCTGCGGCGACGGCGGGTGGGGTGCCGGACCGCAGTAGTGTGCGGGCGTGCCGCAGCCGCAGTTGGCGTTGGTAGTCGCTGGGGGCCAGGCCGTACTCGGTGCGGAAGGCGCGGTAGAGGGCGTAGCGGCTGCATCCCGCGGCCTGGGCCAGCCGCTCGGCGGGGATGGTGTCCAGGTACGCCTCGTCCAGAAGGGCCCGTGCCCGGCGGGCGGCTCGGTGGCGGGCGCCGTCGGTCGGGGCGTGGACCGGGGTCGGGGAGGAGGCCGCGCCGCGGCGGGTCATGGCGGTGACCGCGGCGGTCAGCCGTTCGTCGCGGAGCAACGGATCGGTGGTGTGCACCAAGGCCGCGTGCAGCCGGGCCAGGGCGGTTGCGAGCGCGGGGTCGGTCATGACGGGCTGCGGGAACAGCGGCAGGGCGCCGCCGCGGCCGTCGGTGACGTCGGCGAGGACCTCGTGGACCACGGACGGGCCGATGTGCACGATGCGGTACTGGTACCCGAGGTCCGCCGCGGCCCGGCCGTCGTGCACCTCGTCGGGGTTGAAGGCCATCACCATCCCGGCGCCGCTGGTGTGGGCCGCGCCGCGGCAGCGGAAGCGCTGGGCGCCGGCGTCGGTGATGCCGAAGGAGTACGTGTCATGGCTGTGCGGCGGATAGACGTGGTCCAGGAAGTGCGCGTGCATGGCTTCCACGGGCCGGTCGCCGTCCCGCCAGTACCGCACCCAGGTGTCGGGTGTTCCCATGGCCGCATTATCGCGCGCACCAGCGTTCAAGACCGGGCCGGGGCCAGGTCGGCAAAGTCGGCTCCATGGCAATGAAACAGCGGCTGAACAGCCCGTATCTCTCGCTGTCGATCACGATGGTGCTGTGGGGGAGCGCCTTTTCCAGCTCCAAGTCGGTGGTGGCGGAGGTCCCGCACTCGGTGGCCGCGCTGCTGCGGTTCGGTGGTGCCGCCCTGGCGCTGCTGGTGGCGGTGGTCCTCTTCGGCGACCGGAGCGCGAAGGTGCCCGGGCGCGCCCGGGGGCGTGCCGCCCTGGCCGGCGTACTGGGCGTCTTCGCGTACAACAGCGTCTTCTTCTGGGGGCTTTCGCTCGCGCCCTCGCTCGATGCGGGCATCCTCATACCTGTCATGAGCCCGGTACTCACCAGCTTCTTCCTGCTGGTCACGGGGCGGGAGCGGGCATCGGGCGGGCGGCTGGCCGGGCTCGGTCTGGGACTCGCCGGGGCGGTGGTCTTCTTCCTGGGCGCGGGTGGTGATACGCACGGAGGCGGCACCCGGCTGGCCGGGGACGCGCTGTTCCTCCTCGCCGCGACGTGCTGGGCCGCCTTCACGCTCGCGGGCCCGCGGGTGCTCTCCGGCGTCGACCCGTTGCGCGCCACCACGTACGCGACGTGCGCGGGTGCCGTGCTGTTGGGGGCGCTTGCCGCGCCCGACCTCCCCGAAGTGAGCTGGAGCCACCTTCCGCCAGCCGTCTGGCTGAACGTGGCGTTCCTGGCGCTGGGCGCCGCGGCCGTGGCCAACCTGCTGTACTACCGGGGGGTGGGCGCGGTGGGCCCCGCCTCGGCCTCGCTGATGATGTTCACCGTCCCCGTGGTCAACACCGTGTGCGGCACGCTGTTCCTCGGCGAGTCCTTCGGCGCGGTGCAGGCGGTCGGGGCGGTGGTGTTGCTGTCGGGCGCCGTGCTGGCCGCGACCCGGGGACGGCCGCGCCCGTCGTCGCCCCGCGCGACGGAAGAACGGCAGGAGCACGGAGAACCTGCGCGGCAGACAGCCGGCGAACCGCGAACCGGCGCCGGCAGCGCGGGACAGGCACAGGCACATGCACAGGCACAGGCGCAGTGCGGGGACAACGCCAGGTGAAGCACGGCAGGGAAGGCAGGGCGCGGTGGCCCCGCCTTCCCTGGCTTCCCTGCCTCCCCGCCTCGCTGCCTCCCCGCCTCCCTGTCCGCGGGCGAGGGCCTGCGTGCCTGCCTGCGCAACCAGCCACTCCCGACGTCGCTCAGTACGTACGAGGACGGGCAGGCGCCGCGGATCCCCGCCGGGCGTAGGGGACGGACCTGGAGCCGGTTCAGGCGGTGGCGGCTCCGGTTCGCTTCGCGGTGATCGCCACGGTGGCGTACTGCATCGTGAAGCTGCCCCCTACGGCGTCGATGGCGGAGCCGACGGCCGCCAGCACCTCGTCCAGTTGGGCCGGTGGGAGCCGGGTGAAGGCGCCCTGGGTGGGGAGTTGGTCCAGCCACTCGTCCCGGGTGTAGGGCTGTTCCCAGTCGAATCGCCACTGCTCGGGGTCGGTGAATGCACCCGCCTCGCGTATCCCGTCGGCTGCCTTGGTGCACAGCGCCGTGTACCCGTCCACGGCCGGTACCGTCGCTTGACGGGCGGCGAGCGAGTCGGGCAGCACCCGGCGGTAGACCTCGGCGAAGGCTTCGGCCACTTCGGGCGAGGGTTGGCCGGCGTTCCAGAAGAGGGACAGCAGACCATGGGGGCGCAGTGTCTGCGCCGCCTTGGCGGCTCCGGCGACCGGGTCCACCCAGTGCCAGGTCTGTCCGGAGACGACAGCGTCGAACCTCCGGCCTGCCGGGTCCCAGTCCTCGAAGGACGCCACCTCGACGTCGAGTCCGCGCTGTCGGGCCAGGTCGGCCATCCGGGCGTCGACGTCGACGCCCAGCACCCGGGAGCCGGCCGCTGCGAACTGCCGGGCCACGATGCCGGTGCCGCAGCCGACGTCGAGGACGTCCGGGCCGGGGCTGGCGGCGACGATCCGGTCCACCATGGTTCGGGGGTAGTGGGGCCGAGCCCGGTCGTAGCGTGCGGCGTCCGAGCCGAACGACTCGGCCACCTGGCGCTGTTGATGGGTCGCGTGGGCAGAGCGAGGAGCTCGCTCCGGCGGTATAGTGGGCATGTGCCCACTATGAGTGGGCGATCGCCCACTCGTCAACCGGAACGGACCGACACGGGTCGATCAAGAGAAGTCGAGAGAAGAAGGAGCAGCGCGGTGCCCACGGGAGTAGCCATCCGCGACGTACGCGACCAACTGTTCGGCGCCGCCGAGCGCGTCCTGCTCAGGGACGGACCGAGCGCGTTGACCAGCCGGGCGGTCACCGCGGAGGCGGGCTGCGCCAAGGGCGTACTGCACCGCCACTTCGCCGACTTCGACGCCTTCCTCGCCGAGCTCGTACGGGACCGCATCGCCCGGATCGACGACCAAGCCGAGGCGCTGTGCACGTCCGCCGGAACCGGCACCGTCGCCGACAACCTCACCCAGGCACTGAGGGACCTCTTCGGGCCGGTCGCTGTCGCTATCGTCAGCCTCGTCACCTCCCGGGACGAGCTGCGCTCCCGACTGCGCGAGGACAGGCCCGCCGGTGTCCCGATCCTGACCGATGCCGCGACCGCGCTCGCGTCCTACCTCACCGCCGAGCGTGCACTCGGCCGCCTCACCCGCGAGGCCGACGTCGACACGCTCGCTCCCACGTTGATCGGGGCCGTGCACATGCTGTTCGCCGACCGGCAAGGCACCCCGCCGGAGGCGGAAGCCGTCCGCAAGGTCGTGACCGCGGTCATCGCCGGCGTGGAGTGAGCCGCCCGGTCTCTGGGGCCGGGTGTCACCCGCCGTGCACTCAGGCAGTCCCGTGCCCCTCAAGTGCGGCCAGGACGAAGGGGTGTCCGGCGGGATCCGCGTAACGCCGGATGTCGAACGGCCCGCCGTTGTTCCGGGTCTCCAGAGGGCGCGCACCGAGGTCGATTGCCTCGCGCTCCGCCTCGTCCATGTCCTTCTCGGGCACCACGAAGTGCAGGTGTGCCTGCTGTGAGGTGTCCGGCCGGGGCCAGCTCGGCGGCGCGGCGCCGTGGTCCCGTCGGACGGCGATGCGGACGCCCGCGGACTCGACGATCTCTATGTAGTCCGGGTGGCTGCCGGTGCGTGACGTGCCGCCGAGGAAACGGGCGTAGAACTCGGCCAGTTCCTCAGGTTCGGCAGCATCCAGCACCAGGACGCTGCTCTTGGCCACGGCCATCTGGATCCCTCCCTCCGGGGTAGGCCCGTGCCCGCCGGTACACGTCGGATACCCGGGGACCGCTTGGTCACGCAGAGACGGACGACGGCAGCGCGCATGCCCCTCGAACTTCCCACGGCTGCTGGGTAGTTGTCCTACCGAGACGCCGCATCGCCTGAACGTCTCACCCCTCGCGGGCGGCGTAGTGGAGGACGCGCTCGCTCGGCATCTCCTCGGCCACGTCGAGGAGATCGAGGACGGCTTCGGCGATCGTGGTGGGTTTCCTCTCCTCGGTCAGGGCCGCGGCGAGCGCATCGGTCGTCTGCCGGCCGAGGTCCGCCAGCCGGGCGGTGAGCGTGGGGGCCCGGGGGCCGGGTCACTCGCGCCGACTCGCCGCCTTGGCCGTGAGGCGGGCCTCGAAGCCGTCGAGGATGGACTGGAGGCCGAACGCGAAGGTGTCGTCGGGGGCTGCGGCGTATTGCGTGGCGGCGGTGGTGTTCAGGCGTTCGCGCAGGCGGGGGAATTGCCTGGCGGTCTCGGTGGCGCGGGTCATGGCGTCGGCGATCAGTTGCCCGGCGTCTGCACCGTCCTTGCTCAGCCGGTGCTTCAGCGAGAGCTCTATGGCAGGGCCGAGCGTGCTGCCGATCACGAAGACGAGCACGGTGGCGGCCGCCCGGTCCGCGTCATCGGCGGCGAAGCCCGCCTTCTCGTAGATGGCCAGGCCGACGTCGTCGTGCCGCGCCTTTCCGGGGCCGTACAGGAGATGACTGCTGAATGCCTGGACGAGCCAGGGGTGCCGGGTGAGCATCGCGTGCATGCCGGTGGCGTGGGCGGTGGCGGCCGCGCGCCAGTCGGTGGTGTCGAGGTCGGGCAGCTCGATCTCCTCCCAGACCGCGTCGCTGGCGAGTCGGACCAGGTCGTCCTTGGTCTTGATGTGCCAGTAGACGGCGGTGGCGGCCGAGCCGAGCCGTTTTGCCAGGCTCCTCATGTTGAGGCCGTCCAGCCCCTCGTCGTCGAGCAGCTCGATGGCGGCACGGATGATCCGGTCGGTGGTCAGGGTGTCTCGCGGCATGGTCCCCACCCTACTTGCACTTAGTTCATGTGCGCTCTTGCACTTTGTTCAAGTAGTTCCTATGCTCCTTCTCGTACTTAGTTCAAGTGCCCGAAGGGGGAGTCATGTTGCAGGACAAGCTGACGGAGTTCGTCACGGCGCAGGCCACGGAGCTCGGCGTTCCCGGTGTCGCCGTCGGGGTGCTCCTGGACGGCCGGGAGTACTACGCCTCGCACGGCGTGACGAGCCTCGGCAACCCGGCGCCGGTCGACGAGAAGACGCTGTTCCACCTGGCGTCGGTCTCCAAGACCTTCACGGCGACCGCGCTGATGCGACTGGTCGCCGAGGGGAAGGTGGACCTGGAAGCGCCGGTGCGGCGCTACGTGCCCGAGCTGAAGCTCGCCGACGAGCAGGCCGCGGCACGGATCACCGTCCTGAACCTGCTCAACCACACCGCGGGCCTGGACTGGAACCTGATCGACGACGGCGAGGGCGACCGCTCCCTGGCCGGGCTCGTGGCCAAGCTGCCCGGGCTGCCGCAGATCGCACCGCCCGGGGCCCGCGCCTCGTACAGCCAGGCCGGGTACAACCTGGCCGGGCGGATCGTCGAGAAGGTCACGGGGTTGCCTTTCGAGCAGGCCATGGCCTCGCTCGTGCTGGAGCCGGTGGGCCTGTCGGACACCGTTTACGGGCTGGCGGAGGTGATGGTCCGCAAGTTCGCGGTGGGCCACAACCGCGGCGAGGACGGCGAACTGCGCGCCGCACGGCCCTGGGGAGCGTTCAGGGAGGGTGCGCGCGGTGACAACCCCGGCGGCGGCCTCGCCTCCTCGGCGAGCGATCTGCTGCGCTGGGCGCGCTTCCAACTCAGTGACGGAGAGGGGGTGTTGCCCGCCGCAGAGCTGCACCGCATGCGGGAACAGACGGTCGCGCTGCGCGCCAGTACGCTCGGCGGCGGCTTCGGGATCTGCTGGTTCCTGCACGACCTGGACGGGCTCCACGGCATCGGCCACGGCGGCTCGGGCAACGGCCAGTTCGCCGAGCTGCTCATCGTCCCCGAGCGCAACTTCGCGGTGGTCTCGCTGGCCAACGTCGGCCCGGACGGCTACCCCTTCAACCAGTCCGTCGTGCGGTGGGCGCTGGAGCACTGCCTCGGCGTGGTCGAAAAGACGGCGGAACCGCTCCCGTACGACGAAGGCCAGGCCCAACAGGTCGTGGGCCGCTACGAGATCGACGCCATGAACGTCGACATCGCCACCGACGGCACCCGACTCACCCTGGCGGTAGGGATCAAGCCGGAGATCCGTGAGGCGTCGGACGAGGAGATGCCCCCGGACTACCCGGCCGCGGGCATCGGCTTTCTTCCCGGCGACGACGACGAGTACATCGTCACCGAAGGTGGACTCCAGGGGCAGCGCGGCTACTTCTCCCGCGACGCCAACGGCGCCATCACCGGCGTCGACCTCGCCGGCCGCCTCTTCAGCCGCGTCACGGAAGCGTCTTGATCCGACGCGGGGAGGGGGTGAGCCAGCCGGACCGGCCGCTTCCACCCGCAGGGTAGGTTGTGGCCGACCGCGCGGCGGCTCAGGCGCACGTCGGCTTTCCCTCCGCCCCGGTCGTCTCCATCGTCCTTGTCTCCGAGGAGAGCACCTGATGACATTCCGGGAGCACATGGCGGAGATGACCGTGCGTGCCCTGGCGGAGTTCGATGAGGAACCGGCCTCCGGGATCTATGCCGTCACCTTCCGGATCGACAGCGTCGACCAGGACCCGCGCTTGCCCTACCTGGCCATCGGCTACAACACCGACGCGGAGGTGGCCCGGCTGCTTGCGGCAACGAGCCCGCCGGAGCCCTGGGACGCACGGTGGAACTACGCCTGTTTCCCCCCATCGGGCCTGGAGGGCATACGGATCGCCGGCCACCATCGCGAACACGACCCGGGCGGTGCCGAGTTGCACCGGCGGGAGGCCACGGCGCGGGGCCTGTGGTACGAGGACGGCGACGAACTCCCCGACGCGGAGCGGGATACGCGAGACGAGCGCCTGGACGCGGAGTTCCGCGAACTCTGTGTCGACCTGGCGCGGCAGCTGCACAGCGGCGGCCGGATCGCAGCACGACTGGGGCGGCCGGTGCCGGTGATCCTCTACGACATGTTCCAGCCCGACGAGATGTTCGCCCTGACCAGGGCCGCCAACCCCGCGGACCTGGTCGCGGAGTTCCTCACGGAGGACCCGGAGGGTCAGGCGCCGCTGCGGTAGGGGCGGCGCCGGGCGGGGACGGGCACCCGGGCGGTGCGCGCGGTGGTCCATTGAGGTGATCAGGAGAGGTCCCCGCCCGCCCGTCACACCATGAGGTGCCCGCCACATGGGGGAGTTCGCCGGGATGCGCTAGGCCTCACTGCTGAATCGCGACCTGGATGGAGTATCACCGCGTGATCTTCACTGGGCGTGGTCGTTACCGCGGCGAGCCCGATACAAGATCGGGACGAGCACAGGAGGGAAACACGGTCGTGAGAAAGATTGGCCGGATGGTTTCGGCAGCTCTGGGCGCGGGCGCGCTGGTGCTGTCGGTAGTCGGCACTGCGAGCGCTCAGGGCGGAAGGGGATCGTACGACCCGTTCGGGCTGGGATACCGGGAGTGCGGTGCCCCGTCGTTCAGCCTGCTCTTCCCTGCCCGCAACGACTGCCGCACATTCCTTTTCCTCAACAAGCAGAAGTTCAGGTTCACCGACGCCCACCGGCACTACGCCCGCTTCGACCAGCGATTCAGGGACAGCACCGTCAGCGGCGATGTCCTGAACGACCTGGGCGGTCGAGGAAGAGGGCGCGGCTAGGCACTGCCTGACCGGTCCGTGACCGGGCCGTGTGCAGCATCGTCCCGGATCGTGTGGGGATGAGCGTGGGAAAGACACCGCATCATGATCGGCGGTATTCCCTCCCGTCAACGGGATTCCTCTCCGCTGGCGGACGGGACCGGCATCACCGATCGCGGAATGACCTGACCAACGCCATTACCTACGGTGGGACACGGCCGAAGGCTTGGATGACGGCCGGGGGCTCCGGCATCGGCGCCCGCAGATCGGGCCCTCTCCCGATCGTGTGCGGGTGTACGCACGCCGGAGTCCCGTCGGCAGCTTACCGGTAGCCGTCGGCGCGGTGAAAACGATGCCTCATGATGGGGTCGGTCGCAGTTCACAAATCGGTTTCCCGGGCAGCCGGAGCCCAGCGCTCAGCCGCCCCCGCCCGTCGGTCTCTGCACGCCGGGCAACGCTCCGCCCCTGCGGTTCCAGGCCCAACAAGGCCCGTCGGCCGCAGGGGCGGAGCCATGAGCGAACCACCCCAAAGAGGCAGGAGGGAAGGCTCAGGCTGTTGACCCGCGGGCAGGGCGGTGCCGGCAACGGCGGCTCCCATAACGGTCCGCACAGAGCCTGTACGTCCTAGTGGCCGGCCGTCGCCGTCTCCTGCTACGCCACCCCGGCCCGCGCCCTGGGAGCCCGAGACATACCTTCCGGAGCCTCCGATCGGCAGAGCGAGGTCAGGGTGATCCCTTGGGCCCGCGACCCTCGGGTGGGGGCCAAAGCCCGCCTGCGAGCGCGATAAGCCGCGGCCTTGACGCGGTTGCCGCACTCGTCCATTGGCCTCCGCGACGGCCCGTCGCCCCGCGTCGAGCTCACCGAGGGCGCGTTCGACCTCGAAGGCGTCTGACGGGTCGGCACCACGCCCAAGCTGATGTCAGGGCTGGACCGTCTTCGGGGCGTTGCTCCCCAGGAGGCTCAGCGCCTGCATGGCCTCGCGCTCTACGCGGGAAAGGTCGCAGAGGAGGGCGCCTGCCTGTACGAGGCACTGCGCATCCCCTGATGCACCGGCTCTTGCGATCAGTGCGGCGACGTTCGTCCACAGGGTGGCCGCCTCGGTGTACAGCCGGTGGCCGGTGCGCAGGTGACTGCTGTCGAGCAGGTGGGTGCATTCGGCGAGGAAGTCGCGGTAGAGGTTACGGAACAGCGCGCCGCCGGTGCCGGCCCGCTCCATCAAGAGGGCGGCCTGCGGCAGGTCTCGCTGCGGGTTGCCGGTGCGCCGGAGCCACGTGCGTACGAGCTGGCCGGCCTTCTCGATGCCTCGGTGGCCGAAGTTGGCGATGGGCGGGTGGAGGAAGGCGTCGGCGCAGGCGGTGATGGCGGGAATGATGTGGCTCTGTGGGGAGGGCGGGTTCCTCGGGGCGGTGAGGGTGAACGAGCGGTGTTTGGCGGCCATCGGGCCGCGCGCGGCCCTGGCCTGGGCGAGGCCGGTCAGGCTGGTGGACACCGCTCCGCCTTGCTGGGCGGTGTCCACCAGGTAGGCGTCGTGGTCGTCGTAGCCGTACATGGCGACGATGTGACCGCCGAAGTGCACCTTGGAGGCGAAGTAGTCCAGGTAGTAGCTGTCGAGCTGCAGGCCGACGGGGCGGCCGGCGTCGAGGGGAGCCACCACGTTCTCCCAAGCTCTGCGCGGGGAGGTGGTCTCCTGGACCAGGAGCTCCAGTCCGAGACCGGCGGCCAGATTTCTGGTGAGGTCGAACGGCTTGACCCGTCCCGCGAGGAAGGGGAAGCCCATGTTCTTGCTGTCCCAATAGAGGAAGGACAGACCGGAGCCGAGGCCGAAGAGCATGGGCTCGGACAGATCGAGCCCTTGGTGCCGCAGCAGCACCCCGAGGGCTGTGGTCTCGCAGTGCTGCGCACCGTGGGCGTCGATGTCTTCGACGATGGTCATGTCGTGCCGGTGCTCTCTTGAACGGGGATGATCAGCCGGGTCATCAGTTCTTCCTGCGGAGCCTCTGCCGGCCCGACGAGATAGGCCTCACGTACGGGCGCTTGCGGACGCAGGCCGCGTTCGTGGAGGGCGGCGAAGAGCGCGTGGTAGGCCAAGGGGAGTTGGGCGTAGGGCCCGATGTGCAGGGTCTCGACGACGGAGCAGCCGGGCAGCGCCGCACACTCCAGGCCGGGCGTCCCTTCCCCCTGCGGCGTCTGCACTCCGACGGTGATCTCCATCCGCTCTTCCAGGTCCAGCGGGTACAGCGCCCACAGCGGCGGTTCCCATGCGATTCCCGCCGTGCCGAGCACGGGCAGCAGCCGGCCGACGCACTCCGCGACCTTCTTCCCGATCTCCGCAGGGGTGCAGACCGCTCGCACCCCTGACAGCCGTCGCTCCGGCTCCCTGCCCCTCGTCACCTCATAGGTGGGCAGGCCGCCGCCCTCCGCCAGCCGCTCCAGCATCTCCAGCCGTGCCCGGTCCCTGCTGATCCGCTCGGCCAGCCGGTCCCGCTCTGCGCGCAGGATCCGTGCCCTGGATCCAGGCTCGGCGGCCAGCGCCTGGGCGATCACAGCCAGGGGAAGATCCATCTCGCGCAACAGGGCGATGGTCAGGGCGTCACGCGCCTGTGCAGGTGCGTAATAGCGGTAGCCGGAGCCGGCGTCCACACGGACCGGAGCCAACAGGCCCATCTCGTCGTAGTGCCGTAGCCGCTTGACGCTGAGCCGGCACAGGCGGGCGAAGCGCCCGATGGTGAGCAGTTCGTCTTCCACACCACCATGGTGGACTCTCCCACGGTGGGAGGGTCCACCGCCGAACCCATCGGCCCCGAGGCCGCCCCGACCTGCCGCGCGGAGAGCTCGTCCCCGACTGGCGACGGCGTCCAGGAGACGCATCAACGTGCGGAGAGGTCCTTCGTCATGAGGTGCTCCGTGCGTCCGTCCGGCAGCACCTCACCGATCGGTCCGGCGTCCTGGAACCCGTTGCGTCGGTAGAGCGCGCGGGCGTGCTCGTTGCCGGGCATGACCGCGAGTTGCAAGGTTCCGGCTCCCGTCTGCCGTGCCCACTCTTCCACCGCCCGTAGCAGATGATCTCCCACGCCGTAGCCCCGCGCGTCCTTGCTGACCCACATCGAGATCAGCTGGACGACCCCACTGCGCGAGCCCGGAACACCACTGGCCATCCCGACCGGTTTGCCATGGAGCAGGGCGGCGAGATTGTGCGAACCGGGGATGCTCAGGCGACCGCGCCACCGCTCCTCCCGGTCGCCCTCGCCCTGCCAGTCCGCGAGCCGGGATCCGAACGCTTGCGGGGCGTCGGTGAGCGCGGCGATCCGCAACGCTCGCCAAACGGTCCAGTCGTCCGCTGTCAGTACCTTCAGCTCGATCATGCAAGGAGCCTGTCGCCAGGATGCGGTGGACGGCAACTCCATTCCTGGTACAGCAGGATGCACATTCTTCCCGGACATTACACGCCGGTTCGCCCATGGACGGAACGCTGTGGCGGGAGCCTCGCCAAGGACAGCAACGCCGAGGCTGCCTCGCGTAGTTGAGACACCATTGAGCCACCTCTGAAGGGCATCGACAGCATGACGCGTTTACCGGACGAGCAGGACGCGACAGCCGGCGGATACTCCCGCCGCATGCTCCTCAAGATCGGCCTCGGTGTCGCCGTAGGGGCAGGGGCCGTCGGTTCAGGCACCGGGGTCGCGGTGGCTGGCGGGCCGAACGATCCGTCCAGCCCGACGTTCGCGACCAAGGTGAAGAACCTGAGCGGCCCGGACGTCTTGAGGCACCGCATCCCGTCGGGCGCCACCCTCGGGCGGCGCCCGGCCCTGTCCGCCGGGGAGGGGGCCGGATACCGCCCGGTGCCGCTGGTCCGGCCGACCCTTGACGCACTAGGTAGACTGGTCTACCTAGTGTGGAGAGGGGAAGGGAAAGCGATGGCTGGCAGCACGGGCACCGAGGCGACCCCACCCAGGAGGCGGCGGGGGACCGCTCGTGAGCGCCTGCTCAGCGCCGCATCGCGCCGCTTCTACGCGGACGGCGTGTCGGCGACGGGCATCGACACGATCACCGCCGAGGCGGGCGTGGCGAAGATGAGCCTGTACAACAACTTCTCCTCCAAGGCCGACCTGGTCAGGGCCTACCTCGACGCGCGGCATGAGGAGTGGATGGACCTGTACCGGCGGCGGCTGGAGGAGGCGGCAGACGCTCGCGGCGGTGTGCTCGCCGTCTTCGACGCGTACGCCGATCACGCGGCTTTCGCCTATGAGTACGGCTTTCGGGGGTGCGGTCTGCTCAACGCCGCTGCCGAACTGCCCGTCGGGGACGAGGGGCGGGCCGTGGTGCGCCGGCACAAGGAGGACGTCGAGTCCCTGCTCGCCGGGCATGTGGAGGAATTGCTGCCCGGACGGCCCGAGGAGGCCCGCGCGGTGGCGGAGCACCTGGCGTTCCTGCTGGAAGGCGCGATGGCACGCGCCGGGCTGGAGGGCGCGGGTACGCGCCTGGAGCACGCGCGGACGATGGCGGCTGACCTGCTGGACCGGCTGTGAGGCGGCCCAACGGACATGCGGCCGGCTCGGCGGGCGCGGGGTCGCTGTGCGTGCTCGTCGCGTCGGTGCTGTGGGGCACCACGGGCACCGCGGCGACCTTCGCCCCGGCCGTGGGCCCCCTGGCGATCGGGGCCGTCGCCATGGGACTGGGCGGACTGCTCCAGGCCCTCATAGCCGGCCCCCGCATTCGCCGGGAAGCGCCTGTGCTGCGCAGGCAGCGCGGCGTGGTGCTGCTCGGCGCGGTGGCGGTCGGGGCCTACCCGCTGGCGTTCTACACCTCCATGAGTCTGGCCGGAGTCGCCGCCGGGACGGTGGTGTCGATCGGCTCGGCCCCCCTCGCCTCGGCCCTGATCGAGCGCGCCGTGGACGGGCGCCGTCTGACGCGCCGCTGGATGCTCGGCGCCGCCCTGGGCCTGTCCGGGACGGTGCTGCTGTGCGCGGCCGAAGCCGCCCGTGCACACGCCGGTCCCGGGGACCCGACCACGGCATCAACCGTGTTCGGCGTGGGGCTGGGTCTGGTGGCTGGTTTCACCTACGCCCTGTACTCCTGGGCGGCTCACCGCCTGATCAGCCGCGGTGCCAGCTCGGGCGCGGCCATGGGCACCGTCTTCGGGCTGGGCGGTCTGCTGCTCCTGCCGGTTCTGCTGGCCACCGGCGCCCCGCTCCTCGACTCCTGGTCCAATACGGCCGTCGGCGCGTACATGGCGCTGGTGCCGATGCTCATCGGCTACGTCCTGTTCGGCTGGGGTCTCGCGCGCGTCCCGGCGAGCACCGCGACCACACTCTCGCTGCTGGAACCCGCCGTCGCGGCGGTACTGGCCGTGCTGGTTGTCGGCGAACGCCTGCCCCTGCTGGGATGGGCCGGCATCGCCTTCGTCGTCGGCTGCCTCGCCGTGCTCACCACGCCGGCCCGCGCCACTCCTGGCCGCCGAGCGACCATGCCGATGCCGGCCACCGACGCCCCCGGAGAAGCCGCAGCCCAGCCCGGCCACGCTCCCGTCTCGGCCACCCCCTCACCGGTGCCCGGACCCGATCGCGAACAGGTCTCCACGAGCTGACGATTGCAGCCGTACCAGGTGTCCGAGCCTGCAGAGCTCCGGCCGGGGAAGAACCGGTACGGCCCTGTCCGGCCGGCCGGAGCCACGGCACCGGCCCGCCGGGACAGTGGCTCCGGCCGACCACGCCGATCTGCCTGGCCGCTACTCCAGTTGGGTCTGAACGCATTCGACTGGCGGCGTTTCGACCGTGGAAGAGGGCTGTCCGGCTCCTGCCGCGGCCAGGATGGCGGCTGACTGGCGAGCCAACCGCGAGCATCGGGAGACACCCACCAGTGAGCATCTTCAACGAACCCCACGGTGCCGCGGCGGCCGAGGACTCGTACGAAAACGAACTGCCGGTCAAGGGCAAGGAGCCCGGGAACATCGTGGTCAGGTGGCTGACGACCACCGACCACAAGACGATCGGCACCCTGTACCTGACGACGTCGTTCGCGTTCTTCCTCGTCGGCGGGCTGATGGCGCTGGTGATGCGCGCCGAACTGGCCCGGCCGGGACAACAGGTCGTGTCGAACGAGCAGTTCAACCAGGCGTTCACGATGCACGGCACGGTGATGCTGCTGATGTTCGCGACGCCGCTGTTCGCCGGCTTCACCAACTGGATCATGCCGCTGCAGATCGGCGCGCCCGACGTGGCGTTCCCGCGGCTGAACATGTTCGCCTACTGGCTGTACCTCTTCGGCTCGCTGATCGCGGTCGGCGGCTTCCTCACCCCGCAGGGCGCGGCCGACTTCGGCTGGTTCGCCTACACACCGCTGTCGGACGCGACCCACACGCCGGGAGTCGGCGGCGACATGTGGATCATGGGCCTGGCCTTCTCCGGCTTCGGCACCATCCTCGGCGCGGTCAACTTCATCACCACGATCATCTGCATGCGCGCCCCGGGCCTGACCATGTTCCGCCTGCCGATCTTCACCTGGAACGTGCTGCTGACCGGTGTCCTGGTCCTGCTCGCCTTCCCGGTCCTGGCGGCCGCGCTGTTCGCCCTGGAGGCGGACCGCAAGTTCGGCGCCCACGTATACGACCCGGCCAACGGAGGCTCGCTGCTGTGGCAGCACCTCTTCTGGTTCTTCGGGCACCCGGAGGTGTACATCATCGCGCTGCCGTTCTTCGGCATCGTCACCGAGGTCATCCCGGTGTTCGCCCGCAAGCCGATCTTCGGCTACATCGGTCTGGTCGCCGCGACCATCTCGATCGCCGGCCTGTCCGTGACGGTGTGGGCGCACCACATGTTCGTCACGGGCGGTGTGCTGCTGCCGTTCTTCTCCTTCGTGACGTTCCTGATCGCGGTTCCGACCGGTGTGAAGTTCTTCAACTGGATCGGCACGATGTGGAAGGGCTCGCTGTCCTTCGAGACGCCGATGCTCTGGGCGATCGGCTTTCTCGTCACGTTCGTCTTCGGCGGTCTGACCGGTGTCATCCTGGCTTCACCGCCGATGGACTTCCATGTGTCCGACTCGTACTTCGTCGTGGCGCACTTTCACTACGTCGTCTTCGGCACCGTCGTCTTCGCGATGTTCTCCGGCTTCCACTTCTGGTGGCCGAAGTTCACCGGCAAGATGCTCGACGAGCGCCTGGGCAAGATCACCTTCTGGACGCTGTTCATCGGCTTCCACGGCACCTTCCTCGTCCAGCACTGGCTCGGTGTCGAGGGCATGCCGCGTCGTTACGCGGACTACCTCGCGGCCGACGGCTTCACCGCCCTGAACACGATCTCGACGATCAGTTCGTTCCTGCTGGGCCTGTCGATGCTGCCGTTCCTCTACAACGTGTGGAAGACCGCCAAGTACGGCACGCCGGTCGGTGTCGACGACCCGTGGGGCTACGGCCGTTCGCTGGAATGGGTCACCTCCTGCCCGCCGCCGCGGCACAACTTCCTCACCCTGCCGCGGATCCGCAGCGAATCCCCGGCGTTCGACCTGCACCACCCCGAGATCGCCGAACAGGACCACGCTGCGTACCTCGGCAAACGCGACGCGGTGGAGGCACCCGGACATGAAGGCGGCCGGCCGTGACCTCACCGAGCCGCCACCGGGCCGCGCTGGACCGGCAGGGCGCCGCGCTCGCCCACGAGGTCGAGGGCTACCTGCTCGTGCAAGCAGAGCGCGAGCAGGCGCGGTGCGAGGCCGAGGCGCTCTGCGCGCGCCTGACCTGGCTCACCACGGGGCAGGCCGAAGACCTCACCCGCCACTACACCGAGCAGCGCCTCGGCCTGACACGCCAGGCGCTCCAAGCCACCGCCGACCGGGCCAAGCGCCTGCGCGGCGAATACGAGAGCCGTTACGCCGCCTTGCGCCGCGCCTTGCTCAGGCGGCATGCCGCTTGCGCCTGCCTCTTGTTCGTCTGCTCCACCATGGCCGGTGCGGCGACCGGTGTGCTGGTCCGCTGAACTGGGTGGTGGGGACCCCGTGGCAGGGACGAGGAATCGCCACCGAAGCAGCCGGAGGACTCGTCGACTGGCTCAGCCGGCAACCCGTGCATGCCGTCATCGCCCACATCCACCCCGATCACCAGGCATCGACTGCCGTCGCCACCGCCGCCGGGCTGATGCCCACCTTCTGGTGAGCTGCCTGGCGCGCGCCGCCGACTCGTTGTGTCGTTGATGTGGGCGCGTGCCGAGGTCCAGGGCCGTTGCTGGCCTCGGGCGCTCACCGGCGAGAAGGACGGACGGAGTACACCCATGCCCCTCATACGCGGTTTCGCGGCGGGCCGCCGACATCGCGCCGCGTTCCTGGCCGCGCTGGTGACCTGCTCGATCGTACTGACCGGGCAGGAACCCGCCACGGCCGACGGAATGCCCACACCGTCCCTGCCCGCCCCGCGGCTGGACTGGCATCCCTGTGTGCGGGGCAGCGCGTTCGACTGTGCGACCGCGAGGGTACCTCTGGACTACGGCCACCCGAATGGCCGAGCCGTCGAGTTGGCGGTCATCAAACGCAAGGCGACCGACCCCGGCCGGCGCCTCGGCACCCTCTTCTTCAACCCCGGCGGTCCCGGCGGGCCCGGAACGGTCCAGATGCCACAGAACTACCAGTCCTTTCCCCGTGAGGTGCGGGAGCGGTTCGACCTCGTCAGTTGGGACCCCCGCGGAGTCGGCAGCAGCACCGCGGTGAACTGCTTCGACAGCCCCCGGGAGGCCGCCGACTGGAGGGCGAGCAAAGCGGCGGGCTTCCCGGTGGGCGCGAAGGAGCGGACAGCCTTCTTCGCCGCGTACAGGGATCTGGCCCGGCGCTGTGAGCAGCGTGACCCCGAGCTCCTGCGGCATGTGTCGACCGCCGACACCGCGCGTGACCTCGACCAGCTCCGCCGGGCGGTGGGGGAGCCACAGCTCAGCTACCTGGGGATCTCCTACGGCACGATCCTGGGCGCCACCTACGCCAATCTCTTCCCCGGCAAGGTGCGCGCCATGGTCCTCGACAGCAACATCGACCCGCAAGCCTGGACGCATCACGCCTCTGACGAGGACCCGCGGCTCACCACCTTCCTGCGCATGGGCTCGGACCGCAGCGCGGCGGCAACCCTGGACAGGTTCCTCACCCTGTGCGGATCCGCACCCACCACCCACTGCGCCTTCTCCGCCGGCGACCCGCAAGCGACCCGGAACAAGTACCAGCACCTCATGCAGCGGCTCCGGGCACATCCCGTGGGCGCGTGGACCTACGCCGTCGCGGTCGCCGACGTGGTGAACAGCCTGTACGTCGTCCACCCCGGTTGGCCGGACCTCGCCGGAAGACTGCAGGGGTTGTGGCAGGGCCGCGTTGCAAGACCGTTGCCGCTCCCACCCGCACCACCGGTCCCGTATCCCCATCCCTACCTGGGCGAGGAGCAGCCCGCTGCGGTGCTGTGCGGCGACAGCCCCAACCCGCGCAACCCCGCGGTCTATGACGTCCTGGAGCAGGCAAGCGCCGCCCGCGCAGGCGACGCCGGTCGCTTCTGGACCTGGGCCGCAGCGGGGTGCACCCCCTGGCGCGCCGTCGCCGCCGACCGCTATCGAGGCCCGTGGAACAAGCCGACGGCACACCCCGTCCTGGTGGTCGGCACCACCTACGACCCCTCCACCCCCTACAAGGGCGCGCAGGCCATGGCCAAGGAACTGGCCAACGGCCGCCTGCTCACCAACGACGGGTATGGACACACCGCGCTGATCAACCCCGGCAGCTGCATCAGGACCCACGAAAGCCGCTACCTCATCGACGGCATCCTCCCGCCGGCCGGGACAAGGTGCCGACCGGACGCACCGCCCTTCTCCGCCGTCCCGCCCAAGCCGACCGGCGGCGTCGCGACCGGCGGCGGTGGGATGGCCGGCACCGTCCCCTTGAGCCGTCCTTCGCGCCTCCGAACAGAGCGCAGCAGGCGGCAGAGCGGTCAGGAATGAAGAAGCGCCGGTCGTCGGGCCACACCTAGCGTGGTGGCCATGGCATTCATCGAATCCGTCACTCTGGAGGTGGCCGACCCCACGGCCGCCCACCGCTTCTACACCACCGCCTTCGGGCTGGACACCCAGATACGTCTGCGGGCCTCCCAGGCACCCACAACCGGCTTCCGCGGGTTCACGCTGTCGCTCACGGTGTCCGGGCCGGCCACCGTCGACAGCCTCATCAACTCCGCTGTCGACGCGGGCGCCACGTCGCTGAAGCCGGCCGCGAAGTCGCTGTGGGGCTACGGCGGTGTCGTAGCGGCCCCGGACGGGACGATCTGGAAGGTCGCGACCTCGGCGAAGAAGGACACCGCCCCGGCCACCCGGGAGATCGACGAGATCGTGCTCCTGCTGGGAGTCGAGGACGTCAAGGCGAGCAAGCAGTTCTACGTCGGCCAGGGCCTGGCCGTGGCGAAGAGCTTCGGCGCCAAGTACGTCGAATTCGCCTCCGACGAGTCCAGCCCCGTCAAGCTGGCTCTGTACAAGCGCCGCGCCCTGGCCAAGGACGCCGGCGTTCTCGCCGGCGGCGGCGGATCGCACCGGACCGTGCTTGCCGGCACTGCCGGGCCCTTCACCGACCCGGACGGGTTCGCCTGGGAGGCCGGGTCGCTGGTCGAGAAGGTGGGGAGCCGAAGCTGAGGAGGAGCCCGGACAACGGGCCGGGCTCGCACTCACGTCTTGACCTCAACCGCACTTGATGTAGGAGAGTCCATGTCCATGACTCGCTTCATGGACCTCGTTCATCCCGCCGCTGGAACAGCTCTGCTGAGTGAGTGGCTCACCGGTACTGCCGAACGTTCGCGCACGGCAGCCGACGCTCTCATCGACGAGTGGGCGGCAGGCGAGACACCGCCCGGGCGCCTGGCACAGCACGTCTTCCTCTCTACGGACGGCGCCAGCCTCCTCTTCTACGCTCAGTGGACCAGCGATGAAGACCACCTGGCATGGGCGCGCGCCCACCGCGCCGGCGTCGTCAGCCGTGTGGACACGCTCGTGCCAGGTATCGAGCGTCCCGGACTGACCCGAACCAGCCTTCACCACAGCGGAGTTCACGACGCGGAACGGCCAGCCGGCGTCTTCGTGCTGAGCACGATGGCGGCGGGCGAGGTGGCGGCCACTGTCGCGCCGGCGCCGGGCTTGCTCGCGGCACACGTCCACCTCACAGCGGATGGTGAGCGTGCGATCGTCGTCGCAGAATGGACGGACTCCGCATCCCATGAAGCCGCCACTGCCCATGAGGTCGACTTCAAGCGGTACACGCTGTACCACGCGTTCGTCGACGACCGTTTCTGAGGCGCGTCCAGCCGGTCGTACACGTCAGTCGTTGGCTTGGGTGGTCAGCGACGTCGCGCCGTGGATCGAAGAGGGATTCGGCCACCCGACAGCTGGCTTTCCGTCAAACCGTAGACAGGGCATGACCTGAAGCGGTCCACCAGCGTGCGCTCACGCGCAGCAAGCAGCGTCGATTCATGCACGATCTTCCGCCGTCGCTCCTCCAGGGGTGGCTCGATGCCCGCTGCGTGGGACACCGTCGGTACGTGTCACCCTGTAGCGGAGGTGTTGTCGGAGGGGGACAAAGGTTGGATCACCAAGAGTTCGCCAATTCATCAGGTGCGTCGGCGGGGCTCGACGGGGCCGTGCATGACGCGAAGACCGCCATTGCCCGCAAGCTCCGGTACATCCGCCAGCAGCATCCCGAAGGTCCTTTCACCTTGGCGGGGTTGGCGGAACGCGCCGGGGTCTCCAAGCGGACCCTGGCGTCGGCCGAGTCCGTGGACGGGACGAACCTGACCGTCGAGACGTTGGTCAAAGTGGCTCACAGTCTCGGGATTTCCCGAGTCGGCTACTTCTTGGACGATCAGGTCTTCGAGCAGGTCAACTCGGAACTGGAATGGCTGAAGAAGATGCGCACCCAACGCATCGAGAGCGTGGCCCTGCGGCAGTCGGCGGCGCCTTCGGGACCGCCGGCGGCCTCCTCCCTGAACGAGCTGAGCCACCTCATCACGCATCTGGTCACCACTGCCGAGGCTGCCCGCGCAACCCTTGAGGACCTGCCCGGGAAAGACTCCCCTGACGACACTCAGCCGTGATAGTGATGCGCTGGCGACGCAGAGGCACAGATCCGCAGGCGGTATGGCTGCGTGAGCAGTGCGAGCGACGGGTCGATGCCTTGGGGCTGCCCAGCCGCAAGAAACTGTCGATCGACGCGTTGTGCGATCACCTCAGTCAGCTCTCCCAACGGCCCATCCAGCTCATGCCCTTCCCGCTGCCTCTGGGAAGCCCGGACGGCCTGTGGGTCTCCGCGGCAGGGGCGGAGTACGTCATCTACGAGCAGCGCCTCGCGCCGATCCACCAGCAGCAGGTGATCCTCCACGAACTGGGGCACCTCATCTGCGACCACGAAGCCACCCCCGTGCTCACCCCCGAGGCGTCCCGGCTCCTCCTACCCTCGCTGGACCCCGACCTGATCCGGCGGACGCTCGGACGGGAGCACTCACAGTCATCGGCCGAAGTGGAGGCCGAGTACATCGGCACCCTGATCGGCCGCCGCATCGGCACCTGGACAACGGAGCACGTCCGGCCGGTTCCCCCTGACATGCAAGAGCTCGTCGCCCGGCTCAGTGCGTTGGACAACCCCGCCTTCCGAGGGAGCAATGAATAGCGTTCTCTACCCCCTGTGCGCCGCGATAGCCTGCCTGGCGCTGCTCTACAAGCTTCGCGTGCTGCGCACCGACCGCTCTGTCACCCAGGTCGCCCTCGTCGGCAATTTCTTCTTCCTGTTCGTCACGTACACCGTCTCCACCCCCGTGGTCTGGGCGGCCACCAGCAAGGCCGTCGGCGTCGTCAACTTCTCCGGCCTGCTCACGCAGAGCTGCGTCATCCTGCTGACTGCCTGCCAGCAGGTCGTCCTGCTGCACCTGAGTCACGAGGCCTCCGCTGCCTGGCGCAAGGCACGACCGCGCCTGGTCGCGCTCGCACTGGTCCTGGCCGGCATGGTGGGCCTCTTCGTCGCGGCCACCAGCCGAGGCGAGAGGCCCGACGACTTCGCCATCGACAGTGCCCAGTACTACCCGGCCTACCTCGCCATCTATCTGCTGGCCTATGCGGCGAACCAGGTGGACGTCGGGGTGCTGGGCTGGCGCTACGCGAAGATCGCCCCGCATCCCTGGATGCGCCGCGGTCTGTATCTCATCGCCGCCACCCTGCCGTTCGCGCTCATCTACACCGGCTGCCGCACGGCGGACATCGTTGCCGCACAGTTCGGCGTGACCGGTCACGCATGGGAGCCGGTCGCCCAGATCGCCGTGACGATCGCCACCATCACCAAGACACTGGGCTGGGTGCTCCCGGACTGGGGCCGTCACCTCAGCGATGTCTGGCAGCGCATCGACGACCGCCGGGCTTTCGCCGACCTGGCACCGCTGCACCGGGCGGTCACCGGACAGGTACCGGAACCGGTCCTGCACCTGGAGCCCGACACGGACCTGCGCACCCGGCTCTACCGCCGGCTGGTCGAGATCCGCGATGCCCAATGGGCCCTTCGCACCTGGACTCCCGCCGCCGTCGCCGGGGCTGCGGAGGAACGCGCCCGCGCAGCCGGCCTGACCGAGACCGACCTGGCGGCCACGATCGAAGCCGCCCAGCTCAAGGCCGCCCTGCAGGCCCGGGCCGCACAACGTCAGCCGGTCCCGCACGCCCTCTCGCCGCGGGTGGCGGAGCCGCAGGACCTGGCCGCGGAACTCGCTTTCCAACGCAAAATGGCCCAGGCGTTCAGGACGTCCCCCATCGTGGCCGCCGTGGTCGCCGAGACCGAGTCCCTGACCAGCCCGTCCGCCCAGGAGAACACGTGACCCAGCAGGCCCCGACGCCGGCGCTCCACCAGCCGTTCGACCAGGAATTCTTCAACGATCCGTATCCCGTGTACGCACGGCTGCGGGCCGAGGGCCCGGTGCACCGGATCGCGCTCCCCGACAGCTCCGCCGTCTGGCTCGTCACCCGTGAACGCGACGTGCGGGCGGCCCTCACCGATCCACGGCTGTCGGTGAACAAGGCCCACTCCACCACCGGCTACCAGGGCTTCTCCCTGCCGGACGCCCTGGACCGCAACCTCCTCAACATCGACCCGGACGACCATCTGCGCCTGCGCCGACTGGTCTCCAAGGGCTTCACCCCACGTCAGGTCGAACGGCTGCGGGACCGGGTGACCGCCGCCGCGGAAGACCTGGCCGACCACCTCGCCGCGTTGGGCCAGGCCGACCTGGTCAGCGAGTTCGCCAACCCGCTGCCCCTCGTCGTCATCGGCGACCTGCTGGACGTCCCGCACGCCGACCGCCGCCCGTTCTCCGCATGGGTCAGCGCCATGTTCGCCCCCCAACACCCGGGCCACACCGCCGAATCCATCGACCGCATCCACCACTTCCTGCTCGACCTCATCACCACCCGGCGCGCACACCCCGGCGACGATCTGCTCTCCGCACTGATCGACGCCCGCGACGACGGCGACCGGCTCAGCGAGGACGAGCTGGTGTCGCTGGCCTTCCTCATCCTCATGGCCGGCAGCGAGAACGCCCAACACCTCATCAGCAGCGGCCTGTTGACGCTGCTTCGGCACCCCGACCAACTGGAGCTGCTGCGCTCCCGGCCGGACCTGATGCCCGGGGCGGTCGAGGAGATCCTCCGCTTCGCCCACCCCAACCAGATGGCCATCCGCCGTTTCCCCACCGAGGTGATCGAGATCGGCGGCGTACCCATCCCCTGCGGCGACACCGTGCTGCTCTGTCTCGCCTCCGCCAACCGCGACCCGGACCGCTATCCGGCACCGGACCGCTTCGACATCCGCCGCGCGGACGCGACACACCTCGCCCTGGGCCATGGACTCCACTACTGCCTGGGAGCCGCCCTGGCCCGGCTGGAGATCGGTACCGCCCTGGAAACCCTCCTGCGACGGTTCCCCGACCTGCAGCTCGCCGTGCCCGCGGAGACGTTGCAGTGGCGCGCCTCGTTCAGGTCACACGCGCTCAGGCAACTGCCTATCCGCACCGGACGGAGCGATGGCGTCCCCGCACGGCACTGAGCGGAGCCACCGCAGCGGCCGTCACCAGAAGTCCGGCGACTCGTCGCACACGGAGCTGAACCCCGTACAGGCCACCGCGGTCGCGGACAGGCCGAGGTTCTCGTACGACAGGTACTGCATGGATCGACGAATGATCCGTTCGGCATCCTTGCGGGCCTGCCCGAGTCGGCTGCGCCAGACCAACTCCTCGGCGATCCCGTACGCCCATGCACCGAACCAGGCGGCCTGCTGTGCGCACTGCAGCGACAGTGCGCTGCTGTAGGTGTCGTACGCCCGCAGCAGCTGGGAGGACAGGGCACTGTCCTGCTGCTGCGCGTGCGGACGCTCGTGTAACGGTGGAACCTGCTGACCGTCCATGAAGCGGGCAACCCGGGAGTACAGCAACTCGACTCCCTCAGCCACGTGTTGGACACTGCCTCCGCTCAGTGCCGACTCCTCCCAGAGATCTTCGAGCGGGTCCGGGGCCCCGATCGACGGCCGCAGGAGGGAAGGGCGATCCGCGCCACCGTCGGCCTGCGGTACGGAGAGGGGCCCCTCCACCGGGTACCCGCAGGTCTCCGCGTCCTCGCCCGCGAGGTCTTCCATGGCCGCGAAATGGTGCACGGCGTGCTCGAAGCGCAGCTGGGACCAGGCGTCTCGCGGGGCGCTCGGCCCGGTGAGCTGGCGCCAGACGGGGGTGATGTCCCAGGAGTAGCCCGTCACCCGCTCCACATGGCCGGAGGCGCGGGTGGCGAACACCGCGAAACGGCCGGTGAAGTCGTCCTGCACCTGGGTGTAGAGGCTGTCTCCGGCTTGCCAGGCCCCTCCCAGGCGGAACGGTACGCGTGGGGGGCCGGCTGCCGTTCTACCGCCGGCAGGGGGAAGGAGCACGTGGAGCGTCTCGCCGGCCAGCCGGTGCGCGGGGGCCACGAGGAAGGGGAGCCGCTGGTGTGAGCTTCTGGAGAGAGAGCCGTTCCGATCAGTTCCCATGCCGGCCCCTTGGCGCGGGACGGCACGGTGTCTCACCGGTGGATGGAGCAACGGCACGAGCGATGACGATCAATGGTCAACCCCCTCTGGCCCGCTTACGAAGGCCTCTGCGGCGAGACGATAGGCACACATGCATCGCGGTGCAACTTGCTGCTGGAGGGGTGCAATGAATTGCATCATCGTGGCGGGATCTCGACCCACTCGGAGAGGGGGACCACGACCGCTGTGAGCCCTGCACCGGCAGCGTCACACGAAGTCGACGACGAACATGACCGCACTCTACGACGTTTCCTGGCCCCCGACTCCGGGGGCGCCGCCACCACGCCTTGCCCCGAAGTGGACGGAAGTTGACTGTACGTCAGGCGTCACCGGCGAGTGTCAGTGGGCCCTGTCATAGTCGACGGGTCCGTCCGTATGGAGGTGCACTGCTGGGGGCGACGCGGTAGAACGGCCGCTGACTGTCGGCAGGTTGGGGCCGGTTGCCTGGTCCGAGGGGCTGCGGATGGCGGAACTGGTCTACGGGACCAGACGGCGATGGCCGACCGGCTGGCGCAGGCGTACAAGGAGGCGGGCGTCTAGAGCTGTCTTCTGCGGAACAGCAGGGGTCCGGTTGGTGTCGATGATTCCGGTACGGGGGCGGGCGTGGTGGTTGAGGGGGAGATGTGGAGGTACACCCGTTCCGGGCCCGTCGAGAACAGTTCTCGTTAGCATCTCGGCGGAAGGCATCGAGCAGAGGGGGACTCATGCTCTTGAAAAGGCTGGCCGCCGTGGGGACGGGCGTCGTGCTCATGGTGGGCCTGAGCAGTACACCGGCGAGCGCGACTCCGCGCACCACAGGTTTCCGCAATCAATCCACGGGCAAGCCGTGCCTGGACTTCCGGGCCGACTACGGGCCGTACGTCTTCTACTGCAACCGCACCGCGTACCAGCGGTGGCACTGGGACGACGACTACGAGTACACCGCGCTACGGCAGGTGGCAACCGGACTGTGCCTCACGCTCCGCAACAACCGACTGACCATGAAACCCTGTGCCGCCGCTGACAAGGCAGCTCTGTGGCAAATCGACGAAACGGACCCCAGGCTGATCAGGAACGGTGTGAGCCACCGCTGCCTCGCGCGGATGGCGAACGACCGCGTCTCCACTGCCCGGTGCACCGGGGGAAAGTCCCAACGCTGGAAGCTCCGGTAGCCCTCCGGGGCGTCGGACCGCCGGCTCGCGCCCTCGGTGGCGGCGTCTCCGATGCCCCGGCTCCGGACCGCCGTCCGCGCGCTGTGTCACATTCCCGGTGGCTGTGCCGTCCTCCTGCTGAAAGGCGTCCAGCACGCCACGAAGACACAGAGCAGAAGACACAGAGCAGAGGAGAGACCGCATGTCGGCAGCCGGGACAACGACCCACACAGCGACGCTCCATCGCTTTCACTCCGCCATGAACAGCGGCGAACCGGAGGTCGTGGCGAAGGCCATCGACGAGTTCGTCGCACCGGACCTGCTCTTCCACGCACCGGTACCGATGGGCGACACGGGAGCGGAGGCCCTGAAGCGGGTGTGGGAAGTGCTCCTGCGCGCATTCCCCGACATCCGGGTCAATATTGAGGAGACGATCACGGAGGGCGACAAGGTCGTCTCCAGGAACACGGTGACCGGAACACATCTGGGGGAGTACCAGGGCCTGCCGCCCACGGGGAAGACCGTCACCTACAACGAGATCTTCATCTTCCGCTTCGTCGACGGGCGGATCGCCGAGATCCGGGGCGTCGTCGACGTCCTCGCGCAGCTGCGCCAGCTCGGCGCCCTCCCGTCCTGACGAGGCGCCGCAGGCTCCGGGGCCACCGCGACTGAGGACGGCTGCGCCACCCCGACACGGCCGCCGTCAGGAGAGTGTCCCCACCCGGTCACTCTCCTTCTCCGCGCGGTCGACCCGCTCCGCACGGGCGAGGCTCTTCTCCCCGTCACCCTCATCGGTGGGGGTGACGCGCTGGCGCCTCGGGGCCCAGGCCGCCCCGGGGCGGCCTGGGCTCGGCCCCTCCCGGGATCCGCGACGCATTTCCTGCAAACCCTTGTCGATCCCGTTGCGTAGCCAGACCCCCACATGACGCTCCACCCACCGGTTGACGGCGTACGAGAGCACCAGCATGAGGGCGATGATCGACAGGAGCAGTACGGGAGCGGGCAGACGGTGCCGCAGCAGGGCGATGAGCGTAAAGCCGATGTACATGTGCAGCAGATACAGGGGATACGTCAACGATCCGGCCCGGCTCAGCCAGCGCCACCGCACTCCGTCGAACAGCCCGAGTGCGATGACCGCCATGAGGAGGAATGCCATCACCACCCCGATGCGGGCCGGCCAGTCATGTGCGGTCGCGGCCTTGTCCCCGAGGTTCATCACCACACGACCTTTTACATAGTGCTGGGCCAGCAGGAATTCGACCGTGACGATCGCCCACAGCAGCATGGTGGGTCGGAAACGGTGCATCAGGTAGAAGGCAATACCCGCGATGAAATAGGGGGAGTACGGCGCGACGGCCCATACCGAGAGGAAGCTGGTGTCGGCCTTGTAGGCGACCACGCCGGCGACCGTCCACAGACCGCAGAACAGTACGCACCTGCGGTAGGTGACGCCCTTGTAGACGACGAGGGCGAAGAGCAAGTAGAACTTCAACTCGACGAACAACGACCAGTAGACGTCGTCGAGATCGGACACTCCCACGCCCTGCTGCAGCATGGTGAGATTGGTCAGCACCGTCTCCAGACTGTCGGCACTGCGCACGCACGGCCACAACGTGAGGACGGACGCCGTCAGGATCACGGCGACCCAGTACGCGGGGTAGAGGCGCGAAACCCGGGACTTCACGAAATCGCCCAGGGTGCGTCCCCATGCGCTCATGCAGATGACGAATCCACTGATCAGGAAGAACACCTCGACGCCCAGCCAGCCGAACTGGGCGAGGTGGTAGAGCCCCGGCGAGAACGCCTGCGGATCGTCGCCCCACCCGTCGCGAAGGGTGAGGTAGTGGTAGCCGAGGACCATCAGCGCTGCCATGAACCGCAGCCCGTCGAGCACATAAAGTCTGGGGCGCCCGAGTGCCGATTCCGAAGGTGCCGGACCGTCAGGCGCGACCAGGCGCATACCGCGATTCCTCATTCTTCCCGGGGCGTCGTCCTCGCTCCCCGTGGGCGAGTGAGGAAACTGTCTCTTCGATCGTTGCAAACATCGGTGATGCTGTGCGGTAGGAGGCGGCGCACAGCGACACGTGAGCTGGTGCGGGAACATCAGGAATCGTCGGCAGGTGGTGTGGCGCTTGCCGGTGCGGGCACGGGCGTGGGTTCCGCCAGATGGCGGTAGGTTTCCGGCTTCGTGCGGGAAGACGGGCGGCCCCGGCCTTCGGTTCAGTCAGGGCACCGCATTTCTCCCTCGCGGCGACCGGCTTTCCCGGCCCGTCCTCGCCGACGGCGTCGCGGACCGCGGCGCTCGCAACCGACGTCAAGGTGCGTGATCGCCGGGCCTGGCTGATCACCCGGCGTTGCGCAGTCGGTCGCGGAAGAAGCGGAAGAAGCGGATGAAGTGGCGGGCGCCCGCTGAGACCTACTGCGGCGCGATCGAGACGGGTGCGCCGAAGTCCACCCTCACCCGAAGCGTCGTGAAGGAGGGGCGTGAGCCCCGACGGCCCAACTGGCTGAGAGAACGGCGGTGTTGACCGCCCCTTCACCGTGCCGCAGGATCCGCTCCGTCGAAGACCGCACGGCTCTGGATGATCTCCACCTGGTGTTCCTGCACCCAACGCACCATGTGTGTCACGGTGTCACTCAGTGATCGCCCCAGCGGGGTGAGCTCGTATTCGACGCGGGGCGGTACCTCCGCATAGGCCGTCCGCGTGATCAGTCCGTCGCGGGTCAGCGAGCGGAGTGTCTGGCTCAGCATCCGCTGGGACACCCCGGCAATCCGCTCGTGCAGGGCCGTGAAGCGCAGCGGCCCGTCGGCGAGCGTGGTGACGACCAGAACGGTCCACTTGTCTCCGACCCGGGCGAGCACGTCGCGCACGAGCGCGATGGTCGCCGCGCACTCCGGGCCGACCCCGGCGGCCGCCAACTGGGACCGCAATGCGGCATCCATCCGACTGTTCCCTCCCCGTGCGTAGCTGACTTCGAAGTGCGTAAGGGCGAGGCCTTGATCGCAGCGACCGCACCCCCTTACATACGAACGGTAACCAATGGGCGCTCGCCCGATCCGCCGCAACGTCACGCGAGGAAACATGACCGCCAACGCCGCCGGAACCACCGCACCGGACACCGCCACTGACGCACCGGTCAGCGGCGCGGTGCCGAAGGTGCGGCACGAGACCTTCACGGTCGACATCCACCTGCCCGCGCCTGCGAGCGCGGTGTTCGAGGCCTTCGCCGACACTCCGGTCCGGCGCCGGTGGTTCAAAATGCCGGGCCGCCAAGAGGCGTACCACCACGAATTCACCGTGAACGGCGGCGAGACGGCGTCCAGTGTCTTCACGGTCCCCGGCGCACCGCCGGAACGGCTCGCGTACGCATCCCGATACCTCGACATCACTTCCGGGGCGAGGATCGTGTACGCCTACACCTCCTGCGTGGACGACGTGCCGCGCTGGAGCTCGCTGGTGACCGTCGAACTGCGCACAGAGGCCGACGGCACCCACCTGAAGTGGACCGAGCAAGCAGCCTTCCTCACCCCTTCCGCAGAGCCCGAACACGACTTCCCCCACCTGCGCGGAGCCACCCGCCTGCGGCTGAACGGCCTCGCGTCAGCCTTGACCGCCACCGGCCAGGACGGCGAGCTTCCCGGAGGGAATGAGCATGGTGCGGATGCCGGCCCCTCGCACTTGGACGAAAGGGCCACCGGCTACCTGACCAACGGCTCTTGAGGTGCTGAGGCGGCCAGTGCGAGCACGGCACTGAGTGCGGCCGCGCCGTCGAGGAGGGCTTGGGAGCGAGCCGCGATGCCGGCGTCCCGGGCAGCCAGCGCGGAGGCGACGTCCTCCGACCGGCGGGCGCACCGCAGCTCCGGCATGAGGGTCCGAAGGGGCGCGATGCGGTAACCGGCCTTACGCAGTTGATGAACGATCCGCGCATCCCGCACCTGGGCCGGGGCGTACCGCCGTGTTCCTCGTACGGGGTCGCGCTCGGGGACCACGAGGCCCTCCGCATCCCAGTGCCGCAACGTCGAGGGCCGCACGCCCAGGGCGGTGGCGAGCTCGGAGATGGTCATCGAGTCCGATGCACGAACGTCGTCGATCGGTTCGCCGGAGATTGCCTGGGCGGCCTCCTTGGCCTGACTGAGTTCCGTGCGCTCCGCGTGGAGCCGGGCGTGCGCCGCGTCGAGAAGGGCAAGCGCCGTCTGCGAGGCGGGGAACCGGTGGACGGCCCTGACGATCTTCTTGGCCTCGGTCGGACCCACTCCCGCTGCCAGGGCCCGGTAGGCCAGCGCGGACCGCAGATGTATCTCTTGGTAGATCCGGTAGCCGGTCGCGGTGCGCGTCGCCGACGGAAGCACCCCGTCCCGCTCAAGATTGCGCACCTGCTGAACCGAGTACCCGGCACGCCGCGCGACATCGGCCGGGCGCATACCCCCCGATTTGAGACCTGACATCGCGAAGCCCCTCCACCTCAGCCTCAAAGCCTCCACAAGCACTTCAATGCAACGCTAGAGCACATGACCATGGATGAGATCATCAGTTTCGTGGACGGCCTCGAAGGCGTCCTGACCCTCAGGCCGGCACCCGGTGACGGCTCACCGGAAGTCGGCTGGGGCGACACGTTCTTCTACTACGCACCTGATGGCGTCACCCCGACAACGACCCAACCGTTCGCGACGGTCGTGACCAAGAACTACCCCGGCGACGAGGCATCACGTCTGGACCGCCCCGACACCTTCCGCGTGAACATCGCCGCAGGAAAAGAAGAGTTCATCCGGTGGACCGGTCACGCGCCCCGCGAACCGGCCACCACCGAGGCCGACCCCGGCACCGCCGACACCGTGCTCGCCCACCCCGTCTACGGCACCGTCGGCTGGCTTGCGGTGGTGAACCCGGGCCCGCGTACCGAAGCGGCCACCCATGAGCTGCTGTCCGCGGCCTACCACCGCGCACGCTCACGCTATGAACGGCGCGCCGGATCTTCGGAGCGCACGGCGCGATGACGCGACCGAGCCGTGGGCCCTGGACCGCGTGACGGGCAGCTCACAACCGGTCGCCGCGCCGGGACCACCCGCACGGGGCTTACTCGCACCGGGCCTACTCGTACGGGGCGCTCCGGATCAGAGCAGGCTGCCGCAGCCGTCGTCCAGCACGGCCGTGTGGCGAACCGCAGGGCGTTGTCCCGGCCATCTGGTGTGACGGGGCACACGACCTGCGGTGCGACCGATGAGTTACCGTTTCCGGACTTGTCGGACCGTCGCAGAGCCACGCGGAGAGAACGTTTGACTCCTCACAACCCAGCCCCTGCGCCTTCCGGTCCTTCTCCGAGGGGCGCCGTGCCCCATGTCCGTGGCCTGCGCTCGCGCCATCCCGTCGGACGGGCGGTGGCCCTGGCGGGCGTGGCGGCGGGCACGGCGGTGTTGCTGGGCGGGTGTGCGCAGGACGGTGCGCCCAAGAGCGCGGGGCATGCGGCTCCCGTTACCGGCCCGGCACAACTGTGGCCCGGTAGCAAGCCCGCGCCGGCGGCCCCGCCGGCCACGGGAGGGGAGGAGAGACCGCAGCCGCTGACCGCGGTGCCGCGGGTGCCGTCCGGGGACATCAGGAAGGTGTCCGCGGGGTCCGTCCTCCTGGCGCAGATCGACGCGGACAAGCGCCGCGACCAGCCGGTCTTCGAGGAGGGCGAGGAACGCAAGATCCGCTCCTGTGCCGACAGGCCGGGCACCGGCTCCTGTCCGGTGAAGGCCCCCGAGTACCACGATCTGACCGGCGACGGGAAGGACGAGCTGATCGTCGGCGTTCGGAGCGGCAGCAACCTCCTGATCATCTATGCCTACACGCTCAAGAACGGGGTGGTGACCTCGATCCTGGGCTCCACCAGTTCCCCGCAGTCGGTGGAGGTCGCCGACCACAAGCTGGTCATTCACGAGCCCGGCGACGCGGCCGGCTACGAAAGCCGCACGGTCTACGTCTGGGACGCGCGGCACCAGGTGATGACGATCCAGGACGTGGGCTACGGGCGGCGGGCCCCGGCCTCTGCAACCCCTTCGGGCAGGTGAGCCGTGCGCACTCTCCGGCCGCGTCCGCCACGGTGGCTGCATGCCTGGACGGCGACGCTCTACTGGAAGGCGGCCGTCTTCATCACCGTGATGTGCTGCCTGCTCGCCACGGTGCTCGGCATCCTGGTGCACGTCCTGGTCGACCGGCAGACCCAGGACCGTGCACGCCACACGGCGCTGGCGGAACTGGACCGCAGCACGTCCGCGTACGTCGCCGGGGACCCCCTCGACCGCAACGTGTCGGTGGACCCGTCGGACCTCCCCGCTCCGCTCCGCGAGATGACCGTGCGGCGGCACGAGCGCGGCACCCAACTCGCCACGCACCAGGGCCGCCCCGTGATGTGGGCGGCCACCCCCGTCACCGGAGGAAAGGTGCTCGCGCTACGGCTGGACTACAGCGAACAGGCGGCCTCACTCCGCGGCCTGGACGGGGCCATCATCGGCTCCTCCGCCGCCGCGATCGCCCTCACCCTGGGGGCCGGACTGGTCTCCGTCTCCCGCATCACCCGCCGACTGCACCACACCGCCCGCGTCGCCCGACGCATCAGCACCGGCGATCTCGACGCCCGCGTGAACGACCCCCGCTCCCGTCGTCCCGACCGCGCCCAGGACGAGGCCGCCGCCGTGGCGACCGCGCTCGACGCGATGGCCGCCAGCCTTCAGGCCCGATTGCACAGCGAACAGCGCTTCACCGCCGACGTCTCCCACGAGCTGCGCACCCCGCTCGCCGGACTCCACTCCGCGGCCGAGCTGCTACCGCCCGGCCGCCCGACCGAGATGGTGCGCGACCGCGTCCAGGCGCTGCGCGGGCTGACCGAGGATCTGCTGGAGATCTCCCGGCTCGACGCCCAGGTCGAGAGCGCCGACCTCGACATCCATCAACTGGGCCCCCTGGCCGAACGCGCGGTACGGGCCACCGGAACGACGACCGAGGTCCGCGTCGTGGGGGACGACCAGGTCGAGACCGACCGGCGCAGGCTCGAACGCATTGTGGGAAACCTTGTCGCCAACGCCCACAAACACGGCCGTGCGCCCGTCGTGGTCACCGTCGAGGCCCCCGTCATCACCGTGCGGGACCACGGCGACGGCTACCCGGCCTACCTCCTCGACCAGGGCCCCCAGCGTTTTCGGAGCCAGTCGGGCGGGTCCGACGCCGGCAAGCGGACCGGTCACGGCCTGGGCCTGACCATCGCGGCCGGCCAGGCACACGTCCTCGGCGCCACCCTCCGCTTCTCCAACGCCCCCGACGGCGGAGCCGTCGCCGAACTCCACCTCCCGCCGTCACCGGAGTCATTTCCAGGCGGCGTTCGGTAGCCCACCACCTTGGGACGGCCGACATGCCCGGCGCACCGGCGGCTCCCGGCTCGCTCACCCGGCCGGGGGCCGTTCTGGTGCGGCCAGCCAGTTCCCACGAGTACTGCCGTCCTCGTCGTCCAACAGGGTCAGCCGAGGTTGGTGAGGGGAAGCAGGCCACGTTCGGCGAAGACCTTCTTGGCGACGAGTGTCGCGTTGATCGACCGAGGCATGCCGCAGTAGACGGCCGAGTGCAGCAGCGCCTCGGAGATCTCGGTCGGCGTCAGGCCGACGTTGAGCGCCGCGTTGATGTGCACGTGCAGCTCGATTTCGCAACCGCCGAGCGCGGTGAGCACGCCCAGGGTGACCAACTGCCGTTCGCGAGGTGCCAGTTCGGGACGGGAGTACATGTCGCCGAACGCCCATGCCACCACCTGGTGGCCCAACTCGGGTGAGGTGTCCGCGAGCGAGTCGACGATGCGCTGTCCCGCTTCGCCGTCAACTTCCTCCAGCACCTTCATGCCGTATGCGTAGCGGTCTTCGCGGTTCATGGATGCTCCTCAGGGTCGGGTGTGCGTCCCGGTTCCGTCCGGTGCGCTGTGTCCAGCCTCGCCTGAGCGGCGCCCAAATCTGCTCCGTAGGCATTACTGCCTATACTTCCCATGCCTGGGAGGTATGGATGGAGCTAAGGCTACTCGGCTACGCCGTCGCGATCGCGGAAGAGGGCAGCATCAGCGCCGCGGCGCGGCGGCTGCATCTGACGCAGCCCACCCTCAGCCGCCAACTGACCGATCTGGAGCGGCAGTTGGGGACGAAGCTGTTCGTCAGGGAGGGGCGCGGTTTGACGCCGACGCAGGCCGGACGGGTTCTGGTCCGGCGTGCGGTCACCGTGCTCGCCGAGGCGGAGGCCGCTCTCAAGGACGTGCGCCTCGCCGCACAAGGCATGACCGGGCGACTGGTCGTGACCTTCGCCGGTTCGGGCATCAACGGACCGCTCGGTGCCGCGCTCGGGCGCGTACGGCGCGAACTGCCGCGAGTCCAACTGCAGTTGGAGGAAAGCTTCAACGACTCCGAGATGTCGAACGGTGTTCTGGAGGGGCGTTACGACCTCGCGGTCCAGCGCCTTCCGCTGCGCGATGCCCGGCTGGCCACCCAGGTGTGGTGGCGTGAACCGCTGACGCTGTTCCTCCCCGCCGGCCATCCGCTGGCCTACCCCTCCGAACCCGCCCCGCTCACCGCACTGGGCCAGATCCCCCTGGTCATCTGGCCGCGTGACGTCTCACCGCGCTCCTACGACGAGATCATCGCCCTGTGCCACGGCGCCGGCATCGTGCCGCAGATCGGGGCGGAAGGCCGTAGCGTGCAGACCCTACTGGCCCTGGTCGCGGCCAAGTTCGGCGCAGCCGTGCTCGCCGATTCGCACCGTGCGCTGCGCCGCATCGGAGTGACCCCCCGGCCACTGGCCCAGACCTCGACGACCTTGCACCTGGTGTGGCGGGCCGACGACACCAACCCTCTCGTCGAACGGATCCGCACCGTCCTCACCGAGGCGATCGGCGGATGAGACCGGTCGCGGCGTGGGGCGCTGCCCGTGCCGCGCCCTCGGTCACGCCGTGCGCGGTGGCGCATTCCGCGCCGGCCCCCTTCCGTCCCGACCGTGGGAAGCCGTACCGGTGGGGCCGGCGGCGGTGCGTGGACGCATTGCCAAACGAGTGTGGACTCAGCGCTGACGACAACCTGCCGGCGGCCCGGCATCGTAGGACGCGTCACCGGCCGCCGGGCCCATACGGCCCGGCGGCCGACCGAACGGACGACTTCCGTCCCACGCCTCACGCGTGATCACTAGCCGAAGGAATACCTCATGCGTATTCGACCCATAGCCGTTGGACTTGCCGCCGCTGCCGCGCTCTCGCTCGGCGCCGCGCTGCCGGCCGCCGCCGATTCCCACGCGACCGTCGCGTCCAAGGCCGCGAACCGGCACGTCAAGGTCTACGTGGACGCCAAGTACAACGGTGCGACCACCAGCTTCCACTCCAACCGCCCGCACCTGGGGGACGAGGGCTGGGGCGACAAGATCAGCTCCGCCAAGAACTTCGGCAACCGCACGGTCACCTTCTACAAGCACGGCAACTACAAGGGCGCCAGCTTCTCCCTGGCGCCGGGCGACCGGGAGGCGCACTTCGGCCACCGTGGCCTGAGCGACGCCGTGAGCTCCATCAAGTTCCGCTAAACAGCACGTTCCGTCAACGGTGGACTGCTGACGGGCGGGGTGCGGCCCACGGGCTGCACCCCGCCCCACCCGGCACCGCACTCGTCCCGCCCGCCACCCCACACCGCCCTACGCCCCACGCACACCGCGCCACGCACGACGAGAGGCAACCATGTCGCGCTCCCGCGCCCGGGCCGCCACCGCGCTCACGCTGCTTCTGGCCACCACCGCCTGCACCGCCGGGCACCAGGAATCACCCGCCGGGCACCCCACCGCACCGCCGTCCGCAAGCCGGCAGGCCGGGCAGCTGACGCTCCCGCTGGACGCCTATGCCTCGACCACGGCAGAGACCTACACGGTGGAAGACGCCCAGGACATCCTCATGCGCCGGTGCATGAACGACCGGGGCCTGGAGTGGAAGCCACTGCCCCGGGTGAGCGCCCAGGACATCGAGCCGCCGAACGTCGGCCGTTACGGAGCCGTCGAGGCAGATGCCGCTGACTTCGGCTACCACCCGCGCCCCGACCCGGCGTCGGTGGTACGGCGCAACCGCGCCTGGGACGAGCGCGAGGCTCTCCCCGCCGAGGTGCGACGCGCGGCCTACGGGACCTCCGGCAAGGGCGGGTGCCTCAAGACCGCCCAGCGCCAACTCGCCGGTGACAACGCACCACCCGACTACCACGCCTTCAACCAGCTGACCGGCACCGCGCTGGAAGCCGCCCGGCGCGCTCCCGAGGTACGCAGCGCCGTGCGCTCATGGCGTACCTGTATGGCGAAGGCCGGCCTCGCCTACGAGGATCCCCTGGCGGTCGCCGGCAGCCGCCGTTGGGAAACGGCCGAGCCCACGCCGACCGAACGCGACACCGCCCGCACCGACGTGGCCTGCCAGCGGTCGACGAAGGTCATGACGGTATGGGCAGCGGCCGAGATCCGCATCCAACGCCGCCTGATCAAGGAGAACGCCGGCCGTCTGGACGAGGCGAAGGCCCAAAAGGACCGCTGGCTGGCAGCCGCCCGCCGCGTACTGAACCGCGAGGACGGCTGAGTCGGACCAACCCTCGCCAGCCTCCCCCACGTTCCGCTGCACGTACCCACACCAGAAAGGGCACCTCATGCGTATCGGTTACATGGCCGCTACCGGCGCCGCCGTCGCCGCACTCTCGCTCGGCGCCGCGCTGCCGGCCGCCGCCGACGGCGTCCAGGCGAACGCCGGCGTCCCCAAGACGCGCGGGGCGAAGGTCATGGTGTACAAGCACGCCAATTTCAAAGGCATGCGCACGACCTTCACCCGCGCCGAGCCGAACCTGGCAGCCCGCGGCTTGTACCACGTGGGCTCCGCCATGAATCCGGGCAAGCGCACGGCCGTCTTCTACACCGGCAAGAACTACCACGGCGCCGCCTTCTCCCTCGCGCCGGGAAAGTACGTGACACACGCCGGTGACGGTGGCCTGCCGCACGGCTCCCTCCGCTTCCGCTGACGGCGCGCCGCGACGGCCGGGGCCCTCAGCCGGGGAGGGCACCGGCCGAGGGCCTACTGCTGCTCCTCCGCTCGCACCGGTGCGCCCGCCAAGTACGGCTTTCTCTGCGAGCTGACGGGCGAGGAGGCCGAGACCGGACCGCGAGTCCGGGTCACGGCGCTGCTCGACCCGCCGGTCTCGTTCGTCGCCACCCGCCCGCGCCGCGAGGTCTACGAGAAGTGTCTGCGGGCGGCCGGATTCAGCGAGCCGACCTGGCTACCGCTGGAGGTGTCCGACGCCGGTGTGCGCACGTTCGGTGCGGACTTCTGGACGGACTTCCGCGCCAACCCCCCGTTCGAGATGCTGCGCTGCCGCGCCTGACGACCGACCGGACCTCCCGTTGGCCCGACCTCTGGAATGCGGCTAACGGGGGCCGAGGCGCCGGTGGTTGGCCCTGGCCCTGTCCCTGGCCCTTCCGAAGGAGCGCACCGCCGCCTGATCGCTCCCGCTGGTGCTCGCTCCCCCTATTGATCGCTCCCCTCATTGATCGCTCGTGCCGCTGGTCGTTGCCGCCACTGGTGGTTCCGCTCCCGGCAGCGGTGCTGGAACCACGGCCGGGGCATGGCCGGCGATCCGCTCAGGGCGCGGGCCTGGGATCGATCCACAACGCCTCGGAGACCGCGCACAGTTCGCCCTCCGCCGTGGCGAGCGCCACGGCCACCATGTGCTTGCGGCCGGACTCCGACAGCAGCCACGCGTACACCACGTACCGCTCACCCGCGACGACCGGCCGCAGCACCGTGCCCGTGAGGGCTGCGGTGACCGCGCCCGGACGCTGGGTGCCGAGCAGGCGGCCGGCCCAGTTTCCCGGGCAGTCCAGGGCACCCCAGGCCAGTCGGGTCGGGAGGAGGCCGTCCGGGCCGGCGAAAGCGGGGGAGGGGACCCAGGCAGAGGCCACGAGGTCGCGACCCGGCACCGGCGTGCAGTGCAGGCGCAGGCCGTGGTCGGCCGTGCGCAGACCGCAGCCGAAGCAGTCGACCACACCGGACGGCGGGGCCGCCCGGAACCTGTCGGTCGCGGCCGTCGCCTCGTCCCACGAGGGCGCGGCCGGCGGGTCGAGCAGCAGCTCGGCGGGGCGCGCAGCGGCAAGGGGCCGCTCGGTCTCGCCCAGCTCCACGCCTCCTCCCGCGGTTTCGGCGATCCGCACGGGCACCTCCGTCGGCACGGGCCCACGGAAGTCCACCCGTACCGCCTTCGCCTCGGCTCGCTCCGCCAGTACGCCGGCGACGTAGCCGCCGAAGGCCACCCCGGGATAGCCGACGTACAGTTCTGGCACCACGATCGCGTCAGTCCTCATCATGGGCCCCATCTCACCGCATCTCCCGGCCGGCTGCTCCGGCCGGACCTGATTGTGCACCCTGCCCTCCTGTGCTGCCCTCCTGTGTCCTCGCCGCGGTGCGCGGCATCAAGGGCACCTGACGACCTGTCCGGCCCAGGACAGACCGCCGCCGAAGGCCAGCAGCAGGACCGGGGCGCCGGGGGAGAGCTCGCCGCGTTCGGTGAGCTTGGACAGGGCGAGCGGGACGGACGCGGCGGAGGTGTTGCCGGACTCGACGACGTCCTGGGCGATCACCACGCTCTCGGGCAGGTCGAGTTGGCGGATGACGGCGTCGATGATGCGCAGATTGGCCTGGTGGGTGACGACGCCTGCCAGGTCGGCCAGGGCCAGGCCGGCGTGTGCACAGGCCTCCCGGGCGACGGCGGGGAGTTCGCCGGTGGCCCAGCGGAAGACCGTCTGGCCCTCCTGGGCGAAGTGCGGGTGCCAGTCGTCGACCAGGCGGACAGCATCACCTCGGGTGGGGTCGGAGCCCCAGACGACCGGACCGATTCCGGCGACGGCGTCGGCGGCGTCGGTCGCGCTGAGCACGGCGGCGCCCGCCCCGTCGCCGAGCAGGACACAGGTGCGGCGGTCGGTCCAGTCGGTGACGTCGGACATCTTCTCGGCACCGACGACCAGGGCATGTCGGGCGGCGCCCGCGCGGATCGTGTGGTCGGCGCAGGCGAGCGCGGTGCAGAAGCCCGCGCAACCGTTGTTGAGGTCGAAGGCCACCGGCGAAGGCAGGCCCAGGCGTGCCGCGACCTGGGCGGCGATGGAGGGACAGCGGTCGATCGCCGTGCACGTTGCCACGGTGATCAGCCCGATGTCGGAGGGCGCCAGCCCGGACGCGGCGAGCGCCTTGGCGGCGGCCGCCGCGGCCATGTCGGTAACCGATTCGTCCGAGGCGGCGATGCGGCGGGTGGCGATGCCGGTACGGCGCCGGATCCACTCGTCACTGGTGTCGACCAGGGCGGCCAGGTCGTCGTTGGTCAGGACTCGCATCGGCTGGTAGTGGCCCATGGCGGTGATGCGGCTTCCCGGCACGGTGGAACGCACAGGTGATCTCCTCGGCTCGGCGACTGGGCGAGTCGGCGACTGGGTCGGCCGACGACTGGGTCGACCGACGACTGGGTCGGCTCGGCGACTGAGCTCCGGAATATAGCAACCGATCGGTCGGACGCTAAAGGGTGGCCGGTTCGGTAGGATGACGCCATGAGCCCTCGCAACTCCCGCGCCGAAGCCCGTAGGACCCGGGAACGCATCGTGGAGCGCGGCATTGCGCTCGCCTCGGTCGAGGGTCTCGAAGGGCTCACCATCGGGCGACTCGCCGCCGACCTCAAGATGAGCAAGGCCGGGGTGCTGGGGCACTTCGGCACCAAGGAAGCGCTCCAGCTGGCGACCCTGCAAGGGGCCGCGGCGGCCTTCTCGCGGTTGGTCTGGGAGCCCGTGGCCCACGAGCAGCCGGGCCTGCCCCGCCTGCGGGCCGTCCGCGACACCTGGATCGCCTACCTGGAGACCGGGCGGGACATCTTCCCCGGCGGCTGTTTCTTCACCGCCGCCTCCACCGAGTTCGACGCCCGCGACGGCCTCGTCCGCGACGCCGTGACCCGCCTGCTGCGGGCCTGGCGCCACCGCCTCGCCGCCGAAGTGCGCACCGCCGTCGCGGCGGGTGATCTGCCGACGGACACCGACCCGGATCAGGTCGTCTACGAACTGACGGGCCTCTACATGGCCCTGAACCAGGAAATCCAACTCTTCGCCGACCCCACGGCCGCCGCCCGCACCCGCCGTGCCGTGAACCGGCTCCTCGACCAGCCGTAGCGATCCGGGCACATCCGTGGCGCCTGGCCGCGCTCAGCTGCTGACTGACTACGGGGCCGGCGAGTGCACGCACACCGGCTCCAACCGACGATGCCAACCGCTTCGGAGTGCTGCGGACGTGGCCACGAGACGGTTGGACGTAAGCCAAGGGGCCCCACCACCTCACCCTTGCCAACCACCACCTCACCCTTGCCCCCGTCACCCTCGGACATGAGCTAGGCGCATTACCCTCGGATACGAGCTAGCGCAGCACTCCCGGACAGCACAGCTAGCGCAGCACCACCGTGACGCCCATCCGCTCCAGGAACGGCACCACCGCTTCGAAGTAGCTCAGCTCGCCGTCCGGGTCCACGCTGACACTCGCCAGGGCCTGTCGGGCCACGTCCGCGTCGTGCCAGACGAGCGTGAAGGGCATGCGGGGGGCCTCGCCGCCGCACTGGCAGCCGCGCAGCGCGTTCCAACACTGGTGCCATTGGTACCCCGGGCCGCCGACCGCCTCGCCGATTGCGCACTGCAGGCCCGGGATGTCGGTCGCATACCGCCCGTCCATCTCGCACACCGCGCCGGGCTCCCCGGGGCCCAAGCAGACCTCCGTGAACCGTAGCCACTCGCTGCGCCCCTCGGTCGGGAACCGCGCCCACGCGTTGCGTTCGCGGGGCGGACCCTCGTACCAGGCGTCCCACACGGGCCGGGCCGTGGGCGGAGAGGGCAGCCGGCGGAACAGACCGCCCTTGAGGGTCACGTCGATCAGCGCACCGCCCAGCAGGGAGGGACGGCACTCGTCGACCTCCACGTTGATGTGCTCCTGGACCGGGGTCGGCCGGCCCGTCCGGTCGAGGAGCCAGAGCTGCAGGTGGTCGCCCCCGCCGTGGCGGGGACGGACCATCCGGCGCAGCAGGCTCGGCGAGGGCTCGCAGCCGAGGAGCCGTACGGGTTGACGGGCGGGGGCAGGCCGATCACCGTACAGGCCGGCCACCCGCCGACAGCGGCCGAGCGGGGCACCGCTGGTGCCGTTCAGGAGGGTGACGTCCGCGCGCGCGGGCTCCTTGCGGTAGAAGGGCGGCGCGTCCGTCACCACGCACTCGACAACGAGGTCGAGCCGCGCGGGGCCCTCCGCGCTGTCCGTGCTGGGCCTGCTGCCGATGAGGACGACGTCGTCGAGCGCGCCGTAGTCATGGGTGTACGGATCCTCGGCGTCCACGTCGTGCACGCTGAGGTCCAACTCACCGAAGGGAACGGGAGCGTGCCGTGCACACTGCTCGGCCGCCTGGAGGAGCCGACCGGTGGGCGCGCACCCCAGGAGGGTCAGTCGCTCCCGGACCGCGGCCCGGTCCAGGAACAGCCCCTCGGCGTCGACGCACCGCGCCCACACCGTCTGCTCCCCATCCCACTCCTCGCTGGCGAGCGCGAAGCGCAGCGGCAGATCCCGCCCCCAGACAACCTCACGCAGAGAACCGTCCTCGTCCACGCCTGCCTTGCCCCCTCCGGCCTCCGACGGCCGAGTCGATCGTAGGGGCGGCGCCTGCGTGAGGGCTCTGCGTCGTGCTGCCGATCGAACGACGCAGACCACCGTGCTGCACTCCCCTTCATCAGGTGATACCTGGTCCGCGGCGACGGTTGGGGGCCCACCCCGGCCGCAGGCGGGAGCCACATGGGCGCGCTGCCGGAGTGAGCGGTGGCTACCGTCACCCTGCGGATGTAAACCCGTGGGGTGACGGGGCGGGGGTGGATGGCAACCCGTGGGTGGATGCTCCTCACCTGAGTCGGGTGACAGTGTTCCACCCAAGCGCACGGACCTTCGACACGACACCGATGCGCGACCACGGGTACAGCTAACGGGCAGTCAGCGCCGGTCAGTTCAGCCCGGATTCGTCAGGAGAACCAGGGAGGGGCCGTGACCACCACACCGTTCACCAGCCGAGACACCGTGACGCGCCGTCGCCTGTTGGGAGCCGCGCTGGCGGTCGGCGCGGCCGTACCGCTCGGCCTCGCCGGGTCGGCCCGGGCGGCCTCGGGCACGCCGGCCCCGGTGCGGCTCACCCTGCCTGCCCCGACCGGACCGTACCCGGTGGGCACGGTGGCGCTGCACCTCGTCGACACCGCCCGCCCGGATCCCGGGGCCGGGCAGGGGCGCCATCGGGAGCTGATGGCGAGCGTCTGGTATCCCGCCCGGGACGTCGAACGGTACCCGCCGGCGCCGTGGATGTCCGCCGCCGCGCTGCGGGGGCTACTCGCGACCGCGGGGTTCGACGCCGACGCCGCACAGGCGCCGCTCACCGCCGGCCGCCAGGGCGCCCCCGCGCGGCGGAGCGGCCGAAAGCTGCCCGTCGTCGTGTTCTCGCACGGCGCCCACAGCCACCGCGCCGACCACACCGTCATGGTGCAGGAACTCGCCAGCCACGGCTACGTGGTGGTGACGGTGGACCACACCTACGACGCTTTCACCGAGTTCCCCGAGGGGCGGGTCCTCGCCCCGGACGAGGACCCGCAGCACGCGATGGGGCCGGCAGACTTCGCCACAGATATCCGGTTCGTCCTCGACTGCGTCGAGGATCTCGCCGCCGGGCGCAATCCCGGCGCCGACGGCCGCCCGCTGCCGGAGGGCCTGACCGGCGCGATAGACCCGCGGCGCATAGGCATGTTCGGCTGGTCGAAGGGTGGGACGGCGACCGCCCGCGTCATGCTCGACGACCCGCGCGTCCGAGCCGGGCTGAGTCTCGACGGCCCGATGCTGCCCACCATCACCGGGGACCTCCACCGGCCGTTCATGATGATGACCGCCCAGTTCACCCGGGCCCAGGAGCCCAGCGTCGCAGAGTTCTGGACGCACCTGCGCGGGTGGCGGCTCAACATCCAGGCCGAAGGTGCCGTCCACTCGTCCTACGGTGACAATCAGGTGCTGGTCCCGCAGCTGGCTAAGGCAGTGGGGATGAGCGACGAGCAGCTTCGCCGCTGGATCGGCACCCTCGCCCCGGCCCGGGCGGTGCGCATCCAGCAGGCGTACCCGCTCGCGTTCTTCGACCGGCACCTGCGACACCGACGCGGGCACCTGCTCGACGGCCCGTCCCGCGCGTTCCCGGAGGTGACCTTCCTGCCGTGAGACGCCGGACGCGGCGCCCCAGCCGTGGGCGCCGCGGTCCGGTGACGAGGTCCCGCCATCGGTCGGGAGAGTCGGAACGAACTTGACCAAGCAGCACGGACCACCGACCACCGAGTACTGAGAACCGACCACAGAGCACCGGGCACCGAGCACTGACCGAAGAGCGCGAGCACCGAGCACTGACCAAAGAGCGTGAGCACCGAGCATTGAGCGCTGACCACAGAGCGCCGAGCATTGAGCGCTGAGCATTAGTGGGGGAGTGGGAGGTCCGACGCTGCGGTGATGCTGCTGGTGATCATGGCGGTGTGGTACATCATGAAGCCGATGCAGGCGTGTGCATGCGTGCCGGGGTCGGGGTCCGGGTGGCTCGGCACGTGCGAGAAGCTGTCCGCCGGCATGAACCGGTAGCCCGAGGGCGGGTTTTGCCGGGCTCGCTGGGTGTAGCAGCTGGACACGGCGCCGGGAGACGGGGTCAGCTCCGCGGGTTCAGTGGTGATGAAGGGGCTGTCGAAGTCGATGACTTCGCGTATGAACCCCGAGGGCTTCATCGCAGCGATGAACTTCCGCATGGCCTGGATGCCGGAGCTGAACGAGGTGACGCCCACGTCCGTAAGATTCGGCGGCGGCAGGAACGGGAGCAACGCGGCCTGAGTGGCCGCTGTGATGTTGCTGAGGGTCGCCACCGGGTCGATGGAGAACATGTTCTGCTGAGGATCGACGCCGAGCGCGGCCATAGTGGTGAACGGGACCAGCAGTGGAACACGCCGGACGGACGCCAACTGGCCGCCCTGGAGGGCCACATACCGCTGCAGGCGGCCGGACCAACCGCCGGTGAAGGTGGGATAGTCGGCTTCCGCTGCGTGGATGACGGGGGGCTGCGGCGGGGGCCGTAGCTGGACGACTGTCGGGTGGAAGAAGACCTGTATTCGGGAGAAGTCGATGGTGCCGAACGGCACCGCGACACCCACCCAGAAGACGCGATTGTCCTTGGTGACCTTGAACAGGAATTCGTGGATCGTCGTGGTCAGCTGTATCTCTTCGAGGAAGTCACCCTGCATCACCGGTTTGATCACCGGATTGGTCACGACGTGCGGAAGCGTCAGGGTGAGGGGGTTGGTTTGCGTCACCGTGATGTTCATGGTTGCCCTCTCACCTACTCGGTGACCTCGATTATTCAGTGACCCCGATTACTCGGTGATCCCGATTACTCGGTGACTTCGATTCCAGGAGGACCTGGAGGACCTGGAGGACCTGGATGCGGAAGCGATGCGGACGCGATGCGGAAGTGCACCTATGCCGCTTGCAGTTGGGACACGCTGCTGTTGGCACACCGCTGCGGTCGCGACACTCGGGACACACACTCGGGGCATTGAGACCGCTGCCGTCCTCGCTGCCGTCCTCTGTGTCCTCGCAGCAGTGCGCGGGACCGTGTGAACCGGCCCTCTCAACTTCAGGAGACACCCGTCACTCGGCACCCGCAACTGCGGCTGCCGCGACGGACAGCAGTTGTCAAGTCAACGACTCAGTGGAGGGCGTACGGGTGACGGGCAGCAAGCCGCGGAGCGTGACGCGGCCCAACGGCTGACGCGCCGGGTAGTCACCCTGGGCAACCGTGCATGACCGGCTTGGCGCCGCCGCGATTCGATAGGCTGAAATTGGCCACTCAGGACGCAGGGAAGGATCACCGATCCCCGGCGAGGGAGGTCGATCATGGGCGGTCTGCTTGCGGGTTCGCGGATGGTCGCGGTCTATCTCAATGATCACTTGGCCGGTGCCACAGCCGGTGTTGAGCTTGCCCGGCGCATGGCCCGGGAGTACCAGGATTCGGACTGCGGCGGGGAATTGAAGGACCTTGCCGCGGAGATCTCGCTGGACCGGCAAGCTCTTCTACGGCTCATGGCCTCCCTGGACGTTCCTGCTCGTCGGTACAAGATCTACGGAGCCTGGGCGGGTGAGAAGGTCGGGCGACTGAAGCCCAACGGCCGTGTGATCCGTCGTTCCGGTCTCAGCATGATCGTCGAGCTGGAGGGAATGCGTCTCGGCGTCGAAGGTAAGGCACTCCTCTGGCGCACTCTCCTCGGCTGGGCTCCCCGGGAGCCCCGTCTGGATACCCGACGGCTCCAGGAACTCCTGAACGGCGCGCGACAGCAGACCGAGACACTGGATGCCTTGCACACCAGGGCCGTTCAGAACTTTCTGACCGACCGGTCCGGTTAACGGAATCTGACCGACCGGTCCGGTTAACGGAATCTGACCGACGGGCCCGGTCAACGGAACGCGGAAGCCGACCGATGAGCCCGCCACCGCCGACCGCCGCGCACGGTCTGTCCCTCCTGTGGGCACGACCACCTCGCGGCCCGGCCCCGGGCCGGGCCCTATCACCTCGAAGGTGAAGGCGCCTCGTGAGCCCGATGCTCGTTGCACGCGCCCAAGGCCTGCTCAACGCAGGCGGCGGAGCATGGGCCCTGCTGTGCCAGCACAGCTTCGAGCGCTACTTCGGGCCACGGACAAGGTGCGCCGCAGCCACGCGCTGGACGCCAACATCGAGGCCGGCCGGGGCGCGGCACGCGTTCCCCTCTCTGTCCCCGCGGGCTCGTCGCCTCCTCCGCCACCACATCACTGTCGCTGTTGAAGACATGGGCAACGAGCAGCGGAGCCTGGGTCTCTTGGGCGATTGACTCGGCAGGTCTGCCACCGCGACGAAGCTGCACGATCTGCCACCCACCGTCCTGAGCCGACCAGCACATCTCACCGCCTGCCTTCTCCATAGCAGGAAGTTCCGCCAGAGGTCTGTCGCGCCGCGCTCTCACGAAAGATCCGAAGAATCCGAATCCCATGGGCGAAGACCAGAGGCCCCACCACTGACAGTCCCACTCCTCCGACCGCTCGGCGGCCCGCCCACGTTCGACGGTTCAACGTCAAGCCAAGAATGTACGGGTGCTGCCACGTCCCGTTCCGTTATCCGCGCCATGGTGCGGTGCGGAAGGCAGACCTCAGTGGTATTGCCTGGCACCCGTGGCCGGTTGGGGGCGGGGGCCGGAGGGGGCCAGCCTCCAGCACCCGCTCACCGGTGCCGCGCTCTCCCTCGTTCGCGCTTCCGGGCGCCTTCGCGTCGGGGGCGCACCGTGCAACCTTCTTCCCAGCTCACGTGTCTCCCCGCTGTACGTATAGCCCGCACAGTGTGAAAGGTCCCCGTGCACCAGAAGAGTCTCGTTGTCGCCCGGACAGGTGGAGCCATGTCCGCCGTGGTCCTCGGCAGCCTGCTGGTCGTTGCCCCGCAGGCAGCAGCCGCCGACGTCACCTGCTCGACCAACGTCTACAAGCGGACGTTCTACAACAACACCTCGTTCTCCGGCACCCCGGTGAAAACCGACTGCGACGGCACCATCAGCCAGAGCTGGTCCGGCAGCCCGGCCTCCGGCGTCCGGTCGGACAACTTCGGTGTCCGCTGGTCGGTGACCCGCGACTTCGGCTCCGGCGGCCCCTTCATGTTCACCGTCTCCGCCACCGACGGCGTCCGCGTCTACCTGGACGGCGTCCGCCAGATCGACCTGTGGTACGGCACCGGTGACACCGCCCGCTCCACGTTCCTCGGTTTCACCATCCCCTCAGGCAAGCACACCATCCGCGTCGACCACGTGAACTGGTCCGGCGCCGCGAAGGTGGCGTTCACGTACACGCCCCGGACGTCGGCCACGTACGACCAGACGAAGCCCCTCGCCCCCACCGGCGTGAAGACCGCCTACAACACCACGACCCGCAAGACGACCGTCTCCTGGTCCGCCAACAAGGAGATGGACCTGGCGAGTTACTCCCTCTACCGGCGGCCGGTCGGCTCCAGCACCTGGACGAAGGTCACCACGACCACCGCCCGCAGCTACACCGACCCCCTCGTGAACCCCGACGACCGCACGCCCTATTACTACGAGGTGCGCGCCACGGACAAGGCGGGCAACACCTCGTCGGGCAGCACGGACACCATCGTCCGGCCGCTGCCGATCGTCACGTCCCTGACCGGCACCTACGACAAGGCGACCGGAAAGGTCACCTTGAACTGGCCGCAGAACACCGAGCCGCACTTCGACCACTACACCGTCCTGAGCAACGACAAGGTGGACGGCTACTGGAAGTGGGTCCCGCTGGGCACCACCACCGGCAACACCTGGACCACGGCTCCGATCGTCGCCGACGGCGAGACCCGCCACTACCGTGTGCTCGTCACCAACGACGGCGGCACCACCACGTACAGCGGTGACGCCCTCAACGCCTACGCGACCAACGAGCTCTGGCTCAACATCCCCGACGGCATCGCCCCCGCCAATGCGCCCGAACTCCTCGTCGGCTCCTGCGAGGGCGGCATACGGGCGACCGCCAACGACTACACGCCGGCCCCGATCCGCGACTTCACCGGCTTCGAGATCGAGCGCCGCGAGGCGGGGACGGACGCCTGGTCCGTCGCCGCCCACCAGGGTTACGACCCGCGCCACGACCCGGCCTACGTCACCGTCTGCGACCCGCTGCCCGCCGACGGGCGCACCTATGAGTACCGGGCCCGGACCTATGACGCGGCCGGGAACTACTCGCCGTACAGCGAGATCCGTGCCATGACCGTGCCGGTCGGCTGACGGTCACGGGGAACACGCGGCAGGCCCGGAGGCGATCACGACACTGCTGGTTGACCCGGGGGCCGGTTTGCTTCGCCCCGTCGGCATGGCCGGCGGGGCGAAGTGCCGCATTCTCCGGGAGAGACGCTTGAGACGTCCGTACGGGCGCGAAGCGTTCCGGAGGCCGGCGCTGATGCTGTCGCTGTCGCCGTCCCTCTCCCTGGCCCTGTCGCTGTCGCTGACGCCGTGGACCGCACGCTGACCGGAAAGGACACGCGATGACTGTTCCGCAGCCTCCCGGGCCACCAGGGCCCCTCCACCCTGAGCCGGTCCCGCCCGCCCCTGGTTCTCCGCCCACCCCTCCGGAGCCAGGGCCAGGCCCCATCCCGCCCGGGCCGGAGCCTGTTCCTCCGCCGCCTCACCCTCCTGAGCCGGAGCCCCGGCCAGGCCCCGGCTGACCGGGCGAGTCAGTACCTGACCGTACGGCCTACGGCGAGGCCCCGGCCCGTCCTCGTCGACTGCCCGGGCAGCCTGGAGCAGGCCGGCGTCCTCCCGACGCGCTCGTTGCCAAGCGCTGCGCGCCACATGCCCGGACGGTGTGCCCCCCTTTGTTCTCCCGCACGGTCATTGCGCGCGTACGGTTCCGGGCGGTATGTCCCACCCGGAACCGCAGGCACGCAAACGGGTCAGATCAGAGGCAGCGGGGCACGAAGGCGGGGTCCGCGGGGCCGCTGCGGCCGAGTGCGTTGAGCACCCACTGGGCGACGACCGGATCGTTGGGGCTTTGGTCGTGCTCGAAGGCGTCCAGGGGGCAGCGGTCCTGAAGCGTGACGTTGGTGACCTGCTTCGCCGGTCCGCTGAGGAAAGCGCTGGTGTACGGGGTCACGACCTCGTCGTACTTGGTGGTGATCACGGTGTAGTCGGGGCCCGCCACCGTGTCCCCGTTCGCATTGAGGTGGGTCAGGAAGGGCGAGCCGACCATCTGGTCGGTGCAGGCGTCGCAGCCGGCGAACCCGGTCGGGATGGTCAGGGGATTGGTCGTGCCGTGGTTCGAGGGGACGATTCCCACCAGTTCGTCGACCTTGGTGGCGCCACCGAGGAAGTCGAGGTAGTAGCGGGGCATCATCCCGCCCTGGCTGTGCCCGACCAGATCGACCTTCTTGGCGCCGGTCGCGCCGAGTACGGAGTCGACGAACGTGTCGAGTTCCCGGGCCGAATCGGCGATGTGGGCGGTGGCGTTGTTGCCGTAGTTGAGTGCGAAGACGCAGTATCCGGCGTCCTTGATCTGCGGCGACAGCACCGACCAGTTCTTGGCCATGTCCTCGAAGGTGCCGTGGACCAGCACGACGGGATAAGGGTGCGCGGCGGACGGCTTGCACGTCCAGTCGTTCGCGCCGGGCGGCGAGATGCCGTCGGCCTGGGCGGGGCCGGCGGTGAAACCGAAGAAGGCGCAGGTGGCCACTAGCAGGGCCAGCGGGAGGGTCCTCAGACGCATGCCGTTCCTTTCGCGGACCGCGCAGGCGGAGCCCGCGTGGCCACCGGGTGCCGACTGCGCGGGGAGCCTGGGAGCGGCGGCTCGGCACCCTGCGCATTGACGACAACTGTGTCCCCTGTTCGGCAATGTCGAACAGTAAGCGGGATTCTGGATTCCGGTTACTGGGGCGTCAACCCTTTGGGACCCCATTGAGGCGCTGAACACACAGGCCGCTCTGCGATGCCCCGACCCGCGCTGCGGAGCACGGCCGTTGCCCCGGCCCGCCCCGCCCCGCTTGGCCGGACCAGGCCTCGGCCTCACCTCCCGACGGAAGGGCAGTGCCTGCGGGAGGGCACCTCGCGATGGGAGGGGCAGGGAAGGTACGGGGAGCGGGAGGTGCCGGCACGCGGCCCTGCGGACCGCCGGCGGCTCGGCATGCGGCGGGACGTCCACGCCGTCGCGGGCCCGGATGATCCGGTCGGCGGGTACGCCGAGCCGCTCCCGACCGTCTCTGCGATCTCCCCGGAGATCGCGATCACGGCACACGGGCCGGCGTACGTCACACGGGCCGGCGCACGGCGCGCGCAGTGGTGCAGGGCGCCGCCCGGCTTCGCGACGGCTCCCGCGCGGTTTCCTTCGTCCGGCGATGACGTGCCATCGTGAAGCAGCAGCGGCAGCTACGGCTGGTGCATGCGCACCTGGCCGCGGGGCGGTCGGTGGCGGTGGACAACACCAACCCGTCACCGAAGGAGTGGTCCCCGCTGGTGGAACTGGCCCACGCCTGCGGTGCCATGGTGACGGCGTACTGGTTCCCGCCGGACGTGACCGGCTCACTGCGGCGGAACGCCGCACGCCGGGGCCGCGACCGCGTCCCGGACGTCGGCGTCCTGGCCGCGCTCAACCAGCTCCGCAGGCCCTCGCCCGCGGACGGATTCGACACGGCGCGGGAGGTGTGCTTCGACGGCCAGGGCGGCTTCGAGGTGCGGTCCGCGCCACTTGGTCTCGCCGGACCGGCCGGATAACGCACACCCGCGCGCATCCTCGGCACATCCCAGAACTCGGCACATACCCTCCAACTGGCCCCGGACGACCTGCTGGAGGCTTTCATCCGCTTTGTTCAGGGTGCCGGTGCCGATCAGTCGCTGTCGCTGTCGCTGTCGCTGTCGCTGTCGCTCTCGGTGCCGGTGCGGATGACTGACGCTGGTGCCGGTGCGGGCGCATCCGTACCGGCATTCCGGCATACCGCATACCGGCATTCCGGCACGCCTCCCGCCAGCCGATATGTCCCGAGAGTCCAACTTCCGCACGATCGCTCAGCTCATGGCGGGGCCCATCTTGCGAGCCAGAGCGTTGTTCCCAGTCGAGTTGTGGACGCTGAAGGTCACGGCGTCCGGGCGGTAGCGGTTGTCCGACCACTCGACGGGGCGCCCTTCGTGCGTGGTGGTGACCCGCCGTTCCCGCAGCAGCGGGCTGGTGCGGCGCACGCCGAGGAGTTCGGCGTCCTGGGCGCTCGCGGCCACGGCGTCGATCATGTGCTGGCCGTACGCGAAGACCAGGCCTTCGTCCTCGTACAGCCGCTGTGTCACGGACGGGCACGCGGGCTCGATGCGCTCGACGGCGGGGGCGATCCAGTCCGCGTACACGGTCCGTTCCAGCAGTACCCGTTCGCCGTCCAGGCCGCGCACTCGTAGGATGTGCAACACAACTGTGCCGGAGGGGAGTTGGAGTCGTTCGGAGTCCTCCCGCGTCGCGGGGCGATATGCGGACGACATCACCTGTCCGGACGCCTCGCGGCCCATTGCGTGCGCCCACTGCGCGAAACTGCACAATTCGGAAAAGCTCTGGCTGCGACAGTCGGCCAGGACCACGCGGCGGGCTCCTTGGCGCGACCCGATGAGTCCCTCGGCGGTCAGAGCCGCGACCGCCTGGCGGACCGTGCCGCGCGAGACGCCGTAGTGGGACGCGAGGTCGGTCTCCGTGGGGAGGAGGCTGCCCACGGTGTAGTCCTCACAGTCGATCGCCCGCCTCAGCTCTTCGGCGATCTCCTCGTGTCGTGCCACCATGCTTCCTCCCTCGCGCGGAGTTGTGTGCAAAGTGTGCAGCACGGTCAGCTTGGGGGAGCTGGCGTAGTAACCGCTGCGAGCTGCGATTGTGAGGGAATTGGAGTCATTAGTTTTACCAATGTTTACCTGTTGGACACCATAGTTAGGCCTACTGAGGCCCCACTTGTTCAGACAAGTTGTCGGAGTGCTCACCCCCCACGTGCATCCCCTGTGTGGCCCCGCATGAACCCCTCAACCCCTCTGTGCGTACCCCTGGAGAGTCCGTGACCCTGTCCCTGCCGAGGACCGCCGCCCTCACCGGTGCCCTCGCCATCCCTGCCGCCCTTGTCCTCAGTGCCTGTGGCGCGGCCCCCGACGAGTCGGCGGCCGGCGGAAAGAGTGCGGCCACCGCGACCACGGCCCAGGCCCTCGGTGGCATCGACGCCCTGGCCGAGGCGGCCAAGAAGGAGGGCACGCTGCACGCGATCGCGCTGCCCCGCGACTGGGCGAACTACGGCGCCCTGATCGACGGCTTCAAGAAGAAGTACGGCATCAAGGTCGAGGTCGAGAACCCGAACGGCGCCAGCCAGGACGAGATCAGCGCGGTCACCTCGCGCAAGGGCAAGGACAACGCGCCCGACGTCCTCGACCTCGGCAGCTCCTTCGCGCAGAGCGCCGCCCAGCAGGGCCTGCTCGCGCCGTACATGGTCGACGGTTTCGCTGACATACCGGACGCCCAGAGGGACTCGATCGGCCGCTGGGCGAACGACTACGGCGGCTACATCTCCTTCGGCTGCGACGCCAAGCGTGTGCAGACCTGCCCGACCAGCTTCAAGGATCTGCTCCAGCCGCAGTACAAGGGGCAGATCGCGCTCAACGGCAACCCCACGAAGTCGGGGTCGGCGTTCGGTGCCGTGTACGCGGCCGCCCTCGCCAACGGCGGCTCCTTCGACGACATCCAGCCCGGTATCGACTTCTTCGCAAAGCTGAAGAAAAGCGGCAACTTCACGCGCGTCGACTCCACCGCGGCCGCCATCGCGAAGGGCCGGACGCCGATCAGCATCGACTGGGACTACCTCAACGCCGGGTACACCGACGAGTTCAAGTCCAAGGGCATCGACTGGACGGTCACGGTCCCCTCGGACGGCAAGTTCTCCCAGTACTACTCGCAGGCCATCAACAAGGACGCCCCGCACCCCGCGGCCGCGCGCCTGTGGCTGGAGTACCTCTACAGCACCGAGGGCCAGAACCTCAGACTCAAGGGATACGCCCGCCCGGCGCTGATGACCGCCATGAAGAAGGCCGGCACGCTCGACAAGACCGCCGCGGCGAAGCTGCCGAAGGTCTCCGGTACGCCGAGCTTCCCGACCGAGACCCAGCAGAGCAACGCCAAGGTCCTCATCTCCCAGAGCTGGGGCGACGCCACTTCCGGATGACCGCGACTCCCACCCGGCCCGACGTGGTGCCCGCCGCTTGATTCTCAGCGGCGGGCACCGTGCTGCCGGCCGGCTCGCCTCGCCTCCCCCGGCGGACGCATCACCCGCCGAGCCGCGGGACGACAGCGGCCGGCGCGTGATGTGCCGGCCGCCTCACGCACGTCCCGCGGCGGGCCGACCACGACGATCCCTCTGCCCGGTAACGGGCAGGGCCGGCCGCCGGTTTTCACGCTCACCGCTGGGAAAGCCCATGAACGCCCCCCCGTTCGAGAAGGGCAGGTCCGGGCCGAGTCGCGGCTGTGCATCGTCAGGGTCGCCCTCGACGGGTGTTTCGCGGCTCGATGAGACGGTCGCCGGACAGGAGCGTGCCCGCCTGCTTGATCTGCTGAAGCAGAGGAGAAACCTCCATGTGCTGGAGGCCGGGCAAGGACCCGATGCGGTCCGAAGTGAATTCGAAGAGTTCGTCGAGATCCCGGCAGTGCGCGACGGCATGGATGTTGTAGGGCCCGGAGACGGCCGCGGCGAAGGCGATCTCGGGTTCTTGCGCGAGGGCGCGTCCGACGCTTTTGACTGCCGACGGATGCACGAGGAGCCAAAGGTTGGCCCGAGCGTGATAGCCCAGGGCTGTTGCGGCGATCTCGACGTCTATGTGGACGACGCGGCGCAGGAGCAAGGCGTGAAGGCGACGTGAGGCGCGCCCGGGCGTGAGGTCCGACGCGGCGGCGAGATCGACGAGGCTGGCGCGACCGTCTGCGGCGAGCACGTCGAGCATTTTCTCGTCCTCGGGGGCGAGGTGCACGGGCTCCCGAGTGACGACCGGAGATTCCGTGAAAGGGGCGCCGTATCGGTGGTCGGCCCGGGACACGGGGAGACGATCCTCCTGGGCACCACCCGCATGCGCGTCCTCGAAGACGGCAGCAACACCGGTCACCGTCTCGGGCTCGCCGAGTCCGTCCTCGCGCCGCACACCCCCGGACCGCCGCAGCACCGTCACGCCCAGCACGACGAGGGCTTCTACATCTTCTCCGGCACCGTGCGGTTCACGGTCGGGGACAGGGACTACGACGCGACCGCGGGCACGCTCGTGATGGTCCCGCCCGGAGCCCCGCACACATTCGCCAACGTGACCGGCCAACCGGCCGTCATGCTCAGCACGTTCACACCCGCCCGGTACGTCCAGTACTTCCGAGACCTCCAGGACATGATTGCCGGCGGCCGGACACTGACCCCCGAGGCACACGTCCAAACGATGAGCCGTTATGCCACCGAGCCCGCCACTGACTTCACCTGACGGCCGGGAGGACGACACTGCCCCACAGCCCTCATCCGGCTCTGCTTCAAAGCCGGGCGCTCACCGGCCCCTTCGCCATGGCTGGCCGGCCAGTGGTCAGAGGCTGGTGAGCAGGTGGTCGAGTGGGGCGGGTGTGCGGTGGGGTTCGAGGGCTTCCGTGAGGAGGCGGCCGTAGCGGATTTTGCGGCCTTTCTTCGTGCCGAGGAAGCGGCGCAACTGCTGTTGTGGGGTGCGGCCTTGCTGCGCGGGCTGGCGTAGGAAGGTCTGCAGGGGGCGCAGGTCGCCCTCGACTCGGATGAGTTCTTCCACCTGTGTGACGCCCAGGGCGCGGATGAGTTCGTCTTCCAGGTCCGCTGTACAGACGAAGAACTCTTGCCGTGTGGCCCGGGCGTGGTCCGGTGCCTGGGCCGGCCCTGTTGTCTGGGCTTGCTCCGTTGCCTGGGTTTGTTCCAAGGCGCGGGCGTAATAGGGGCGCTCTGCTTCGTCGCACAGACCTGTCAGGCGTAGGCCCAGCCCGGACGGTCCGAGGAAGCGGGCGTAACGCCCGACGTTCATGGCGCCGCCCATCGGCAGGACGCAGATGCCTTCGGCAGCCAGGTTCCGGCCGCGGCGGGTGGCCAGTGCGCTGATCGCCGCGGCGTCGCTGAGTCCTTCGAGGAGGACGGCTGCCCGCACGGGAAGTTGTACGGCCAGCTCGCGCGCCAGGTCCCCGGGGCCGCCGGCTGCCCATGCGGTGACTGCTTCCCGGAACGACGCCATGTCAGCCATGGGACGAGTGTGCGCTGCTTCCGGCCGTCACGGTAGGGATTTTCTGCCAGTGGGTCGATCGGTGCCTGAGCGCGCGTACGGGGACGGCGAGGGGAGTCCTGTCGCCGGTGGTCCTTGGTTTGCCTCGGTGCATGGACGGATTGAGAGCACGGGGTGACCGATGGCCCCAACTGCCGTGTTCCAGCTGAGGCATTGAGGCATTGAGGCGGGGATGGGGGTGGGGGTGGGTAATGCGTGGACGTCTGTGTGCGTGCGCGTCTATGGTGGACAGGCGCCCGTGATCGTAGGGAAGGAGGCGAGAGCAATGCTCATCATCACAGCTGTTGTGCGCTCCCGCCCCGCCCGTCGGGCGCCGGAGGTCTGATTCGGGAGCGCGTCACTTCGCGTTACTTTCCCGAAGGATTGCTTCATCATGACTGAACTGGTCATCCGTCCGCTGGTTGCCGGCGAGACACCTCTGTTCGCTTCGTTGCCCGACCCCGGCTTGGTCGGCCGCGCGGTTCTCGGCGGTGTCTACGGCATGGTGGGTGACGGCGGCGAGTACCGGCCCGAATGGACCTGGGTCGCGCTGCGCGACGGCGTCGTGGTCGCCCGCGCAGCCTGGTGGGCCAAGCCGGGTGACGAAAAGCCGATCGCCCTTGATTGGTTCGACTTCACCGATGCCGAGGCCGCCGTCCGACTGCTGCGCACCGCCCCGTTTCACGCCGAGTACAGCCTGCTGCTGCCGCCTGGCTGGCGCGAGAAGCCCCAGGTGCGGGCGGCGGCCGACGCCCGGATGGCCGCAGCCCAGGCGGCGGGCCTGCGCAAGCTGGTCGAGCGCTACCGCTACACCTGGACCGTGGACTGCGCGCTTCCTGAGCGCACCGGGCGCCTGGTGTACCGGCCGGAGCCGGACGACGACGTCATCCGTGGGGTGGTGCGCCGGATCCAGGAAGGCTCGCTGGATGCCCACGACCTGGACGACATCGCGCGGTACGGCCGGGACGGGGCGGTGGAAGAGCTCTTGAGGATCCTGACCTGGATGCCTTCGCCGCGGAGCTGGTGGCGTTTGGCCTACACCCGGGCCGGCGAACTGGCGGGCTTCCACGTCCCCGCGCACAATCCTTCGGGTCCGTGCATCGGCTTCATCGGCGTCCTGCCTGAGCAGCGCGGCAACGGCTACGCCCACGACCTGCTGGTGGAGTGCACCCACGATCTGGTGGCACGGGGCGCGACGCGCATCGCGGCCGCCACCGACCAGACGAACCTGCCGATGGCGGCACACTTCGAGAGGGTGGGCTACCCGGTCAGCGAGGAGCGCATCGACTTCGTCTGAGCGGGCCTTCTGACTGTGCGGGGCTGGGACCGGCAGGCTCATTCTGCACGGCCCCGCCGCTTGCCTGTTCGGCCACCGTGCCCGCAGCCCTCGCGTCCGAGCGTGACCCGTCAGCGACACCGGCGGGTGTTGAGCCGGGCGGCCTGGCGCGTCAGGTGGTCGCGTTCGGCGAGGTTGGGTGCCTTGTGGGCCGCCTCGGCGTACAGCTGTGCCGCCGTCTCCAGGTCGCCGTCGCGCTCGTGGAGGTACGCCGCCACCGCGGTGTGGCGGGGCAGTGAGTCGTCCAGCGCCGCCAGTGCCGCGAGGCCGGCGCGCGGTCCGTCGGCCTCACCGACGGCGACCGCGCGGTTGAGCCGGACGATGGGGCTGTCGGTCAGGCGCACGAGCTCGTCGTACCACTCGACGATCTGTACCCAGTCGGTCTCCTCGGCGGTGGGCGCATCGGCGTGCAGGGCGGCGATGGCGGCCTGGGCCTGGAACTCGCCCAGTCGGTCGCGGGCGAGGGCCGCCTGCAGGATCTCGACGCCCTCGGCGATCTGCTCGGTGTCCCACCGACCGCGGTCCTGCTCGGCGAGCGGTACCAGGCTGCCGTCGGGCACCGTACGGGCGGCGCGCCGGGCGTGGTGGAGCAGCATCAGGGCGAGCAGCCCCGCCACCTCCGGATGGTCGATCGCGGTCGCGAGCTGCCGGGTGAGCCGGATGGCTTCGGCGGCGAGGTCGACGTCGCCCGAGTAGCCCTCGTTGAAGACCAGGTAGAGGACGCGCAGTACGGTGGCGACATCGCCGGGCTGGTCGAACCGCGCCTTGGACACGGTGCGCTTGGCCCGGCTGATGCGCTGTGCCATGGTCGCCTCGGGCACCAGGTAGGCCTGGGCGATCTGGCGGGTGGTGAGCCCGCCGACGGCGCGCAGCGTGAGGGCGACCGCGGATGACGGTGTCAGCGACGGGTGGGCGCACAGGAAGTAGAGCTGGAGCGTGTCGTCCACCGTGGGCGCGGGCCCGGGCGCCGGCTCTTCGTCGACGCGTTCTTCACGCCGGCGACGGGCGACGTCCGCGCGTCTCGCGTCGAGGAACTTGCGCCAGGCCACGGTGACCAGCCAGCCCTTCACATCCCGCGGCTGCTCGGCCGGCCAGACGCGGATCGCCTCGACGAGCGCGTCCTGGACGGCGTCCTCGGCCGCCGCGAAGTCGGCTCCGCGGCGGACGAGGATGGCGAGCACGCTCGGCGTGAGGTTGCGCAGCAGCGCCTCGTCCATGGGGGAGGTCACTCCGTGATGGTGGGCGGCGCAGCCAGGAACGGGCGCACCTCCAGCCACTCGTGGATCGGCTTCCCGCCCTTCCCGGGCGCGGCCGACAGCTCCCCGGCCAGCTCGACGGCCCGCTCGTAGCTGTCGACGTCGATCACCATCCAGCCGGCGATGAGGTCCTTGGTCTCGGCGAACGGACCGTCGGTGACCGGCGGGCGCCCTTCCCCGTCGTACCGGACCCAGGCGCCCTCCGGGGCGAGCGCCTGCCCGTCGACGAACTCGCCGGTCTTCTCCAGCCGGGCGGCGAAGTCCTGCATGTACTGGACGTGGTCCGAGATTTCCTGCGGTGTCCACTGGTCCATGGGCACGTCGTTCACCGCAGCCGGGGCGCCGCGGTAGTGCTTGAGCAGCAAGTACTTGGCCATCGTGTTTCTCCTCGTTGCTGGTGCGACCCATTGTGGTCGCGTTCACCTCGGGGACGGAGCCAGCCACGGTTTCTCGACATCGCCGCACGAATTTTTTTGGCACGCGCGGATGAGCCGGGAGATCCGGGGGATCCGGGGGGTCCGGGGGATCCGGGTGAGCTGCGTGTGTCGGGTGGGCTGGGTGCGTCGGGTGGGCGGGTGAGTCGTCCCGCGGTGTCCGCTTCGCGGCGTGGGGAGAGGGTGAGAGGGTGAGAGGGCCTCGCGCGCACATCACCGTACGTGTGCTCCTGGTGCCTCATAGTGCGCTCGGGCCGGCGGGCTGTTCGGCGTGGAGGAGGGTATGGGGCGGTGCTCGTCCGGGTCTCGCTGCGACGGGCATGAAGGACGATGGCGCCAAGCATGACCAGCGTCGATGATTCCCCTCCGTCTTGCGGAGGAGTGTCCTCCGACCTGAAGAGGAGGCGAGCGGCTCACCGGGATCGGCATGATGGGTGGCGGCTGGACGACCATCAGCCGACCACCGGCCGACCGTCACGGGACCCGGCAGGCGTCCCGGAAAAAGGGAGAGTCACAGTGCGTGGGAAAACGGGGAACACCAAGGCGGCAGGGGCGTCCATGGCGCTCGCGCTGGCCGCCGCCGCTTTCGTCATCCCCCTTGCATCGGCCCAGCCCGCCGCGGCCGTGTCGGAGTGCAAGGGCAGGATCGACTTCGCCAAGTCACGCAACTACTACGCCATCCAGTCCAGCAAGCGGGGGAACACGAGAGAGGCCGCGTCGTACAACAACGCCACCAAGAGGGAGATCAGCCACGCGTTGCCCGCCTGCAGGAGGGCACACGACCGCGAGAAGGTCAGGGATCTCCTTCACGAGTCCACGGACTACGCCGAGCGGGCCTTGGACGCCAACATGCGGAAGGACAAGCGCAGGGGCCTGCAGTATGAGCAGGTCATCAAGGCGCGGCTCGAAGAGGCGCTGTACCGGGCCTGAGGCACCCCTGGACCGGTGAGTCGTCCCCCGGGACTTCTCACGCTCCCTGGCAGTGAAGGGAGTCAAGGAGAGCACGCTGGGTCTCGGAGAGCCGTAGGGCGCCGGCGGCCACGTTGGCTGCCAGATGGTCCGGGTTGCCGGTGCCGGGGATGGCCAGTACGTGCGAACCGCGGTGCAGTGTCCAGGCGATGCGGACCTGCGCGGGGCTGGCCCCGTGGGCCTGGGCGACGGCCAGGAGCTCCGGGCGATCGCGGTCGCTCGTTCTCCCGGCTTGGCGCCCGGAAGCGGCGATCGCGTAGAACGGAACGAAGGCGACACCGTGCTGACCGCAGGTGTAGACGAAGGCGTCCTGGTCTGGACGGCGGGTGGCTCGCCGACTTGATCCCGGCCTCGGGCTACGCCCCGGACTTCCTCAACCCGGCACCCCCCGGGCCGGCCCCCGCGCTGAGGGAGGAGCTGGCCGCGATCATGGCCACGCCCGCCGACCGGGTCCGGCGGGACCTCGACCTGATTCCTTCCGCCTTCAAGGGACCGGGCCTGTCCACCCGGGTGGCACCGCCGGACCCACCGCAACTCGCCTACCGGGCGCGCGGCGTCGGTGCGCTCTGGGAACGCCGCCCCGCCGCCCGGACCGCTGCGGTCTCCGCCGTGCTCGGCCGCTCGCGGACCCTGCTGCTCATCGAACTGGAGACCCCGGCCACCACCACCGAATTGGCACAGCGCACCGGGATCTCCATGGCCGGGGTCTCCCAGAACCTGACGGCACTGCGCACGGCAGGCTTCGTCAGCGCCCACCGAACCGGCCGCTCCGTGCTGTATGCACGCACCTCGGTCGCAGAATCCGTGCTCGCCGCCGGCCCATAGCGAAGGGAGTGCCGGGCGGTGGGCCCGTCAGAGCGAAGGCAGCCATCAGAGCGAAGGCTCAGCCTCGTTCTCCGGGTCCTCGGGGAGGATGGTGCCGTCCTCGTCGAGCACCGGGTGGATGCGCTCGGGAGCATGCCTGTCGATGTCGGAGGGGCGTGGCCCTTCGGGGCCGTCGGGGCCCCAGCGCAGCAGGCGGCGGGTGCGGCCGATCCGGTAGACGGTGCCGTCGACCTCAAGCTGGTTGACCCGGCCGGCGCGGAGCCGGTCGGCGGCCTCGACGTACGCGGTCAGTTCCGCGGCCGCGGGGTCGACACCTTCGGCGACCAAGGTACGTGCGTCGATGTCCCTGTCAGCGCCCACCGGGACGAGACCCCTCCTGCGCGGCTCCCACCACGTCAGGGAGAAGTCCAGTGTCTTACGGGCCTCGTGCGCACTGCCGTGCAGGGCGCTGCCCGGCATCCACCCACCGTCCGCGGCCCGCTCCACCACCGCGAACGTCGCAGGCAGCAGTAAGACGTCGGGGTGGGTTTCCACCGCCCGCTGTGAGTCACCGCGTACGTCGTCGGGGAACCGGGAACCGGTGTAGGCCAGGCTGCGCAGCGCCAGGCGCTCCGCGGCTTGGGCGGGTGTGACCGGCTCATCGGGGTCCAGGACCAGCCCGTCATCGATCGGCGCCTCCCTGGAACCGCGGGCCCAGTCGGGCCTGACCGGCTCCGGGTCGGTCGGGCGCGGCTGCTCGATGCCGTCGGCGTCCATACCGGCGTACTCCTCGGCACGCACGATGCGATAGCGGGTCCCGAGCACGACGAGTTCGTCGACGCGTTCGCTCTCCAACCGGGCGACCGCTGCCAGCAGAGCGCGGCGTTCCGTCCTGTCCCGGGCCTCGTCCTTCGCCCGGAACCACAGCAGCGAGTTCAGACTGTCACGCGCCGTCTGTGGACAGCCGGCCGTTACGGGAACCACCACCCGCCACCGCGGACCCTCCGCCACCCCCTGCGCGGCCACCCCGAACAGCGGGCCGCGCACCGCCACCGCGTCGACCTGCACCACGGCGTCCACCGCGTCCGCCTCCACAGCGGCCTCCACCGGTTCCACCGGGACCCGCACCACTACCGGACGCGCTCCGCCCGGCCCCACATTCCCATGGCTCATGCCCATATCCTGCCGACGACGGCATGCCGCCATCCGGCATTTCCGGATTCCCTGCCTCTTTCAGGTACCGCACCCGTCAGGCCTCCCGGCGTGGCCCGGGCACGGAAAGCGGGTCGGGGCCGGTGGAAGTGACCGAAGCGACGACTACCCGACACCGAGACGGAGGACGGCGCCGACGGCCGAGGTGAGACCGGCGCCGAGGCCAACGCCGATGGTGGCGCCGTCCGCCGCAGATGCGGCGGGGGCTGCTCCCAGGGTCAGGAGGAGAGCCGACAGGGGAACGGCCACAAGGCGAAGGACGTGACGATGGCGCATGGAACCTCCAGTGACGGGCGGATATCACCCAGGGCATGCCCCCGCCTGCGATCGACCTTTGCGTCATGAGTTGATCTTTCAGCCGATCGGGGGGATGCCACCGCCCGCGTCCAAGGCCCCGCTCGACCCGTCCGGCAGTGGGGCCGGCCCGCCGTTCCGGACGACGGCGCCGGTGTCGGCGGTGCCCCATGGTCTGCTTCGGGCGCTCGGTGTCCCGCTCATCTGGCTCCGGCCCCGGTCGGTGTCTGCGTTCGCAGCAGGTCCGGCAGCCGTCTACTGCGTTCGCAGCAGGCCAAGAGTCTGCGGACGGTCGACGACAGCCGTGCCGTCGCACGGCACCGTGGAGAGTGCCCAAGCGGCCGAACGAACGCCGCACGTCGAGGGGTTGGAGCGGCCATGGATCCTGGGCCAGACCATGCGGACGTCACTGGCGACGCGATCCGTCGCCGGCTGCGCGACGCCGTGATCGATGTCGCGCCGGTCTTCGGTTTCACCGTGGGCATTGCCGTCACGCACCGGGTCGTCGTCGCCCTGGCGCTGGCCGTCGGGGCCGGCGTGGGGGTCTGCGTCTACCGGTTGGTGCGTGGCGAAGCCGTGCGGCGCGCTCTGGTCGCTCTCGGCCTGATCTGCGTCGGGGGTGTGCTGGCGGCCCGCAGCGGCCAGGCCACGGATTTCTTCCTCCCCGGGCTGGTGATCCACTGCGTGATGGCGGTGGTGACGCCGGTGCTGTTGCTGCTCGGATGGCCGCCGATGGGCCTGATGGTCGGGCTGATCACGGGGGAGCGGACCAAGTGGCGGCGGTGTGCGGTGCGTCGGCGGGCCTTCGTCAAGGGCAACCTCGTGGTGTTCGCCGGGCACCTGGCGATGTTGGCGATCCAGCTTCCGCTGTTCCTCTCCGGTCAGGTGGTCGCCCTCGGCTCGGTCGACCTCTTCGGCCCGGTGGTGCTCGCGCTCGGCGCACTGCTGGGGTGGCGGATCTACCGGCGCGATGCCGGAACGCACCGCTGCGAGACCCCCGGCCCCCTGGGCATCGAGGCATCCCCCCGTTCTCCCTGTTTGGAAAGGACTTCCCGGTCATGACCGAAGCACAGCCCGTCACCAGGACGCAGCCCACGACGCGGACCTGCCCGTTCGACCCCCCGCCGGCGTACCGCACGCTGCGGGAGCAGACCCCCGTTGCGGAGGCGACCTTGCCCGACGGCCTGCCGGGTTGGCTGGTCACCGGGTACGAGGAGGTGAGGGAGGTGCTGGCCGATCCGCGGTTCAGTTCCCGCCGCCGCCAGCTGCGGACCGGTGGGGGTCCCGCGGCCGACGCTCCGGTGCCGCCGCCCCTGCCGGGGATGTTCATCATGATGGACGCGCCGGAGCACACCCGGTTCCGCCGGCTGCTCACCGGTCAGTTCACCGTGCGCCGGATGCGGCAGCTGACCCCCGCGGTGGAGAAGATCGTCGCCGAGCATCTGGACGCCCTGGCCGCCACCGAGGACCGCCCGGTCGACCTCGTCCAGGCCTTCGCGCTGCCGATCCCCTCGCTGGTGATCTGCGAACTGCTCGGAGTGCCCTACGCCGACCGTGAGGAGTTCCAACGCAACTCCGCCACGCTCATCAGGATCGATGCGACTCCCGAGGAACTCCTGCAGGCACACCAGGCGTTGAGTGGCTTCATCGGCCAACTCGCGGTCGCCAAGCGGGCCGAGCCCGGCGATGACATCCTCAGCGGATTGGTGACGTCGGGCGAACTGACCGACGAGGAACTGGCCGGTGTCGGGGTGTTGCTGCTGCTGGCCGGGCACGAGACGACGGCCAACATGATCGCGTTGGCCACCATGTGCCTGCTGCAGCACCCCGGTCAGTGGGAGGCCCTGCGCGCCGACCCGTCCCTGATGGACGGCGCCGTCGAGGAACTGCTGCGCTACCTCAGCGTCATCCAGTACGGCGTGCGCCGCGCCGCCCTGGAGGACGTGGAGTTGGGCGGCCACCTGATTCCGGCAGGCGCCACCGTGGTGGCCTGCCTGCCGTCGGGGAACCGCGATGGGGAGCACTTCACCGGCGACCCCGAGCAGTTGGACGTGCACCGGTCCTCCAGCCCGCACCTGGCGTTCGGCCACGGCATCCACCAGTGCCTGGGGCAGCAGCTGGCCCGGGTGGAGATGAAGGCCGCCCTGACCGCTCTGATCGACCGGTTCCCCACACTGCGCCTCGCCGTGCCGGTGGAACAGGTGCCGATGCGCGACAACATGATCGTCTACGGCGTCCACGAACTGCCCGTGACCTGGTAGGCCGCGCCGACGTCATCGAACGACATCACAGAGGAAGACTCCCATGAAGATCACCATTGACGAGGGCAAGTGTGTGGGGGCCGGGCAGTGCGTGCTGGCTGCCGGCGAGGTCTTCGACCAGCGCGATGAGGACGGCATCGTCGTCCTGCTCGCCCCGGCCCCGCCGCAGGAACTGCTGGCCCGGGTCGAGGACGCCGCCGCCCGCTGCCCCGCGCTGGCCATCGAGGTGGAGAAGTAGTGCCCACCATGGACCGCATCGTCGTGGTGGGCGCGTCGGCCGCCGGCCTGACCGCGGCCGAGACCCTGCGCCGCCAGGGCTTCACCGGCACGCTCACCATGATCGGCGAGGAACTGCGGCCCCCCTACGACCGGCCACCGCTGTCCAAGCAGATCCTGGCCGGCCACTGGGAACCCCACAAGGCCACCTTGCGCCCGGAGAAGGACATCCAACTCCTTGGACTGCAACTGAAGTTGGGCTGCCGGGCCACGGCGGTGGACCCGGTGGCCCGCACCGTGACCTTGGACGACGGGGACAGGGCGGACTACGACGGTTTGGTCCTCGCCACCGGGCTACGTCCCCGCCGTCTGCCCTTCGGTCACGACCTGGCCGGGGTGCATGTGCTGCGCACCCTCGACGACACGCTGACGCTGCGCGCCCAGCTGCTGGCCGGGCCCCGTGTGGTGGTGATCGGCGCCGGCTTCCTCGGCAGTGAGATCGCCGCCACCGCACGCGGCCTCGGCCTCGACGTCACCCTCGTCGACATCGAGCCCACCCCACTGGCCCGCCAAGTCGGCACCGAAATAGGGGAGTTGGTTGCTCAGATGCACCGCGACCACGGAGTGAGCGTGCGCATGGGCCGCCAGGTGACCGGCATGAGCAGCCACGACGGCCGGGTCACCGCGGTGGTCCTCGATGACGGCACCCGGCTGCCCGCCGACGTGGTCGTCGTCGCCATCGGCTCGGTACCGGCCACCGACTGGCTGGCCGACTCCGGGATCCCCCTGGGCGACGGAGTGTTGTGCGATCCCACCTGCCACGTCGTACCGGGCGTCTACGCGGCCGGGGACGTCGCCAACTGGCCGCACCCCACCGCCGGTGGACGGATCCGGCTGGAACAACGCACCAACGCCACCCAACAAGCCGTCACCGCCGCCACGAACCTCCTGGCCGGCCCGAGCCGCGCCCTGCCCTACGCCCCGGTCCCGTTCGGCTGGACCGACCACTACGACACCAAGGTCCAATTCCACGGCTGGTGCCCCTCCGACGCAGACATCGAAGTCGTCGACGGCGACCCGCGCTCAGACAGGTTCGTCGCCCTCTACCACGCAGACGGCCGGGTCGTCGGCGCGCTCGGCTGGAACAGTCCGCGCGCCCTGCTCCGGTACCGCGGCCGCCTCACCGAGCACGCCGCCGCCTGACTCCCCCACCCGCGCCACGGCCGCCGCACCTGCCAGACGCCTGACGGACGTACGGCAGAGCGGCATCCGCCGCGGCGGTGGCAGCTGTTGACCGGGCCCGTTCTGCGGCCGCGGTAGGCCAAGAGTCCGCACCCGCGCGACGACAGGGGCCAACGCCCGGCCGAAACCGCCGCAACCATGACCACGCGAAGCCCGCAGGCTCCGCACCCGGGCCTGATCCGGGTGCGGAGCCCTCGGTGTGCAGAACTCAGATGCGCACGGGGCTGCGTACGCTGAAGGAGTGCACATGATCGACGGGCCCATGGGGCGGCTGCGGGCCTGGCCGCGGATGGCCGATCTGACGGTCGCACTCACCTGCTTCGCCTTGTCCGCCCCGGTGGCGGCGGGCACCGCCTACCGGCACCAGAGCCCGATCGCCTGGTCCGTCGGCGGCCTGGCGCTCGCCTGCGTGCCGCTGGTCGCCCGCACCCGCCGGCCGGTCCAGGTGGTCGTGGCGACCGTGGCCGTCAACATCGCCCAGATCCTCCTCTTCTCCTTCCCCGGAGCCTCGCCGATCCCGACCGCGGTCGCGGTCCAGGCCGTGGCCGTGCGGTCCGATCGGCGCTTCGCCCGACGCGTCGCCGCCTGGGTGGCCGCCGTCATCGTGGCCGCGTCGCTGCTCCGCGAGCCGGGTCTGGAGAACCTCTGGCAGCACCTGGCCGTGATCGCCGGGATGTGCCTGGCAGTGGCCAGCGGCGACGCCGCCCGCAGCCGCCGCCAGCTGCTCGCCGGCGCCCTGGAACGAGCCGAACGCGCCGAACACACCCGGGAGGAGGAGGCCCGCCGACGCGTCACCGAAGAACGCCTGCGCATCGCCCGGGAACTCCACGACGTCGTCGCCCACCACATCACCCTGGTCAACGCCCAGGCAGGCGTCGCCCACCACCTGATGCGCACCGACCCCGACCACGCCTACCAGGCCCTCGAACGCATCCGCGACACCAGCCGGACGGCACTGGACGAGCTGCGCGACACGGTAGGAGTCCTGCGCCACGGTGACGACCAGACCGCGCCGCGCGAGCCCGCGCCCGGCCTCGACGGCCTCGGAAACCTGCTGGACTCCTTCCGCCACAGCGGGCTCGACCTCACCCTCGAACGGACCGGCCGGCCACCCGGGGCGCCGCTGCCGCCCATCACCGACCTCGCCGCCTACCGGATCATCCAGGAAGCGCTGACCAACACCCGCAAGCACGCAGGACCCGTCCCCGTGCGCATCCACCTGGACCACCGGCCCGACGTCCTGCGGATCACCGTCGAGGACGACGGCCCCCGCACACCGGAAAACAGCCGCGACGACGCCCCCGGCGCGGGGTCCGGCACGGGCCACGGCATGATCGGGATGCGCGAGCGGGCCAAGGCAGCGGGCGGCACCCTCACCGCGGGCCCCCGCCCCGCCGGAGGCTTCCGCATCCACACCGAACTGCCGCTGCGCACCGACCGGAAGGACCTGACCTTATGACGATCCGCGTCCTGCTCGCCGATGACCAGGCCCTCCTGCGCGGCACCTTCCGCATGCTCATCGACTCCACCCCCGACATGGAAGTCGTCGCCGAAGCCGCAACGGGACGCGAGGCCGTCGCACTGGCCCGCTGTCACCACGTCGACCTCGTGCTGATGGACATCCGCATGCCCGATCTCGACGGCCTCGCCGCAACCCAGCTCATCAGCGACGACGAGGACCTCGCGGGCGTGAAGATCCTCATCCTGACCACCTTCGAGAACGACGAATACGTGGCCGAAGCACTCCGCGCCGGTGCGAGCGGCTTCCTCGGCAAAGGCATCAACCCCGACGAACTCCTCAACGCGATCCGGGTGGTGGCCGCCGGGGACTCCCTGCTGTCCCCGGCCGCGACCAAGTCCCTGATCGCCCGCTTCCTGGCCCAACCCGCACCACCCGGCCCGAACACACCACCGCAACTGGCCACCCTCACCCCGCGGGAGCACGAGGTGGTCACCCTGGTCGCGGCCGGCCTGTCCAACGACGAGATCGCCCAGCGGCTCTTCGTCACCCCCGTCACCGCCAAGACCCACGCCAACCGAGCGATGACGAAACTCGGCGCCCGCGACCGGGCCCAACTCGTCGTCATCGCCTACCAGACGGGACTGGCCCGCACCGAACCGACATGACGAGCGGCGCGGCCGTGCTTCCGAGGGGGAGGCGCGGCCGCGCGCGTTCCTCCGCTCGGCGGAGCGGGATGCGACTGCGGGACGAAGCGGGGGCGTCGGCGGCGGAACAGCATGGAGGCCATGAGAGTGCATGTGACCGCGCATTTTGCCGTGCTCCGCCGCACACTGCTCCGGTCGGCGCGACCGGTGCCCGCGGGGTTTGCGGTCAGGGTGGCGGCGTGGGTGTCGGTGGTCGGCTCGCTGGTGTACGTGGGTCAGAAGGTGTACATGGCCGCGCGCGGGGAGGTCGGTATGCCCGGCCACCCCGCACCCGCCCACGTCCAGGCGCAGTTCGCGCATCCGGGACTGGCCCAGGCGGGCAACGCCGCACTCGGCCTCCTCGCTGCGGTGGTGGCATGGGCGACCACCGCACGCTGGGGAGCGCGCCTCCCGCGCTGGGCGCTGCTGTGCGCCCTGGCACCCACCGTGGTACTGCAGTGGCTGGGAGCGCTGCTCATCCTGCAGCGTGCGGACCTGGCCCTGACACACCTCGGCTGGGGCCCCCTCTACGAGGCCGTCGCGGGCAGCGTCGGCATCGTGGCGTGGATCGTGGTGGCGGTGTCGTACGTGCGGCGCAGCCGTCCCCGCGCCGTCGTGAGGGCGGAGGCACGCACATGACCGCTCGGCGTGCTCGGACCGGTCGCCGGAGCCCGACAGCGGCTGCCGCCCCCCTCGTCTTCGGGTGCGCCTTCGCCTACGGCGCGATGAAGCTCGACTGGGCGTTGGGCGGCACGTTCCTGATGCGGCAGACCCCGCTGCCCGCCGGCGCCCGGGACGACCTGCTCGACGGTACTCCGGGAGCGGTCGCCGGTCACTGGGCGTCGGTCGCGTTGGCGTTGGTCGGCATGGCGGCCGCGCTGCACCTGTCCGGCCGCTTCGGGCCGCACGGAAGGTTCCGCCGCGCGGCACTGCTCGCCGGATCGTGGGTGGGATGTGGGTTCATGGTGGCGCGGGCGTCCGGCCTGCTGGGCTACGGGTTTGCCGGTGACCTCGGCCTGCTGGCCGGCTGGTCCTCCGCACCACCCGACCACGAGGACCTCGCGCGCTTCCAGGCACAGTGGGATCTCCTGCTGTGGTCGCCGTACTGGCTGCTGTTCGGCGCATGCTGGGGCATCGCGGCCTGGCGCTACCGGCGGCTCGGCACGGAGCGGGAACGGGACGGGTCAGGCGGTGCGGTGCTGCCGCGCCCAGGTGCGGATCTGATCCAGGGCCGGTAGGAGGGCTCGGCCCTCGGGGGTGAGGGCGTAGGTGGCGGGGCCGGGCGGGAGCTGGTGGTGGGTGACGAGTCCGGCGTCGACGAGTTCGCGCAGCCGGTCGGCGAGCATCTTGGTGCTGATCGAGCCGATGGCGGTGTGCAGTTCGCCGTAGCGGGCGGGGCGGGGGGCCAGGGTGTGGAGGATGATTCCGTTCCATTTGTGGCCGAGGACCTCGAACGCGGCGATGAGGTCCGCATCGGCGGTCAGCGGCGCGAGGGCGGGCCGGGCTGCCATCGGGTCTGGGTGCTCCGTGCTTGGTGGTGCGGCAATGCGGGGGACGGGCCGCAGCCGGCCGGGGGTTCCGGCTGCGGCCCCGATGCCGCCTTGCCCGCTCCACGGCGGACGACAGGACGAGGCGGCAGCATCCCGCGTCAGGGAAGGAGAACGGCCTTGCCCTGGTTGCGCGGCCCTTTTCGGCACTGCCGGCACTGAAGCGGACGCCCGGAACTCCCGGAGAAGGCGGGGAGAGGCGAACCGCACGCGTGCTGACTCACCGTGCGGCCACGCCGGCGGGGTCGGTGCTCAGGCGCTGAGGGTGGGGTAGTCGGTGTAGCCGCGGTGGTCGCCGCCGTAGAAGGTGGCCTTGTCGGGGGTGTTGAACGGGCCGCCGGCGAGCAGACGGCGCGGCAGGTCGGGGTTGGCCAGGAACAGGGCGCCGTAGGCCACCATGTCCGCGCTGCCGTCCTCGACCAGCTTCAGCGCGTCGGTGCCGGTGACGTCGGGGTAGGTGAACGGGTTGAGGACGAACGCGCCGTTCCAGGCCTTGCGCAGCAGCGGGGTCAGGTCGCGGTCCGGGCCCTCCATCAGGTGCAGGTAGGCCAGCTCCAGGCCCGAAATCCGCTCCAGGAGCGCCCCGTAGACCTCGCCCAGGTTGTCCTCCGCCATGTCGTTGTACGTGTTTCCGGGCGAGATCCGCAGGCCCACCCGGTCGCTGCCGATCGCCTCGGCCACGGCCGAGACGACCTCGACGGCGAAGCGGATCCGGCCCTCGGTGTCGCCGCCCCAGGCGTCGGTGCGCTGGTTGGTGTTGGGGGCGAGGAACTGGTGGATCAGGTAGCCGTTGGCGCCGTGGAGCTCCACGCCGTCGAAGCCGGCCTCGACGGCGTTGCGGGCCGCGTCGGCGAAGTCGGCGATGGTCTGCTGGATCTCCGCCTCGCTCAGCTCCTTCGGCGTCACGTATTCCTTCGGCCCCTCATGGGTGAAGACCTGTCCCTTGGCGGCCACCGCCGACGGACCCACCGGCACCAGGCCGTCGGGCAGCAGGCTCGGGTGGCCGATCCGCCCGGTGTGCATCAGCTGGGCGAAGATCACGCCGCCCTCGCGGTGCACGGCGTCGGTCACCGTCCGCCAGGCCCGGACCTGCCCGGGCGTGTGCAGGCCGGGGGTGTCGGGGTAGCCCTGGCCGACCGTCGAGGGCTGGATGCCCTCGGTGACGATCAGCCCGGCGCCGGCCCGCTGTGCGTAGTACGTCGCCATCAGTTCCGTCGGCTCGGCACCGGGTCCGTAGGCGCGGCTGCGGGTCATCGGCGCCATCACGACGCGGTTTGCCAGGGGCTTGCTGCCGAGGACGATCGGGTCGAAAGCAGTGGTCATGGTCTCTCCCTGGGGGTGAGTGATGTGCTGCGGGCCGGGTTCTCCGTGCCCGCGCCAGGGCGTTGCCTGTCCGAACAAGTAAAACACCTGTCCGGACAAGTAAATCAAGTCAGACCTTCCGGCGTGGTGCGTGAGCCGTGTCACCTTGTCCGTCTTCACTTGGGGCTCTCCGTTGTTCACGGAGGCGTCGAAGAGCGTGAAGCGGCGGTTATCCTGATTGCTGTCCGGCCAGCTTCAGGGCCGGGGAAGGAGAGATCCTGATGAGCCGGGCAGCCGACCCGAACACCTCCAGCCGACCGAGCCAGCCGCCGAAGGTGACGCCGGCCACCTCCACCGTGCCGGTGCCCGCCTCCGCCCAGGCGGGGCCCGTCAGTCACGCGATCTTCCGGGTGGCCCGCCTGCACCGCATGATCGCCGGACAGCTGTTGCGTCCGCTCGGCCTCCACCTCGGCCAGGAACTGGTCATGATGCACCTGTGGGAACTCGGCCCCCAGCGGCAGACCGATCTGGTGCGTCTGATCGACTCCGACGCCGCCACCATGACCCGCAGCATCAAGCGTCTGGAAAACGCCGGCTTCGTCCGCCGCCGCCCCTGCCCCGACGACAAACGCGCCACCCTCATCGAGCCCACTGCCGCCAGTCAGGCGCTGCGCCGAGAAGTCGAACGCATCTGGGCCGAGCTCGAAGAGGCCTCGACCGGCGCCCTCACCCCTGAGCAGGAAGCCGAAACGCTGGAAGCCCTGCGACGCGTCGAAGCCAGCCTCGCCCGCGCCGCCGCCCAGACTGCCGCGTCTGCCGCGCCCGGTGGCGCCCCGGCCGACAGCGGACGGAAGCGGTCGAGCACGTAGTGCAGTGCCGCGGACACCGGTACGTCACCGCGCAGGCTTGTGGGCGACTGCGCCCGGCCCGGACCCCTCGGCAGTAACGTCGCTCCGGCCTCGCGGGGACTGCGGTGCGCTGATACGGGCGAGGACGAGCGCGGCGATCACGGCCAGGACGACGAGGGCGGCACCGGAGAGCAGGAAGGCTCGCCGGACCCCGACGAGCGTGATCACGGTCGAGGCCACGAAGGGCGAGACCGTCAGGGCTCCGGCGACCCCGGCCTCCCACAGGCCCAGCGCCTTCGCGAGATGGTGCGGCGGAATGCGCTGCTGCACCACTGCGATCAGCGGGATGTCGGTGAGGGCCGAAGCCAGCCCGGTGGCCGCCAGGAGAACCGCTGCCACGGCACCGGAGGTGACCATGCCCAGCGGAGCCCGGAAGATCCCGAGCAGCGCCCAAGCCAGCACCGCGGCCATGGCCGGCCGGCGGACGGGCAGTTGGGAGATCAGCAGCGCCCCGACCACCTCGGCAACCCCGGCGACGCCCAGCAGCAAGCCGTACTGACTGCCCTGGGCCGCGACGCCGACCAGACCGACCGTCAGGAAACCGTTGGTGAGGGCGAGTGCGAGCGCGAACGTCACGATGACCACCAGCGCGTCGGGGGCGGCGCGCACCGCCCTGAGCCCGGCCGCGAGATCGGACCACAGCCCCGCACGGCTGTCGCTCGGAGCAGGGCGTGGCACGCGGATGGCGGCCACCGCACCCGCCGAGACCACGAACGTCAGCCCGTTGACCACCAGCGCCAACTGCAGTGAGCCGTAGGCGAGCAGCGGCGCGAGCATCAGCGGACCGACGAAGAAGGCCGCTCTGAAGGCCACTTGCAGAAGCCCGTTGGCCTGCAGCAGCCGCTCGCCCGGCACGATCTGCGTGACGATGGCGTTGCGGGCCGGTGCGAACGGCGCACCGACCAACGCCAGCAACGCGGTCGCCGCCACCAGCACCGGCAGATTCAACAGGCCGAGGGAGAGCAGCCCCAGGGCCGCCGCCAGCACGGCGACCCGGACCAGATCGGTGGTGACCATCAGCTTCCGGCGGTCGTGGCGATCGGCGTACGAGGCACCGACGAACGTGGCGACGAAGGCGGGCGCGAACGCGGCCACGCCGACCAGGGCCACGGCAGCCGGATCCTTCGTCAGTGACCAGGCCAGCCACGCGGTCGCGGCGGTGTACAGACCGTCGCCGAAGCGTGAGACGCCCTGGCCGACGAAGAGAAGCAGGAAATTGCGGTCCCTCAGCAGTGACATGCCGCCACTGTTGGTCTCCCCAGCGGCCGTGATCAACTCATTCGGAAGACAGCTAATCAGTGGCCCGTCCCTGGCCGGGATCGTCGCTGTGCAGGAAGCTGTCCAGGCTGGGGGCCAGGCCCGCCACCTGGTCGGGCACGAGCCGGTACAGGACGTAATAGCCCTCGCGGCGGCGTTCCAGCAGGCCGGCGTCCGCCAGTACGCGCAGGTGCTTGGAGAGCGCGGCCTCGCTGACGCCGACGAGCGGAGCGAGTTCCTGGGTGCTGCGCGGGCGTTCGGCGATCAGCCGCAGGGCGCGCAGCCGGGTGTCGTCGGCGAGCGCCCGGAGAGTGCCGACGAGCCGGGCGGGCGGAATCCTCGGGCGGGCCTCCCGGGTGATCGAGGAGAGGGGGAAGACCAGTCCGAGGGGCCAGGGGACATCGCAGTTGACCCGCACATGCGGCCATACGTAGGCGCTGGGGGCGAGCACGAGCCTGTCCTCCGGCCCGATGGCGATGTCGTGATCGTGTGGTCTCTCCAGCCAGAACGTCTCGGCCCGCGCATCACTGCGTACCTCCGGCCACAGGCCGCGGAGCATCCCGTACAGGCCGCGCTCGGCGATCTGGTGGCCCGCCTCGCTGACACCGGCCGCCAATTCAGGCTCCAGCCGCGCCCATTCGTCCTCGAACGCCTCCTGCCAGTACCGCTCCAGCATGGCCAGGAACCGCTCCAGCAGCGCCCGGGGGTCGTCCAACAGCATCGCGGCCATCGCCTCGTCGCTCTCCACCACGGCCCGCTCGCGCAGACGGCGGCGCACTTCCGGTCGGTCCAGAACCCGCGGATCCCTGCCTTCGTCGCCGCCCGGCCACGGGCTGAGCAACGGGACGGCGAATTCCAGACGTACCAGATCCGGGTCCGCTGCGCGCAGGCCGGCCAGCTCACCCGCGAAGTCCGGCAGCCCGCCCGTCGGTTGGGGAAAGAGGAACTCGGGAAAGTACGCGCGCACCGCGAAGGAGAAGGCCTCGATCTCCCGTTTCAGCCCCGGTGACAGCTTGCGCATGGCCCGCACCCACCCATGTTGGACCGGGTGGTGCTTGGGCTCCACCAGCACATGAAGACTCAGCACGGCTTCCATCGCCGGCGAGTAGGCGAACCCCACTCGCTCCGCACCACTGGCCGGAATCCGGAACACGATCGTCATGCACGCCATCCTCGCCGCACGGTTCCCCGGCGCCGGCATGCCCCGCGGACGAGGACGGGAGAACCCTCCGGCGGCTCCGTATCCACGGCCTTGCCGCCCGTTACCGCCGGTCCGAGGCCATGGCCGTGATGTGCGCACGGCGGTTACACTCCGGCCCGTGACCAGCGCAGATGCGGGGCGGACAGCGGCAGCCGGGGCACCGGCTCCGGCGCAAGCCGTGTCGCGGGCCGGAGAGGAGCCGTACCCCGGCCCCGGTCGCCGGAGCGTGCTGGGGCTCGGCGTCGGCGGGCTGGCCGCCCTCCTGGCCGGCTGCTCGTCGCAGTCCGGTCCCGTGCGGCGGCTGCGGTTCGCCACGGGACCCCAGGGTGGGCCGTACCACGCCTTCGGCCGGGCGCTGGCGAAGGCCGTCACCTCCGGCGAGCACCGGCTGAAGATCGTTCCCGTGGGGACCTCGGCGAGCGTCGACAACCTGCGTCGGCTCGACCGGGGTGCGGTGGAGCTTGCGCTGGCGATGGCCGACGCCGCCGAGGACGCGGTGCACGGCCGGGCGGAGTTCTCCCGGCCGGTGCCGGTCAGGGCACTGGCCCGGGTCTATGTGAACTACACGCATCTCGTCGTCCCCGCCCACGGACCGGTCCGCACGGTCCAGGCACTCGCCGGGCGGCCGGTCGCCACGGGAGCGGAAGGGTCGGGAGTCCAGGTCCTGGCGAGCCGGTTGCTGCGGGCCGCCGGACTGAGCGGCGACCGAGCGGTGCGCGAGCTGCGGCTCGGCCTCGGCGAGTCGGTGCGGGCCCTGCGCGCCGGCACGGTCGATGCGCTGATCTGGTCCGGCGGTGTGCCGACGCCCGCGCTGTCGCAGCTCGCCCGCGCCGTCCCGCTGCGCTTCCTGCCGCTGGACGGTTTCGTGGCCCCGCTGCGCGATCGCTACGGCCCGGTGTACACGACGGTCACGCTCCCCGTCGGGGTGTACGGGCTGCGGGCGCCCGTGGGCACCATCGGCGTCGGCAACTACCTGCTGGCACGGACCGATGTGCCCGCGGACGCGGTGCGCGAACTGCTCCAGGTGGTCTTCGTCCGGTGGCGCGACCTGCTACGGGACGTGACGGCGGGGGCGCGGCTGGAGCCCCGCTTCGCCATCTCCACCGGAGGCGTGCCGCTCCACCCCGGCGCGGCCGACTACTACCGCTCCGCATACGGCTGACCGGCAACCGGACCAGGCAGACACGGCGGTCACTGCCTTCCCCCGCTCTCCGGCAACAGCAGCTCCACCGCGAGGCCTCGCGGTGTGTTGTGGCCGACGGAGAGCCGGCCGCCGCTGATGCGTGCGATCTCGTCGGCGATGGCCAGCCCCAGCCCGCTGCCGGGGGTGTTCTGGTGCTGCGCGCCGCGGACGAAACGCCGCAGCAGGGTGGGCAATTGGTCCTCAGAGACGCCGGGGCCGTCGTCGGCGACGCGCACGACGACGGTGCCGTCCCGCAGCGTGGCGTGTACCTCGACCCGGCTTCCGGGCGGGAGGAACTTGGCGGCGTTGTCGAGCAGCGCGTCCAGGATGCGGCCCACCGCATCGGGCAGGACCCGCCCGCGCAGGCCGTCGCTGACGTCGGCGGTCAGCTCGATACCGGCCTTGCGGAAGACGGAGTCCCAGGCCGTCACGCGCTCACGTACCTCCGCGGACAGGTCCTGCTCGGTCAGGGCCGCGGTGCCCGATTCCACCCGGGCCAGCGCGAGCAGTCCGTCGAGCAGTTCCCCCAGTCGTTCGGCCTCGTCGAGGGCGCGGGTGAACTCGTCCCGGCCCGGGCCGGGACGGAGGTGCGGTTCGATGTTCTCCAGCTGGAGCACGAGGGTGGCCAGTGGGTTGCGCAGCTGATGGGAGGCGTCGGCCACGAAGTCCCGCTGACGGCCGATGGAGTCGGCCACCGCCTCCGCCATGGTGTTGAAGTGCTGTCGCAGTCGGCGGAGTTCCGGCGGCCCGGTGTCGGAGGCGGCCCGTGCCTGGAGGCTGCCGGCGGCCAGCCCTTCGACGGCCCGGTCCAGATCACGCACCGGGCGCATCAGCCACCGGGTGATCCCCACCGCGACCAGGGCAGCCGTGGTGAAGGCGGCGAGCGCGCCCGCCGCGATGAGGGCGGAGCGGACGGCCACGTCCCGTCGTGCCGCATCGGTGGGGGCGGCCAGCACCACCGCTCCGCTCACCCGCTCGTCCTGGCCCACCGGCTCGGCCAGCACCACGGTGGACGGGCCCCAGGGCCAGATCGTCGGCAGCTGCGCCGTCGGGCGGCCGGTCAAGGCCCGGCTCCGGGCGTCCACCGCCTGGGCGGCAGCCTTCGCCGCAGCGCCCCGGCCGGCCCGGGCGACCGGATGTCCTGCCGCGTCCTCCACCAGTACCCCGGCCGCGTACAGCTCGGCGTACCGGCCGATCTCGGCGGACAGCTCAGCCCGGTCGGTCGGGGTACGCACCCGGTCGGCGAGGTCGGCGAACCGCACCGCGTCGGCCCGCCGCTGGAGCAGCAGATGCTCGGTGCGGCTCTGGGCGAGGGTGCCGGCCAGAGGGACGGACAGCAGCAGCACCGCCACTCCCATGAGCACGATCAGCACGGCCAGCAGCCGGCGCCTCATGGGCCGTCCTCCCGGCCGCCGTCACCCAGCTGGTAGCCGAATCCGCGGACCGTACGGATCAGGCCCGGCCGGCCCGTCTTGGCGCGGACGCCCGCGACATGGACGTCCAGCGACCGTGAGGCGGTCAGGAAGACATCGCCCCAGATGCGGTCCAGGATCTCCTCCCGCGAGTGCACCTCGCCCGGCCGCGCGGCGAGAAACGCCAGCACGTCGTACTCCCGGCGGGTCAGCCGCACCTCCGCCCCGGCCACCGTGACGGTGCGGGCCGCCAGGTCGATGTCGACGTCACCGGTGCGGACCGGCCCGCCGCGGTCGCCGTCGCCCGCGTTCCGGCCGCCGGAGGGTACGTCCGTGCGCCGGCGGACGGCATCGATGCGGGCCATCAGCTCCGCGGTCCGGAACGGCTTGATCACATAGTCGTCGGCGCCCGCGCGCAGGCCCTGCACGATGTCGCGCTCCCCGCAGCGGGCGGTGACCACGATCAAGGGGGCACTGCAGACGGCCCGCAGCCGCCGTAGCAGCTCCAGGCCGTCCAGGTCCGGCAGGCCGAGGTCGAGCAGCACGAACTCGGCCTCGTGCGCATGCTGCAGCGCGTCCGAGGCCCGGCCGACCCGGCGGACGGTGTGCCCGCGCTGAGCGAGGGCGATGCCCAGGGCGTGGGCCATGCGGTCGTCGTCCTCGACCAAAAGTGCGTGCATGCGGGCTTTCCTCTGTCATCCCCCGGTCACCTGGGACAGTGTGCCTCCTGGCATACAACATCGGCAGCCTCCACGAAAGAGGCTGCCGATCGCCCTGGCTGCGGCCGGCGCCGTGCAGCTACCTGCCCCTGCCGCCGCGAAAGATCAACTTCTGGCTTCCAGCGGAGCGCCCGGCACGACGGCCGGTTCGGATGCCGCCCCGGACGCGGCCTCGGACACGGCCTCGGCCCGGCTGAGCGCGGCGTCCCGAGTGTCCGGCATCAGGACGTACGTCACCAGCGAGACCAGCGCGCACCCGGACACGTACCAGAAGAACATGGTCTCGTGGCCCGCGTCCTTGAACCACAGCGCCACGTATTCCGCCGTACCGCCGAAGAGCGCGTTGGCGATCCCGTAGGGCAGCGCCACGCCCAGCGCGCGCACCCCGGTGGGGAACAGCTCCGCCTTCACGGCCGCGTTGATCGAGGTGTACCCGGTGACGATCACCAGGGCCAGCAGCGACAGCCCCAGCGCTGACCAGTACGACGACGCCGACCGCAGCGCCATCATGATCGGGTAGGTGCCGACCGTGCAGCCGACCGCGAAGGTGATCAGCAGCGGACGGCGGCCGATGCGGTCCGACAGCGCCCCCGCGAACGGCTGCAGCACGGCGAAGACCACCAGCGAGGTGAAGCTGACCAGCGTCGCGGTGGACTTCGCCATGCCCGCGCTACCGACCAGGTACTTGGTCAGATACGTCGTGTACGTGTAGTAGGCCACCGTGCCACCGAGGGTGAGCGCCATGACCAGACACGCCTGACGGCGGTGCAACCAGAGCGCCTTCAGAGTGCCGCGGGTGTCGTCCTTCGCGCCGCCGGCCGCCGACACCTCGGTGAACGCCTCGGTCTCCTGCAAGCGACGCCGCAGCCAGAAGACCACCACCGCGAAGAGCGCCCCCAGCACGAAGGGGATCCGCCATCCCCAGCTCGCCAGCTGGTCATTGCTGAGGGTGTGCTGCATGGTGATGAGAATGCCCAGACCGAGCAGCTGGCCGCAGGTCATCGACACGTACTGCATCGACGAGCCCAGCCCCCGGCGACCGCGGGCCGAGGCCTCGGTCAGGTAGGTGGCGCTCGCGGCGTACTCCCCGCCGATGCTCATCCCCTGCAAGAGCCGCGCCAGCAGCAGGACCAGTGCACCGAAGTAGCCGGCCTGTCCGTAGGTGGGTGCGACGGCGATGAGCAGTGCCGCGATCGACATCATGGCGACGGTGAGGGTGAGCGCGCTTTTGCGCCCGTGACGGTCCGCGGCGCGTCCGAGGATCCAGCCTCCGACCGGTCGCATCAGGAAGCCGACGGCGAAGATCCCCGCCGTGTTCATCAGCTGGGCGGTCGGGTTCTCCCCGGGGAAGAACGAGTCGGCGAAGTAGATCGCAAAGGTGGCGTAGACGAACCAGTCGTACCACTCGACGAGATTGCCGAGCGACCCGCCGACCAGAGCGAGACGGCGCTTCGCGCGCTCGTCGCCGGGCGGTGTTTCGCGCGTTCCGGCAGACAGTGACATGGCGGCTCCTGACGAAAAGACCCCTGGTGAGAGGGGTGATGACGTGCCCAGAGCATGCGTGCGCCAGCACACCGGAACAAGGCTTCGCCGCCAGATCTAACATCCCGCTAAGAAAAGGAGCGGCGGCACTGCGAGTGCACCCGCGATCTCCACACGACGGGCGCCGTGGCGAAACCGACCAGACCGCTTCGCCCTCAGTGGGGTGTTGGGCCGCCCCTGGCGAACTCGTCGAGGTGCTGCCTGACACGTTGAGACAACTCGGGGTCCATGTCGACCGCCGCAACGTGGCGTTGGAGTCGTTCCTCCTCCAAGGCGTCCGTCGCCGCCTCGCCGGCCCACCAGAACCGGAGAGCCGTCTCTGCCAGGAGGACGAGGGTGGCGAGGGCTGTGGTCGCCAACGTTGCCGCGGCCAGCCACGGGGCTCGGCCGTGTCCTGCCGTAGCTGACCACCACAGGGTCGCGATCACGGAGACGGCGAGCCACAACGACATGACGGCCCACAACAGGCCTACGGTTGCGGGCCTTTCGAAGCGCCTCCGCAGGTCTCCTGCTGCCTTCCGGGCCCACCTGTGCGCCCGGGACAGTTCGGCATGCGTCGGCTCTTCCCCTGCGCGAAGGCGGTCGGCGATCACCCTCACGGCTGCCGCGTGTCGCTCGTTCACCGCTCTGACACGCTCTTTGACCGTGTTGATCGTGCCGTGGGCCTGTACGGCTCCCCCCACCAGCAGACCGGCGTCGACGGACATGACGATCGCGGCATAGTCGTCGGTCATCACAAGGCGCATGAGCTCTCCCCCCGAGGCCACAGAGCCTACAGACGGCTGAGCGTCATCGGCGGCACCACCGTCAACGTCGCCCTGGCCGGCGCCCGCTTCGGCACCACCGTCACCGTCGCCCTGCCCAGCGCCCGCTTCGCGCACTGACCCGCTCCGGCGCGGATCGCCGCAAGCCGCCGGAACACCGCGACGGTCCCTGACGGGAGATGACGTGCCTGCCCGTGGTCGCCGCCCGCGGCTCCCGGCCGCCAAGCATCCGGCGTGCCCGCTGGCGCAACTGCGGCGATGCTCGCGCTCGGCGCGGTGATGATGCGACCGTGAAGTGACGGGCGGGACGTGCTCCGGCACGTTCCTTCTCGATCCAGACACGGACACGGTCTACTTCGACACGGCCAACCCGAGCGTTCCCGCCGGCTCCGGGTCGTGATCGGGTCCTGCGGTGCCCCCGGTGACCCCGGTGACCCTGCGGAGCGGAGAGGAAGGTGCGACGTGTGGCGGGCGGACCGTCAGGTTGCCTATCGTCCTAGGCCATGCCTGAGCTTCAACTGCTGCGTCCGGACCACGTCCCTGCGCTCCTGGCCTTCGAGCGGGAGAATCGGGCCTATTTCGCAGCGTCCGTTCCCGACCGCGGTGAGGACTACTTCGCCCGGTTCGACGAGGTACACCGTGACCGGCTGGCCGAGCAGGAGGCCGGGGTCTGCTTCTTCCACGTGCTGATCGGTGCCGCGAACGAGGTACTGGGGCGGATCAACCTGGTGGACGTCATGGACGGCGGTGCCGAGCTCGGGTATCGGATCGCGCAGCGGGCCGCGGGTATGGGGCTGGCCACCTCGGCCGTGCGGGAGGTGTGCGGCCTCGCCGCCAACAGATACGGGTTGACCACCCTGCGCGCGGCCGCCACCCTCGACAACGCGGCGTCCCGGGCCGTACTGGCCCGTGCAGGTTTCACCGTCACCGGCGAGACGCGGCTCTCCGGCCGCCCCGGCCTGACATTTCTTCGGCACTTGCCGATTTTTGCGCTCCACCCGTCGATCTCTGACGACCGACTCCGCCTACGCCAAAGGTTCGCCCGCGCCCGGGCGAGGGCAGTCCCTCTCACCTACCAGGAACGGGAGTTGGTCCGCGATGCCCTGGAGCGTGTCAAGGAGCTGGAGTCTGGGCTGCCGTGTCTGAGGAAGTTCTGCAGCCGGGCCGGGACAGCACACTAGGACCCGTGCCCCTGACCAGGTACGGAGCGGCCGGCTGCTCGCAGTTCGCGGACGGCGAGGGCGATCAGTAGAGCGAAGGCCGCCAAGGCGGTGAGTGTGCGCATGGTGTTGAACAGTTCCCAGCGCCGCAGGATCTCCGCATGACCGGGCGGGGCCGAGGCGAGCGCCCACTGCTTGATCCGCGCGTTGATCGGCACATTGCCGAACCGGGTTATCACAAAGGACGCGAGGGCCAGTAGCCCTGCCGCACCCGCGACCAGTCGGGCGCGGCCCGCTGTCAGGACGGCGAGTGTGAGGGAACTCAGGATCGACGCGCCCATCGCCGTCTGCATCGTGATGCCGTTCATCTTCATCAGTTCGGCGTGGAACGACAACCGCATCTCCAGCGGTACCGCGTGGAAGGTCGGGACGAGGTTGGCCGCGCCGTAGCCGAACGCACCGGCGAGGAGGCCGGTGCACAGCAGGGCGAATCCATGGATGAGTCTGATGTGCATGGTTGTCGGCTCCGGTGCTTGGCGCGGGGTGGAGGAGTTGACCGTGGGCCGGCCCTGGCAGGCGGTGAGCCGGGAGCCGAGATCGGCTTCAAGGATGGCCGGGTATCCGCCGCAAGTCCAAGATCGTTCGCTTCTGGCAGCCAGAAGCATCTGTTCTGCACCCCGCCGTCCCGCCCCGCCGGACGCCGCCACCCGGATCATCCAGCGGTGCCGACGGCGGGGACACCAGGCACCGTGCCCCCCCGAGGCCCCGCCGCCGGGGTGGCATGCTGGCACGCCGAGCCCGGCCGCCGGGCCAGGGGCTTGGGCTTCGGGCCTGGGATCCGCCTGCTGACGTCCTACCCTTGACGTAAGGACGGCACCGCTCATGCAGGGCTGGCGCAGGGACGGCACTCTGGAGGTGCGCCCTGGGGCGGCACTGCCCGAGAGAGGGCCGTCATCCGAGGCCGTACGTTCCACGACAGCCGGCGGTCTGTGAACCGGACCGTCGTAGGGCCCGGGGTTCCGGCCTGCGGGGACCGTCTGGCGGGCAGGGGCCCGGTCGCCTCCCCGGCGACACATCGCCTTCCCCCAGCGAAAGAGGAGTGGAAGGGCATGGTGGCCGCACATGCGCGGAGACCCGGACGCGGCAGGCGCACGGGCTCCCGCTCGGTGCTGAGCGTGCACAGCGTCGTCGGCCAGATGTTCCTGTTGCAGTTGGCGGTCATCGTGCTGCTCTGCGTCGGCGCCGCCTTCGCACTCGTCATCGACGCCCAGCGCAACAGCACACACGAGGCCGGTCAGCGGTCACTGGGCGTGGCCGAGGCGTTCGCCCATGCGCCGGGCATCGAGGCCGCCATGCGGTCCCGCGATCCCACGGCGGCGCTCCAGCCCCGGGCCGAGTCGGTCAGGCTGGGGTCCGGGGTCGATTTCGTCGTCGTCGTGAACCGGGACGGCATCCGCTACACCCATCCCAAACCGGACCGGATCGGCAAACACTTCAGCAGTGATCTGAGGTCGGTGCTGTCCGGTCACACGACGACGGAGACGGCCAAGGGGACGCTCGGACCCCAGGTCCGGGCCAACGTGCCGATCAGGGACGCGCAGGGCCGGGTGATCGGCGCGGTCGTCGCCGGCATCACCACGAAGAACGTCAGCGCCACCCTCAACCGGCAGGTGCCGGTGGTCCTGGCCGCCGCGGCCGCCGCGATGGCCGTCACCGCCGGCGGGACGGCGCTGCTCAGCCGGCGGCTGCTGCGGCAGACGCACGGCCTGGGACCGGCCGAGATCACCCGGCTCTACGAGCACCATGACGCGGTGCTGCACTCCGTCCGGGAAGGCGTCCTGATCGTCGACGAGGACCGCCGGCTGCTGCTCGCCAACGACGAGGCCCGTCGGCTGCTCGACCTCCCCGCCGATGCCGAGGGCCGGCACGTCGACACCCTCGGCCTCGCCCCGCGCACCGCCGCCCTGCTGGCCTCGGGCCGACCGGCCAGCGACGAGCTGCACTCGGCGGGGGACCGGCTGCTCGCCGTCAACCAGCGCGCCACCGAGGGGCAGGACGACCCCGGAGGCACCGTCGTCACCCTCCGCGATTCGACCGAGCTGCACGCCCTGTCCGGAAAGACGGAGGCGGCCCGGAACCGGCTGAACGTCATGTACGAGGGCAGCGTCCGCATCGGCTCGACCCTCGATGTGACCCGGACCGCCCGGGAACTGGCCGATGCGGCGGTACCGCGGTTCGCCGACTTCGTCACCGTCGACCTGGCCGAGCCGGTGCTGCGCGGCGAGGAGCCCCACGGCACGCAGACTACGCTGCGCCGCACCGCCACCGTCGGCGTCCGCGACGACCACCCGCTCTATCCCACCGGCGAACGGATCACCTTCCGGCCCTCGACGCCCCAGGCCAGAGGCATGGCTGAGGGGCGCGCACGGATCGAACCGGACCTGCGCACGGCTCACGGATGGCAGGCCCAGGACCCCGAACGCGCCCGGCGGCTGCTCGACTACGGCATCCACTCCCTCATCGCCGCCCCGCTGTACGCCCGCGGCCTCGTCGCCGGCGTGGCCAACTTCTGGCGCGAAGGACGGACCGCACCGTTCGAGGAGGACGACCTGGCCCTGGCCGAGGAACTCTGCGCCCGAGCCGCCGTCTGCATCGACAACGCCCGCCGCTACGCCCGGGAACACCACATGGCGGACGCCCTGCAGCGCAGCCTGCTGCCCCGGGGCCTGCCCGACCAGAGCGCCCTGGACGTCGCCTACCGGTACCTCCCCGCGCAGGCAGGGGTGGGCGGCGACTGGTTCGACGTCATCCCGCTCTCCGGTGCCCGGGTCGCCCTGGTCGTCGGCGATGTCGTCGGCCACGGGGTCGAGGCATCGGTCACCATGGGCCGGCTGCGGACCGCGATCCGCACCCTGGCCGATATCGATCTGCCGCCGGACGAGCTGCTCACCCACTTCGACGACATCGTGCTGCGGCTGTCCGCCGACGCCGCGACCGAGTCGGACGTCGAAGCCGACGGGTCCCGTCCCGCCGCTCCCGGCGACGTGGGCGCCACCTGCCTCTACGCCGTCTACGACCCGGTCTCCCGGCACTGCTCACTGGCCCGCGCCGGCCATCCGACGCCCGCCGTGGTCACCCCGGACGGCCAGGCGGAGGTCCTCGACGTACCACCGGGCCCACCGCTCGGGCTGGGCGGTCTGCCCTTCGAATCCGTCGAGGTCGAGCTGCCCGAAGGCAGCCTGCTGGCCCTCTTCACCGACGGCCTCCTCGGGTCCCCCGGCCGCGATCCCGACGAGCAGCTCGACCTGTTGTGCAGCACTCTCGCCCGGCCCGCCACGTCCATGGAGGAGGCCTGCGACAACGTCCTCGACGCACTGCTCCCGGCCCGTCCCGCCGACGACATCGTGCTGCTGATCGCCCGCACCCACGCGCTGGGAGCCGACCGGGTCGCCCACTGGGACGTGCCCTCCGACCCCGCCGCCGTCGCCCGGACCCGGCGCGACGCGACCGCGCAACTGACGGCCTGGGGGCTGCACGACGCGGTCTTCACCACCGAGCTGGTGGTCAGCGAACTGGTCACCAACGCCATCCGGTACGGGCAGCCGCCCATCCAGCTGCGGCTGATCCACAACCGCAGCCTCATCTGCGAAGTCTCCGACTCCCGCGACACCGCCCCGCATCTGCGCCGGGCCCGCGTCTTCGACGAGGGCGGACGCGGCCTCCTCCTGGTCGCCCAGCTCACCCAGCGCTGGGGCACCCGGCACGCCAGGCGGGGCAAGACCATCTGGGCGGAGCAGGACCTGGCGGCCCGCTGAACGGTGCTCAGCTCCTGTCACCGCGCCGTGCGTACCTCACAGGCCAACGTCGTGAGCGTCTCGTCCGCCAGGTCGCGCAGGAAGGCAGGGCACACCCAGGCATCCAGGGGCTCGTCCTCCAGGTCCTCTTCGTCTTCCTCATCCCACCCGTAATACTCGGAGATTTCGGCCCGGCCGCCCGGGCTGCGCAGTTGATAGCCGATCCGGTTCACGTGGTCCGGATCGTTGGTGTCGGGGTGCTCGCCGGAGCCGTGCGTGCAGGGCCGATCGCCCAGCAGCAACACGGCGGCCTCGATGCCCTTGATCATGGCGTCCGGTACGGAGCGGGTGGTGATTCTCTCCGACATCGCGTACCAACTGGTCGCGTTCATGGTCACGAGGTAGCCGGCCAGCACTCCGCGGGTCGGCCGGGCCGGAAGGCAGGCGGCCTCGTCGATCAGGTCTTGGCCCGGATCGCCGTAGGGGTAGTCGTTGACGATCCCCGAGAGGATGCGCATACGACTGAGGTGCTGCTCGGGCATTCCCACCGGGACGCGACGGACGCTGAACGGCGCGATCACCTCCGCGGCAAGACGCGCCCACCCCGCCACATTGCCTGGGCACAGCACCCGCCCGGCGTCGATCTCGCCGTCCTGCGCGGCGAGTTGACCGTTCAGCAGCCCGGTATCACCCACCCAGATATCGTCCTCCAACTTCGTCCGCCGGGGACCCGTCATGCACCCGCCGCCAGGCATCGGCGAGCTGATCAAGGCTGAGGTTGCTGGGATCGATCATGACCTGCAGGACGACGCCGGCGACCGGCTCGGTTCCCCGTCACTCGACCACGAAGAGGCGCGGCCGACCAGCACGGCTTCGGCCGCGAGGGGTACACGGAGTCAATGGGTGATCAGGGCGAAGACGGCGAGGGAGACGAGGTAGCACAGGACCACCACCGCGGTCCCGGCCGCCTGCACCCGGCGACGTCGTGCT
>NZ_JBFACE010000012.1:0-213220 GCF_040640655.1 Streptomyces sp. NPDC021749 | reverse complement strand
TCTGGCGTTGACTTTTGGCACGCTGTTGAGTTCTCAAGGAACGGACGCTTCCTTTGGACTCCCTCTCGGGCTTCCTCCGGGCGCTTCCCTTCGGTGTTTCACACTCTATCAGGCCTTTTCGGGCTTTCGAACCGCCGCTTTTCTGCAAGCATGCAGAAGCGCTCAATTCTTGAGTCGCGATCAAGACGCTGAGGAGTGCCGCCCACCTCAACCGGGCCGCAGTTCTTTGCGGCTGGCTGTCCGGGGCAGGTCTCAGACAGTACAGCTCTGCTGTGGGTGAGGCAAATCGATTCAGCGGGACTCGCGGGTTCGACCGGCCTCTGTCGTGGGGAGCCGTCAGTTCTTATGACTTACGCTCTGAACGGTGCGCCGTCCAGGACAGGTAGTGACGGCGGCCTGATGAATCTCCACCCCTGGGAGGCTTCCCATGACCACCGTGACGTCCCCGCTCGCAGGACGCGCCATCGGACTCGCGGCCGTGCCCGACCCGGTGTTCTCCGGCGCGATGGTGGGACCCGGTACCGCCATCGACCCCGTTCGTGAGCCGTCCGCCGCCGTCTCCCCCGTGGACGGTGTTGTCGTCTCTCTGCACCCGCACGCCTTCGTCGTCGTGGACCCCGAGGGCCACGGCGTGCTCACACACCTCGGTATCGACACCGTTCAGCTCAACGGCGAGGGCTTCGAGCTGCTCGTGAACAAGGGCGACAACGTGACCCGCGGCCAGGAGATCGTGCGCTGGGACCCCGCTGCGGTCGAGGCGGCCGGCAAGTCCCCGGTGTGCCCGGTCGTCGCTCTGGAGGCCACCGCCGACGCGCTCGGTGACGTGCGCGAGGACGGCGATGTGAAAGCCGGCGACCAGCTCTTCTCCTGGCAGTAGGCCGGGCGCCGTCGCGGACGGCAGGTACGACATTCATCGCGACGGCCCGGGCCGTCGCTCACAACCGGAGACGGGTGCAATGGAGACAACGCTGCGGGGCGTCGGGGTGAGCCACGGTGTGGCCATAGGCGAGGTGCGGCACATGGGCACGGCGGTGCTGGAGCCGCCGGCCAAGCAGATCCCGGCGGAGGAGGCGGAGCGCGAGCAGGGGCGCGCCCGCCAGGCCGTCGAGGCTGTGGCCGCCGACCTGATAGCGCGCGGGAACCTGGCCGGTGGTGAGGCGCAGGCCGTGCTGGAGGCCCAGGCGCTGATGGCGCAGGACCCGGAGCTGATGGCGGACGTCGAGCGGCGGATCGCTGTGGGCAGCACCGCGGAGCGGGCGGTCTACGACGCGTTCGCGGCCTACCGGGCGCTGCTCGCCGGTGCCGGTGAGTACCTCGCGGGCCGGGTGGCCGACCTCGATGACGTGCGGAACCGTATCGTCGCGCGGCTGCTGGGCGTGCCGATGCCGGGGGTGCCGGACAGCGACGAGCCGTACGTGCTGATCGCGCGCGATCTGGCGCCGGCCGACACCGCGCTGCTCGACCCGTCGCTGGTGCTCGGTTTCGTGACCGAGGAGGGCGGGCCGACCAGCCACAGCGCGATTCTCGCGCGGGCACTGGGGGTGCCGGCCGTCGTCGCGCTGCCGGGCGCGGGCGAGCTGGTCGAGGGCACGGTGATCGCCGTCGACGGCAGCACCGGGGAGATCTTCGTGGAGCCGAGCCCCGCGAAGCGGGCGGAGCTGGAGCGTGCCGCGGCGGAGCGGAAGGCGGCGCTGGCCGCGTCGTCCGGCCCGGGTGCCACGTCCGACGGGCACAAGGTGCCGCTGCTGGCGAACGTCGGCGGCCCCGGTGATGTGGACGCCGCGGTCGAGGCCGGGGCGGAGGGTGTCGGGCTCTTCCGTACGGAGTTCCTGTTCCTGGACGACAGCAAGCAGGCGCCGTCCGAGGACAAGCAGGTCGAGGCCTACCGGAAGGTGCTGGAGGCCTTCCCGGAGGGGCGCGTGGTCGTGCGCGTGCTGGACGCCGGTGCCGACAAGCCGCTGGACTTCCTGACGCCGGCCGACGAGCCGAACCCGGCGCTGGGCGTGCGGGGTCTGCGTACCCTGCTCGACCACCCCGAGGTGCTGCGGACGCAGCTCTCGGCGCTGGCGAAGGCTGCCGAGGGGCTGCCGGTCTACCTTGAGGTCATGGCGCCGATGGTGGCGGACCGGATCGACGCCAAGGCGTTCGCGGACGCCTGCCGGGAGGCGGGACTGCAGGCGAAGTTCGGGGCGATGGTGGAGATTCCGTCGGCGGCTCTGCGGGCGCGGTCGATCCTGCAGGAGGTGGAGTTCCTTTCGCTGGGGACCAATGACCTGGCGCAGTACACCTTCGCGGCCGACCGTCAGGTGGGCGCGGTGTCGCGACTGCAGGATCCGTGGCAGCCGGCGCTGCTGGATCTCGTGGCGCTGTCGGCCGAGGCGGCGAAGGCCGAGGGCAAGAGCTGTGGTGTCTGTGGTGAGGCGGCCTCGGATCCGCTGCTGGCGTGTGTGCTGACGGGGCTCGGTGTCACCAGCCTTTCGATGGGTGCGGCGTCGATTCCTTATGTGCGGGCGACGCTGGCCAAGCACACGCTGGCGCAGTGCGAGCGTGCGGCGGCCGCGGCACGTGCGGCGGACACCGCCGAGGATGCGCGGGCGGCCGCGCAGGCGGTGCTCTCCGGGGAGTGAGGCCGGGCGGCGCGTGGCGCCGCACGGGCCCTGACGGCCGTCCCGCCCTCGTGGCGGGGCGGCCGTTCGCGTGGTCCGGTGCCGGTGCCGGTGGCCGGTCAGGGGTGGCAGGGGTGGTCGGGCGGGGGTGTCACGGGCAGGCCGGGGGCGTAGCTGACGCCTGGTTCGGGTGGTACCGGTTCGCCGCTGTCGGCGTCGGTGCAGTAGGCGGTGAAGACCTCGCCGGCGCTGAGGGCGTGCGGCCAGGCGTTGCGCAGGGACCAGCCGCGGACGGTGTCGCGGGGTGTGCCTCGGGCCGGGTCGGTGGTCGGGTCGTCGGGGTGGGGCGTGGTGCGGGAGACGATGCCGCCGGGGGTGCGCAGGGCGAGGCCGGCGGCCAGGACCGTGCAGAAGACCAGGGCGTCGTGTTCGGCGAGTCGGGGGCGGGCGCCGGGGCGGCAGTCGGCGTGCAGGACGGCGAGCAGGGGTGGTGCGCCGGCGGCGAGGGAGCAGACGAGGTGGTGGGTGCCGTCGCCGAGGGCGTCGAGGAGGCTTTGGAGGGCCTGTCCGGCGCGGGTGAAGGCGGCGTGGGCGAGGTCGGCGCCGCAGGTCTCGCAGCGGCCGGCGCGGGTGAGGAGGGCGGTGGCGTGGTCCCAGTTCGCCCGGCGGTCGGCCTCGGCGACGAGTAGGGGGAGGAGCTGGGTCAGCGGCTCGCCGTCGTAGGTGACGGTGGCGCCGGTGCGGGCCACTTCGGCGGTGTAGCGGCTGCGGCTGTCGGGCCGGTCGGGGTCCAGACAGCGGTCGGCGCAGTACTGCGCGTAGGCGGCCGGGTCGAAGAGGCCGACGGTGGTGAGCACGCCCTGGGCGGCGAGAGTGCGCAGCAGGATCTCCATCTGGTGGAGGTAGCCGGCGTGGTCGTCGAACGGGAAGCTGGCGTACCGGCGCATGGCGGTGAAGTCGCGTTCGTCGGCGAGGACGGCGGCGGCGCTGGGGATTTCGCGGCGCAGGCTGCGGCGGGCGGCGGACGGGCCGGTGGGCCGGGATGTGGTGGTCATGGTTCCCCCTGGGTGGTCTCGGTGTGCACAGCGGGCGTCGGCCGGGCGGATGCACGGCCTGACACACACTCGTCACCGAGAGTAATCGGGGGGTCTGACAACGGCGGTCCCGCGCCGGTCCCGGGCCGGGTCGGCGGTCCCGGGGCCGGCGCTGACCGGGGGGCTACCGGGTGCGGTCGCGGGCCACCTGCTCGTAGAAGCGGAGGAGTTCGAGGTTGTCGACCGAGCCGGGGTTGACGGCCTTGTCGAGCGGGGTGCCCTGGAGGAGGCGTTTGACGGGGACCTCGATGCGCTTGCCGGTGAGGGTGTGCGGGACGCCGGGGGCCTCGATGATGTCGTCGGGGACGTGGCGCGGGGAGAGCTGTTCGCGGATGGTGCGCTTGATGCGGTCGCGGAGGGCGTCGTCGAGGGTGGCGCCCGGGGCGAGGTGGACGAAGAGCGGCATCCAGTAACCGCCGTCGGGGAGTTCCAGGCCGATGACGAGGGATTCGCGGATCTCGGGGAGGCGTTCGACGGCTTCGTAGATGTCGGCGGAGCCCATCCGCACGCCCTGGCGGTTGAGGGTGGAGTCGGAGCGTCCGTGGATGATGACGCTGCCGCGGGAGGTGACGGTGATCCAGTCGCCGTGCCGCCAGACGCCGGGGTACATGTCGAAGTAGCTGTCGTGGTAGCGGGTGCCGTCGGGGTCGTTCCAGAAGCGGGTGGGCATGGACGGCATGGGGTGGGTGACGACGAGTTCGCCGACCTCGTCGATGACGGGTTTGCCCTGGGCGTCCCAGGCCTGCAGGTCGGTGCCGAGGCAGGGGGCCTGGAGTTCGCCGATGTGGACCGGGAGGGTGGGGACGGCGCCAGCGAAGCAGCTGCAGACGTCGGTGCCGCCGCTGACGGAGGCGGTCCACAGGTCGGCGCCGCTCTCCGCGAAGGAGTCGTGCAGCCAGCGGAAGCCGTCCGGGGGGAGCGGGGAGCCGGTGGTGGCGACGCAGGTGACGGCGGAGAGGTCGAGGTCGCGGGCGGGGTGGATGCCGGCCTTGCGGCAGGCCATGACGTACGCGGCGGAGGTGCCGAAGACGGTGGCGCGGGTGGCCTCGGCGACCCGCCACTGGGCGGCGATGTCGGGGTGGCCGGGGCTGCCGTCGTAGAGGACGATCGTGGAGCCCACCAGGAGGCCGGCGACGAGGAAGTTCCACATCATCCAGCCGGTGGAGGTGTACCAGAAGAACCGGTCGTCGGGGCCGAGGTCGCAGTGCAGGCCGGTCTGTTTGAGGTGTTCGAGGAGGATGCCGCCCTGGGACTGGACGATGGCCTTGGGCAGGCCGGTGGTGCCGGAGGAGTACAGCACCCAGAGGGGATGGTCGAAGGGGACCTGTTCGTAGACCGGTTCGGTGTCGTTTCCGGTCAGGTCCGACCAGGTGAGGGCGCCTTCGGGGGCGGGGGTGCCGAGCAGGGGGATGTGGACGACGGCGCGCAGGGTGGGGAGTTCGGCGCGGAGTTCGGTGACGGTGTCGCGGCGGTCGTGTTCCTTGCCGCCGTAGCGGTAGCCGTCGACGGTGAACAGGACGACCGGTTCGATCTGCTGGAAGCGGTCCAGGACGCTGCGGGCGCCGAAGTCGGGGGCGCAGGACGTCCAGACGCCGCCGACCGCCGCGGTGGCGAGCAGGGCGACGACGGCTTGGGGGACGTTGGGGAGATAGCCGCTGACGCGGTCGCCGGGGCGGACGCCGAGGCGGCGGAGTTCGGCGGCCAGCGAGCCGACCTGGGCGCGCAGCTGCCGCCAGGTGACGGGGGTGGGCTGGTGGCTCTCGTCGACGTACAGCAGCGCGGGCTCGTCGGCGCGGGCCGGGTCCTCACCGGCGCGCAGCGCGTGTTCGGCGTAGTTGAGGGTGGCGCCGGGGAACCAGCGGGCGCCGGGCATCGCGCGGTCGGCGAGCACGGTCTCGTACGGGGCGGTGAAGCGGACGTCGAACCAGGCGGCGACGGCGCGCCAGAAGGCGGGGAGGTCGTCGACGGACCAGCGGTGCAGGTCGGCGTAGCTCGCGGCGGGGTCGTCGGGGGTGGGGGCGGGGGCGCCGTGGTGGGCGGCGGCCCAGGTGTGGAAGCGGGTGACCTGCGCGCCGGCGATCCGGTCCGGGCCCGGTTGCCAGAGGGGTTCCGGACGGTGGGCGGAGTGCGGTGCGGTGGTCATGAGGCGGCTCCCGGGTGGTACGCGGTGTGTGCGCCGGGCGCGCACCATGGTGGGGGTCTCCCGGCCTGACGTGTGCGCGTGACACGGCTTGTCTGGACGATGCCATGTGATCGTCCGGTGCACCAGGGCCGGCCGCCCATATTCGGGGGGTGGCGGATGTGGTGCGGGACCGTTGGCCGGGCGGCCCGGGGCCCGCGGGCGGTTTCCGGCCACCGGGTGTCCGGCCCCGGGCCCGGGCGTGGCCGAGCGTGACCCCGCGCAGGTGAACGGCAGTTGAACGATGCCCGCCCACCCGGGCGTCAATGGCAGGCTGACCGGCATGGACGGGCGTGATCTGGTGCGATCGGTACGGGTGGTCAGGGCGGTCGGGCCGGCGCAGGGGCTCCGCTCCGTGCGCGCGGCGTGGCGGGCGCGGCGGGCGGATGCGGTGGCACAGCCGGCGCGCGCGCCGGAGCGGGCCCGGGTGCCGGGGGCTGCCACGGGGGCGGACCCGCAGCCGGGCGGCGGGGTGATCCACTTCGCGCGGTCGTCACTGCGGGTGCGGGTGGCGACCGGTGGTGCGGTGTTCTGCGGCTGGGACGGTGCCGGGCCGGAGCCGTCGTACGCGCTGGCCGGGGCGTGTCCCGAGGTGGACGCGCGGGCGGTGCTGGAGCCCGATACGGAGGGCGGCTGGCGGGTGGTGTCGGAGCGGGTGCTGGTGACGGTGTCCCGGCACGGCGCGGTGGAGGTGCGTACGCCGGGCGGTGCGGTGCTGCGGCGGGAGCTGCCGCCGCGTTGGTGGGACCGTACGGCGGGGCCGGACGGGGCGGGCGAGCGGGCCGGGCGGCCGGAGGGCGGCGACGCGTCGCGGTGGGTGCAGCGTTCGGAGGTGGGGGCCGACGCCCGGTTCTTCGGGCTGGGCGGCCGGGCGCACGGGCCGCGGCTGCGGGACGGCGTCCACCGGTTGTGGAACACCGGTCCCGGCGGCGCGTTCGTGCCGGGGGACGATCCGCTGTCGCTGACGATGCCGGTGCAGTTGGTGGTGGCGGACGCCGGAACACATCTGGTGTTCCACGACAATTCGTGGGACGGCCGGGTGGTGCTGCGCGAGGGGGCGGAGGGTGCCGGTTCCGGGCACGACCGGCCGGGCACGTGTGAGCTGCGGATGGACGGCGGGCCGCTGCGCTACTGGGTGCTGGCCGGGACCCCGGCCCGGGTGCTGCAGATGTGGACGGCGCTGACCGGTGCGCCCGCGCTGCCGCCCCGGTGGGCGCTGGGGTACCAGCACGCCCGGTGGGGGTTCGGCGGTCAGGACGAGGTGCGCCGGGTCGTGGCCGGCTACAAGGAGCGGGAGCTTCCGCTCTCGGCCGTCCATCTGGACATCGACCACTTCGACCGGCACCGGGTCTTCACCGTGGACCGTGGGCGCTATCCCGATCTGCCGGGGCTGGCGCGGGAGTTGCGGGCCGAGGGGGTGCGGCTGGTGTCGGTCGTGGGCCCGGCGGTGAAGGCGGAGCCGGGGGACGCGGTCTACGAGGGCGGGGCGACGGCCGATGCCTTCGTACGGGACGTGCGGGGGCGGGAGGTGCGCGGGGTGGTGTGGCCGGGTGAGTCGGTGTACCCGGACTTCACCGATGCGCGGGTGCGCAAGTGGTGGGGAGGGCTGTACGCGGAGCGGCTGGCGCAGGGGTTCTCGGGGTTCTGGCACGACATGAACGAGCCGGTGTCCTTCGCGCCGTTCGGGGAGCAGACGCTGCCGCGTTCGACCCGGCACGCGCTGGAGGGACGGGGCGGGGACCACCGGGAGGCGCACAACGTCTACGGGCTGGCGATGGCCCGGGCGGGTTTCGACGGGCTGTGTGAACTGCGGCCGGAAGAGCGGCCGTTCCTGTTCTCGCGGGCCGGCTGGGCGGGGCTCCAGAGGTACGGGGGCACCTGGTCGGGGGATGTCGCGACGGGCTGGGAGGGGCTGCGGGCCTCGCTGTCGCTCGTGCTGGGGCTGGGGCTGTGCGGGGTGCCGTACAGCGGGCCGGACGTCGGCGGGTCCTCCGGGGCGCCGTCGCCGGAGCTGTATCTGCGCTGGTTCCAACTGGGCTCCTGCTTGCCGCTGTTCCGGACGCGTTCGGCGGTCCGGGCGGGCCGCAGGGAGCCGTGGGAGTTCGGCACAGCCGTGCTCGGGCACGCCCGGACGGCGCTGCGGGAGCGGCAGCGGCTGCTGCCGTACTTCGTCACGCTGGGTCAGCTGGCGCGGCTGACGGGGGCGCCGTATGTGCGCCCGGTGTGGTGGAGTTCGCCGCGGGACCGGGCACTGCGGGACTGCGGGAACGCGTTTCTGCTGGGGGACGCGCTGCTGGTGGCGCCGGTGATGCAGCCGGGGGTGACCCGGCGGGCGGTGCGGCTGCCGCGCGGGCGGTGGTACGACACCGCGACCGGGCGGGCGTACGAGGGCCCCGGGCAGGTGTGGGTGGACGCGCCGCTGTCGCGGATCCCGGTGCTGGCCCGGGCGGGTGCGGTACTGCCGGTGGCGGACGGGGACGGGGGGACGGAGCTGGAGGTGTGGGCGCCGGCGGCCGGCCGGGAGGGCGGCGGGCTGGTGGTGCCGGACGCCGGGGACGGCTGGCAACGGCCCACGGTGGAGCGCTTCGTGACGCGGCGGGAGGCGGACGGCCGGGTGGTCGTGGAGCGCCGGGACGGGGGCGCGGTGGGCTATCGCGTGCGGGTGCGGGGGCTGGAGGAGGAGGTTCCGGAGGAGGCGAACGGGTAACGGGCGACGGGGACTTGGGGTTCGCCACCGGGGCTGCGGGCGGTGGGCGGGGTCTTCCGTGGGGGCGCCGCGCCTGGTAGACGGGGGCCATGCCGAGATCGATACGCGCTGCCGCGCTGCGCGGCGCGGCCACCGTCGCCGCTGCCGCCACCCTGCTGACCGTCACCGCGCTCTCCCCCGCCGCGGCGGCCCCGGCCGCCCGGCCCGCTCCGCTGGCGACCACGTCGACGCCGGCGACGCCGGCGGCGCCGGCGCACGAGCCCCGGGCACCCGAGGAGTTCGTCGCCCTGCGGGACGTCGATCCGACCATTCTCCAGGAGATGCGCTACGTCACCCCGCACAACTTCATGGGCGTTGCGGTGACCGGCTACCGGGCGCCGATCTGCCTGCTGACCAGGGACGCGGCGCGGGCGCTGCACCGGGCGCAGCGCTCGTTCCTGCGCCGCGGCTACTCCCTGAAGGTGTACGACTGCTACCGGCCGCAGCGCGCCGTGAACCACTTCGTGACCTGGGCGAAGGACCTCGGCGACCAGCGGATGAAGGGCGAGTTCTATCCGCGGGTCGACAAGTCGACACTGTTCCGGGACGGCTACATCGCCGAGAAGTCCGGCCACAGCCGGGGCAGCACCGTCGATCTGACGCTGGTGCGGCTGCCCGCGCTGCCGACCCGTCCGTATCTGCCGGGCGAGCCGCTGACGCCCTGTTACGGGCCGCGGGAGGCCCGCTTCCCGGACAACTCGCTGGACATGGGGACCGGGTTCGACTGCTTCGACACCCTGGCGCACACCCTCGACCCGCGGATCACGGGCGTGCAGCGGACGAACCGGCTGCTGCTGAAGGACGGCCTGGAGCGGGCGGGGTTCGTCAACTACGCGGCCGAGTGGTGGCACTACACCTTCCGGCCGGAGACGTTCCCGGACACCTACTTCGACTTCCCGGTGTCCCGCCGGTCGCTGACCGGGACCGGGCACCGGCCGCGCGGCTGACCGGCAAGGTCGTGGGCGGGGCCGGGTTTCAGGAACCGTCCCGGCCCGGGCGCAGCAGCGCCGGGTGCAGCAGGGCGGCGTCGCCCGCGCGGTAGAGGCGGGCCCGCGGGCCGCCGCGGGCTCCCCCGCGGGCCGCGGTGGTGCCGGTGGGCTCGACGAATCCGGGCACCGAGAGCACCTTGCGGTGGAAGTTCCCGGCGTGCAGGGGGCTGCCCCAGACGGACTCGTAGACGCCGCGGAGTTCGGCGATGGTGAATTCCTCGCCGAGGAAGGCGGTGGCCAGCGGGGTGTACTCGATCTTGGCGCGGGCCCGGTCCAGGCCGTCGGCGACGATCCGGGCGTGGTCGAAGGCGAGCGGCAGCGGGTCCGGTGCGTCCGGGTCCGGCGCGGCGCCGTCCGGGGTCCGGGGCACGGAATCACCCCCGTCGATCCCGTGCCCCGGACCCTGCTCTGAGGGACGCGGGCGGGCCGCGTCCGGTTCGCCGGAAGTCCGTCCCGTACGGTCCCGGTGCTCGGCCGCGCTCCCCCGGGCCGGCGTCCGGTCCGTACGGTCGTCCCGGCGCGTGCCGAGGTCGAGCCGGGAGACCGGGATCCAGGCCGCGGCGGTCGCGTCGCCGCCGCCCCGGGCCTCGGGGAGGTCGGGGGCGAAGGCGAGGTAGGCGACGGTGACGACCGGCATCCGCGGATCGCGTGCCGGCTCGCCGTACGAGCCGAGCTGTTCGAGGTGGACGCGTTCCAGGTGGGCGGCGTCCAGGCCGGTTTCCTCGGCGAGTTCGCGGGCCGCGGCCTCGTCGAGGGACTCCCGGCCGGCGCGGACGAAGCCGCCGGGCAGGGCCCAGGCGCCGCGGAAGGGGCGGCCGCCGCGTTCGACGAGCAGGGCGTGCAGCGCGCCGCCGCGCAGGGTGAGCGCGACGATGTCGACGGTCACGGCGATGGCGGGGAAGTCGCGGGGGTCGTAGGCGGCGAGGAAGGCACCGTCGTCACCGTCCTGCGCGCCGACTCCCTTGGCGTGCGGGCCCTTTCCGGTCATGGCCGTCCCCTCCCCCGCGATCACCGGTTGTTCTCACCTTGAGTCTTTCTCGGAGCGAGAACAACATAGCAACCGGCCGCGGACTCGGTCCAGTTCACCCCCGCGGGAAACCCCGTCGAACGCCGTGTGTGCATCGCGGGGGCGGACCTCCGTACGCTCCGGAAGGATGCGTGAACAGTGCGTTAATCACCCACCGTGGTGGGGCGCGGAGGGGCATGCTGCTGCCCGTGCCTGCGTGGACGGACCAGCTTCGCTTCGCCTTCCAGCCCGTGGTGAACCTCTCGACCGGTTCGGTCGCGGCGATGGAGATACTCGCCCGCCCCGAGCCGGGCGCGGTCGACGTCCTGACGTCCGCGCGGCGCCGCCCGGACCTGGACGCCGACCTGGCCGCGCTCGCGGTGCGGGCGGCGACGCACCAGGAGACCCTGCTGCCGCTGCACGTCAACGTCTTCGCCGGCACGCTCGCCGAGCTGCCCCGGCTGACGTCGCTGACCAAGGCCGTGCACGAGGTGGGCCGACGGCCCTGGGAGGTCACCCTGGACATCGGCGGGCCGTTCACCCACGTTCCGGGTGCGGCGCTGCTGGAGTCGGTGGCGGTGCTGCGCGACGAGGGCTTCCGGATCTGCGCGGACGGGGTCGGGGACGGTGATCTGCCGCTGCGGCTGCTCGGCGCGCTCGCACCGGACCTGGTCAAGCTCGATGCGTCGCTGTGCGCGGGGCTCGACGCCGACCGGGGGCGGCAGGCGGTGGTGGCCGCGATGCGGGAGCTGTGCGAGCGGACCGGCGGGCTGCTGGCCGTCGAGGGGGTGGAGACCGAGCGGCAGTACGCGGCGGTCCGGGACGCCGGGGTGCAGCTGGCGCAGGGCCATCTGTTCGCCCCGCCGGCGCGGCGGCCGGCCACCGACGTGTATCTGCCGCCCCCGGTGCCGCCGGTGGTGAGCGGGCCGGCCGCGGCGCCGTACCGTCCGCCTGCCGGGCCGCCGGTGGCGCAGTTCCTGCAGCCGGCCGCGCTGTTGCCGATGACGGCGTCGGCGGGCGCGGTGCACAGCCATCTCACCTGCTTCCCCGACGTGTCGGGGGTGCTGTTGGTGGACGCCGACGGGGTGCCGGTCCGGGCGATCGGCCGGGACCGGTTCCTGCTGTCGCTGTCCGGGCGGTACGGGCACGCGCTGTACGCGGACCGGCCGGCGCTGCGGCTGGCGGACCGGCCGCGGACGGTGGGGGCGGACGCCACCGCCTGGGAGGTGCTCGACGTGATCGCGGAGGGCGACCGGGCCCGTACCGGGGACGACGTGGCGGTGGTGGACGAGCGGGGCCGGTGCATGGGCGTGGTGCATCCCGCCGACATCCTGCGGGCGTTGGCGGAGAGCCGGGTGGAGGAGGCGGCCCGGCTCAATCCGCTGACCCGGCTGCCCGGTTCGGACGAGGTCAACGCGGAGGTGGACCGGCGGATCGCCGAGGGGCGGGCGTTCGCCCTGAGCTGGCTGGACGTGGACGGTTTCAAGCAGGTCAACGACGGTGCCGGGTTCGCGGCGGGCGATGAGCTGATCCGTTCGGTGGGGCGGGCGCTGGCCGGGGTCGCGGCGGACGAGCCGTCCTGCCGGGTGGGTCATATCGGCGGTGACGACTTCCTGGTGCTGACGGAACCGGCCGGGCTGGGTCCGTTCGCTGCCGCGCTGCTGGACGTGTCCTGGGAAGCGGGCGGGCTGCCGGTGACGCTGTCGCTGGCGACGGTGGTGTGCCCGCCCGGCAGCGTCGGCGGGCACCACGAGGCCGCGACGGCGCTCGCCCCCCTGAAGAAGGAGGCCAAGGCGCTGCCGGGGGCGAGCTGGGTGGTGGGCCGGCCGGGCTCGGCGGGTACGGAGGTGCGCCGGGGGGCGGCGGTCCGGGTGCCGGATCCGGCGGGGCCGGAGGGGTCGCGGGCGCGGGGCTGACGTCGGTCACGGGGACCGCCGCCGGTCACCAACACGCCCTGCCGTGGGCGACCTTGACGACCCCTCAGCCCGGGTGAACACTTCCCCGTGCCAGTCGGCACCGCCGCACTCGGGCACCCCGGCCGGGTGGCAGCGGCCGCCCGCTGCCCGCCGGTGGCACGCACCCTGCACGGAGGACCGGGGGACGTCCCCGGGCCAGGGACAAGGAGCCGCCATGTATTCCCATGGGGACATCATCGTCGGTGAAGTGATCGGTACCGCGATCCTGATTCTCTTCGGCGCGGGGGTGTGCGCCGCGGTCACCCTGCACCACTCCAAGGCGCGCGGCGCCGGCTGGGTGGTGATCGCCTTCGGCTGGGGCATGGGCGTACTGGCCGGGGCGTACACCGCGGCGCCGCTGTCGGGCGGGCACCTCAACCCGGCGGTGACGGTCGGTTCGGCGGTCGCGGGCGGGACGCCGTGGTCGACGGTGCCGCTGTACGTGCTGGCGCAGATGGTGGGCGCGGCGATCGGCGCGGTGCTGGCCTGGGCGCTGTACTACGCCCAGTTCGCCGCGAACGCCGACCGGGACAAGGCGCAGCCGACGCTGGGGGTCTTCGCCACCGCCCCGGAGATCCGCAAGCCGGTGGCCAACCTCGTCACCGAGGTCGTCGCCACCGTCGGTCTGGTCCTGCCGCTGCTGTTCTTCGGCGAGAACAAGGGCATCGGCATCGGCCAGGTGCCCGGCGAGCGGGCCGGGGTCTACGGCTCGGGCATCAACGTGCTGCTGGTCGCGCTGCTGGTGGTCGGCATCGGGCTGTCGCTGGGCGGGCCCACCGGTTACGCGATCAACCCGGCCCGGGACCTCGGCCCGCGGGTGGTGCACGCCCTGCTGCCGATCCCCAACAAGGGGTCGTCGGACTGGCGTTACGCCTGGATACCGGTGGTCGGGCCGCTGATCGGCGCGGTGCTCTCCGGACTGGTCCACCAGGCGGCATTCTGACCGGTGCGGCCGCACGAAGGCGGGCGCACCACGGGTGCGACCCGGGTACCCACTCGGAGCCAGGAGGCCTGACGGCATGAACCAGCACACCGAGAAGTACGTCGCCGCGATCGATCAGGGCACCACGTCGAGCCGCTGCATCATCTTCGACCACGACGGGTCGATCGTCGCCGTGGACCAGCGCGAGCACCAACAGATCTTCCCCCGGCCCGGCTGGGTGGAGCACGACGCGGCGGAGATCTGGACGAAGGTGCAGTCCGTGGTGGCGGGTGCGCTCACCAAGGCGGGGCTGCGCGCCGACCAGCTCAGCGCGCTGGGCATCACCAACCAGCGGGAGACCACGGTGCTGTGGGACCGGGCCACCGGCCGGCCGGTGCATCACGCGATCGTCTGGCAGGACACCCGGACCTCGCAGCTGTGCGCGGAACTGGGCGGCACCGACGGCCAGGACCGCTTCCGCGAGGCCACCGGTCTGCCGCTGGCGAGTTACTTCTCCGGGCCGAAGGCGGCCTGGCTGCTGGACGAGGTGCCGGGCCTGCGGGAGCGTGCCGAGCGCGGTGAGATCGCGTTCGGCACCATCGACTCCTGGCTGATCTGGAACCTGACCGGCGGCGTCGACGGCGGGGTGCACGTCACGGACGTCACCAACGCGGGCCGCACGATGCTGATGAACCTCGGGACGCTGCAGTGGGACCCGGCGATCCTGTCGGCGATGAACGTGCCCGCCGCGATGCTGCCGGAGATCCGGTCGTCGGCGGAGGTGTACGGCTCCGCGGTGGGCCAGCTCCAGGGGGTGCCGGTGGCGTCCGCGCTGGGCGACCAGCAGGCGGCGGTCTTCGGGCAGACCTGTTACGGCGTGGGCGAGGCCAAGAACACCTACGGCACCGGCTCGTTCCTGCTGCTGAACACCGGCAACCGCCCGGTGGCGTCCAAGAGCGGGCTGCTGACGACCATGGGCTACCAGCTGGGCGGCGAGGCCCCGGTCTACTGCCTGGAGGGTTCCATCGCCATCACGGGTGCGCTGGTGCAGTGGTTCCGCGACCAGCTCGGCATCATCTCCTCGGCCGAGGAGATCGAGCCGCTGGCGGCGAGCGTCCCGGACAACGGCGGGGCGTACATCGTGCCGGCGTTCTCCGGCCTCTTCGCGCCGTACTGGCGCTCCGACGCCCGCGGGGTGATCACCGGTCTGACCCGTTACGTGACCAAGGCGCATCTGGCCCGCGCCGTCCTGGAGGCGACCAGCTGGCAGACCCGGGAGGTGGTGGACGCGATGTTCCAGGACTCCGGGGTGCGGATCACCCAGCTGAAGGTGGACGGCGGGATGACGGCCAACAAGCTGCTGATGCAGCATCAGGCGGATGTGCTGGGCGTGCCGGTGATCCGTCCGGTCATCTCGGAGACCACCTGTCTGGGCGCGGCGTACGCGGCGGGCCTGGCCACCGGTGTCTGGCAGGACCTGGACGAGCTGCGCAGCCACTGGAAGCGGGACACCGAGTGGGTGCCGCGGATGGACGGTGCGGTCCGGGACCGTGAGTACGCCAACTGGCGGCGGGCGGTGGAGCGGAGCTTCGGCTGGCTGACCGAGGACGGCTCGGCGGCTTCGTAGCGGCGGGCGGCGGACGTACGGCCCGTACCCCGGACGGCGGGGCGCGGGCCGTACCCGTACGGCTGCTCCCCCGGTCAGGACAGTGCCGGCTCCGGGCGCCGGCCGCCGGTCCGCATCGCGTGCTCGACGACGGCGACCAGCACGTCCCGGGCCGAGTCCCGCACCCGGGCGTCGCACAGCATCACCGGCACCTCGGGATCGAGGTCCAGGGCGTCGCGGACCGCCTCGGGCGGGTAGCGGTCGGCGCCGTCGAAGCAGTTGACGGCGACGGTGAAGGGCAGTCCGCGGCGCTCGAAGTAGTCGATCGCGGAGAAGCTGTCGGCGAGCCGGCGGGTGTCGGCGAGCACCACGGCGCCCAGTGCGCCGCGGGCGAGTTCGTCCCAGAGGAACCAGAAGCGGTCCTGGCCGGGGGTGCCGAAGAGGTAGAGGACCAGGCCGTCGTTGACGGTGATCCGTCCGAAGTCCATGGCGACGGTGGTGGTGCTCTTGGTCTCCACGCCGTGGAGGTCGTCGACCGGGCGGCCGGCCTCGGTCAGCCGCTCCTCGGTGCGCAGCGGTTTGATCTCGCTGACCGCGCCGACCAGCGTGGTCTTGCCGACCCCGAAGCCGCCCGCCACCAGGATCTTGAGCGTCACCGGGTCGGCGGCGGCGGTCTGCTGACGACGAACGGAACGCCCGAAGACCATGGGTATCTTCTCCTGTGTTGCCGGGTGTGCGGGCGGTGCTCACGTCTGTGCCCCCGGGCGTGGTGGGGAGCGGGCAGCAGGCGCCGGCCCTGCGGGCAGGGCCTAGGGCACCGTACAACGTGCTCGGCGCGGCGCCCACTTGAGATCCGTCACGCTTGGGACACGGCCGGCCGGGCGGCCGTTCAGCGCGCGGTGAGGGGCTGCGGCCGGTCGAGGAGGCCCAGCAGACTCTCATGGCTGGCCTCGATGAAGGCGCAGAGCTCCTCCTGGCTGCCGTGCTCCGCCATCTGCCAGGTGATGGCGGCTTCTTCGGCGAACGCCATCCAGGCGCGGGTGGCGACCTCCAGCCGCGGGGCCTGGCGCACGCCGAGCCGCCGCTGACCGTCGCGGACCCGTCGGGCGACCGTGGCGCGGGTGCCGTCGACGAGGTCGGCGACCGCGGGGTGGCTGCCCGCGGCGCCGCGTACGAGGGCGAGGTACACCTGGCGGTGTTCCAGGACGTAGGCCACGAAACCGGCGATGAAGGCGCGCATCCAGGCGACCGGCTCCAGTTCGGCGTCCGGTTCGGTGGCGGCGGTGAAGCGGTCGCACTCGGCGCGGACCACGGCGCGGTAGAAGTCGCGCTTGGAGTCGAAGTAGTGGAAGAGCAGCCCGCGGGAGATGCCGGCGCGCCGGGCGACCTCGTCGGTGGACAGTTCGTCCAGGGCACGGTCGGCGAGCATCTCCAGCCCGATGCCGACCAGTTGCTCCCGGCGCTGGTCGGGGGTGAGTCGGGTGCCTCGCTTGCCGGACATGCCCGCAGTGTACGGCGGTGCCGGGCCGGGACCGGGAGCCCGTCGCGGCCCGGCCGGACGTCAGGCGTGCCGCGCGAGGTGGTCCAGGATCGGGGGCGTGACGAGACCGGGGACCTCCTCGGGGAGCCAGTGGCTGGCGCCCTCAAGGGCCTCGAAGCGGTACGGGCCGTCCACCCACTCCCCCGTCGACTCGGCGGCGCCCCGGCCCAGGGCGACGTCCTCGCTGCCCCACAGGAAGAGGGTGGGCACGGCGATCCGGCCGGCCGGCACCGAGATGACGGACGCGGGGGCGCGGTACCAGTTGAGGGTGGCGGTGAGCGCGCCCGGTGCGGAGAGCCGGCGGACGTTGCCGTCGACGAGCGGCTCGGGGACCTTGCCGCCGTAGACGGCACGCAGCCGGGCCGCGTCGTCGGCGAGCAGGGCGGCCTCCGCGGCGCCGTCGTCCCGGCGGAAGAAGCGGACGTAGTCGAGCCGGTGGTGCTGGGTCGGGTCCTCGGCGGCGGCCCGGTTGAGGGCCTCCGGGTGCGGGGTGGCGAGCACGCTCAGGGACTTCAGCCGCTCGGGGTGGGCGCCGGCCAGCGCCCAGGCGACCATGCCGCCCCAGTCGTGGGAGACCAGGTGGAAGCGGTCGGCGCCGAAGGAGTCGGCGAAGGCCAGGGCGTCGGCGACGAGTTCGGGGACGGCGTAGTCGGCGATCCGGGGCGGGCGGGCGCCGGGGGCGTAGCCGCGCTGGTCGACGGCGACGGCGCGGTAGCCGGCCGCGCCGAGGGCGGGCAGCACCTCGCTCCAGGAGTCGGCGAACTCCGGCCAGCCGTGCAGCAGCAGGACGAGGTCCCCGTCGGCGGGCCCGCAGGCCAGGGCGTCGTGGGTGTGCGGGCCGACCTGGATCTCCAGGCGCTCGAAGGGGGCCGGGGCCGGGGTGGCGTCGGGGGCCATGGCGATGCCTCTCGTCCGGTGGCGGCCCGGCTGCGGGTGGCGGCCGGGCGCGGCTGCGGTGACAACTGATCAGCGAGCCTAACCCGCTGTTGAACGTTGCTCAACAAGGGCGAGCGGCGCCCGAGGGGCCGGACGTAGGGTGAGAGGCGGACGCGAGCCGCATGCGGAGCGGAGTGCGCGATGAACCGACGCCGCGGCGCCGCCGGACCGTCGCCCGAGGAACTGCTGGGGCTCCTCGGCCGGCTCACCGGCCAGGTCATGGAACGGATCAAACTGCAGCAGGCCCGGGTGGCACTGGCCGAGGAGCTGCAGCGGCACATGCTCCCCCCGGAGCTCCCCGGCCTGCCGGGGCTGACCACCGCGGCCCGCTACGTCCCGGCCCAGACCGGGCTGGACATCGGCGGGGACTGGTACGACGCCTTCGCCCTGCCGGACGGCTCGCTCGGCTTCGTCATCGGCGACGTTCAGGGCCATGACGTGGAGGCCGCCGCCTTCATGGGCCAGGTCCGCACCGGCCTGCGCGCCGTCGCGGGCGCCACCACCGACCCGGGCGACGTCCTGGAACGGGCCAACAACCTGCTGCTGTCGATGAGCTCCGACCTCCTGGCGACCTGTACCTTCCTGCGGTTCGATCCGGCGTGCGGTGAGCTCGCCGGTGCCCGGGCCGGGCACCCGCCCGCGGTCTGGGGCACCGCCGCCGGGACGGAGGTGCTCACCGACCCGGGCGGACTGCCGCTGGGGGTCTTCCCCGACCAGCGCTATCCGGTCACCCGCCGCCGGCTGGACCGGGCCGGGGCGTTCGTCCTGCTCACCGACGGGGTGGTGGAGGGCCCCGGCTTCCCGATCGAGCAGGGGCTGGCCCGGGTGGTGGGCATCGTCGGGGCGGCGTACGAGACCGCGGCCGAGGACCTCGCCGCCCAGGTGGTCGCGGTCGCCGATCTGACCGGACACACCGACGACGCGGCCGTACTGGTGCTCCGTCACGACGGCGGTCCCTACGGGTAGGCGAACGCGGTGAACGGGCGGACACCGAGCGCACCCGGCAGCACGGCCGGGCGGATGCGCGCGGCCGTGCTGCGGCACCGGGCGCCGGCCGTGCAGATCCTGGCCACCGCCGGTGTCTACTACGGCGGTGCCCAGCTCGGTCTGCTGCAGGAGCTGGTCCGCGGCCAGGTGACCCCGCTGTGGCCGCCGACCGGGATCGCCCTGACCGCGCTGCTGCTGTGCGGGCCGCGGGTGTGGCCGGGCATCGCCCTGGGCGCGTTCCTGGTCAATGTGTCGCTGGGGCCGTCGTTCCTCGTCGTGTGCGCCATCGTGGCGGGCAACACGTTCGGCCCGCTGCTCTCCCACCGGTTGCTGCGCCGGGCGGGTTTCCGCACCCGGATGGACCGGCTGCGCGACGCGGTGGCACTGGTGGGCCTCGGCGCCCTGACCGGGATGCTGGTGAGCGCCACCGTCGGCAGCGGCGTCCTGGTCCTGTCCGGTGCCCTGACCGGCGCGGGCTTCTGGCCGACGTGGGCGGTGTGGTGGACCGGTGATGCGATGGGGGTGCTGGTGGTCACGCCGGTGCTGCTGCTGGTGAGCGCGGTCCGGTGGCCGCCCGTGGACCGTTTCCGCCCCTACCGGTGGGTGGAGGGGGTGCTGCTCGGGGTCTGCACGTTCGCCGTCACCGAACTCGCCGTGAGCAGCCCGATGAACCTGCTCTTCCTCGTCTCGCCGTGCCTGATCTGGGCCGCGTTCCGCTTCGAGCGGGCCGGCGCGGCGCCGTGCGCGCTGCTCGTCTCGACGGTGGCGATCGTGGCCGCCGCCGAGCGCTCGGGGCCGTTCGCGCACCACGACCTGTTCACGAACATGGTCACCCTGCAGGCGTTCAACGGGATCACCGCGCTCACCGCGCTGCTGCTCGCCGCGGTCGTCACCGAGCGGCACACCACCCACCGGCAGATCCAGCAGGTGGTCGCCCAGCTGACCGAGGCGCTGGCCCGGCTGGAGCCGGGCCGGACCGGTGAGCAGTGGCCGCCGCCGCGCCACCCGGAGCAGGGCGACGGCGGCGGCTGACGCGCCGGCCGGTCACAGCGCGCGCAGGCCGTCGATCACCTCGCGCAGCACCTGCTCGGCCGGCAGTTCGGCCGGCGGCACCGGCCGGCTGACCCGGACCAGGCCGTCGTCGAGCAGATCGCCGATCAGCACCCGGACGACACCGACCGGCAGGTCGAGCTCGGCCGCCAGTTCGGCGACCGACAGCGGCGCGTCCCGGCACCGCTCGACAATCTCCACGTGCTCCGGCGACAGCGTCTGGTCCTCGACCGTCTCCGCCGCCCGGCTCTCGGCGATCACCTGCGCGATCAGGTCGAGGCGCCCCTCCGCGGCGGTCCGGGTGCGCCCGCGGGTCATGGCGTACGGCCGGACGACGGGACCCGCCTCGTCGTCGAACCAGCGGGCCGCCTCCCGGTCGCGCGCCGCCCGGCCGTCCTGATCGCTCATGGTGTCACCGTCGTCTGCCTCAGCTGACCGGACCGGACCGGGGCGCGGTGCCCAGGTGCGTACCCACGCGCTTGACCAGCAGGGTCATCTCGTAGGCGATCAGCCCGACGTCGGAGTCCGCATCGGCCAGGACGGCCAGACAGCTGCCGTCGCCGGCCGCGCTGACGAACAGGAACGCCTCGTCCAGCTCGACCATGGTCTGCCGGACGTGTCCGGCGCCGAAGTGCCGGCCGACGCCCTTGGCGAGGCTGTGGAAGCCGGAGGCCACCGCGGCCAGGTGCTCGCCGTCCTCCCGCGTGAGGTCCTTCGAGGCACCGGTGGCGAGCCCGTCGCTGGAGAGGACGAGTGCCTTGCGGATCGCGCCGACCCGCTCGACGAGGTCGTCCAGGAGCCAGTTCAGCTCGCCGGATCCCTTCGCCGAGCCCGGTGTGGTGAACGCTGCTGCCTGCGGTTCGGTCATCGACCGTCCCCTCCCGATGTGGTTCCTGGTGGTGCTGCGGCGCCCTGGCCGGTGCCGTCCTGCGTGGCGCCGTCCGGGGCATCCGGGTCTGTGGTGTCCGCGGCGGCCGGTGTCCCGCGGTCGTGCGCGTCCGGAGGTGTGCGGTCCGCGCGGGCCTCGTCCTCGCCGTTGTGGCGACGGCCGCGCTGCCAGCCGCGCTGGAACGAGGCCATCCGGGCGCGCACCGCTTCGGCGTCGCGGTCGTCGCCCGCGGACGGCGTGGCCGGCCGCTCCGGTCCGGGCCGGCCGTCCGCGTCGGCCTTGAGCTGCGGGGCGAGGCTGGCCTGCCGCACCCGGCGGGGCAGCCCGGTGGACGTGGTGGCCGCGTCGGCCGGGGGGCCCTCGCGGGGCGGGGCGGCGGCGTCGGGGCCGTCCGCGGATTCCTCGGCGGAACCCCTGGCGGCGGACCGCTCGTCCCGGTCCCGGTCGCGGTGACGGTCCCCGTCGCGGTCCCGCTCCCGCTGCCGGTCCCGGTCCCGTTCCCGGTCGTCGACCGTCCTGCCGTGGTCGGAGACCAGCACCGGCGGGCGGGGCCGGCGCGGAAGCGGGGCGAGCCCGCCGCCGGGTGCCTGGTCGCGGGTCTGCTGGTGCTGCTCGCCGTCCGGGACGGGCGGCACGGAGGCGATCCCGGGGCGCGGTGCGCGGTCCCGGCCGCGGCCCCGGCGCGCGCCGCCGAACAGGGCGTCCTCGCCGTCCAGCGGGCCGACCTCGTCCGGGCCCAGCGGTGGTTCCAGTTCGACCGGCCCGTCGACGACGCCCCGCCCGTCCCTCGGGGGGAGCGGCACCGGCACCTGCGACAGGGCGGCCAGCTTCCCCGCCGCGTGGTCGAGTTCGTCGTCCAACGGGGCACCGGCCGGCGTCCCGCCGGCCTCCCGGCCGGCGTCCGCGGTCTCCCCGGTCTCCGTGAGGATCACGCCGGGGAGGAAGACCACGGCCGTGGTGCCGCCGTACGGCGAGGGCTGCAGGGTGACCCGGACGCCCTGGCGCTGGGCGAGCCGGCTGACCACGAACAGGCCGAGCCGGTCGGTGTCGGAGAGCTCGAACTCGGGGGTCTCGGCGAGCCGGAGGTTGGCCTGCAGCAGCTGGTCGGGGGGCATGCCCAGACCGCGGTCGTGGATCTCCAGGGTGTAGCCGTTGGCCACCCGCTCGCCGAGCACCTGGACAGCGGTGTGCGGCGGCGAGAAGACGGTGGCGTTCTCCAGGAGTTCGGCTATCAGGTGGGTGAGGTCGGAGACGGCCGGGCCGTCCACCGCGAGCCGCGGCAGCCGGCGCACCTCGATGCGCTCGTAGTCCTCCACCTCGGCGACCGCCGCGCGCACCACGTCCATCAGCTGGATCGGTTTGCGCCACTGCCGGGAGGGCGCCGCGCCGGAGAGGATGACCAGGCCCTCGGCGTGCCGTCGCATACGGGTGGTGAGGTGGTCGAGCCGGAAGAGGTCGGCGAGCTCGTCGGTGTCCTCGGTGCGCCGCTCCATCGCGTCCAGCAGTGTCAGCTGGCGGTGCAGCAGCACCTGGCTGCGGCGGGCGAGGTTGACGAACACCTCGGAGACCCCGCGGCGCATCTCGGCCTGTTTGACGGCGGCCTCGATGGCGGCCCGCTGGAGGGTGTTGAGCGCCTGTCCGACCTGGCCCGTTTCGTCCGGGCCGAATTCCAGCCGGGGCGCCTCGGTCTCCACGTCGACCTGCTCCCCGGCGGCCAGCCGGCGCATCACGCTCGGCAGCCGCACGCCGGAGACCTCGTGGGCGGTCTTGCGCAGCCGGGTCAGGTCCCGGACGTGCCGGCGGCCGATGCGGAAGGAGACGATGACCGAGACCAGCAGGGCGATGAAGCCGAGGACGCCGGCGGCGACGGCCTTGAGCACGATGCTGGTGGCGGCCGGCGCGACCCGCTCCTGGTAGCGCTCGCCGGCTTCCTTGCCCATCCTGGCGAGGTCGGCGAGGACCTTCTCGGCGGTGGTGTTCCAGCGTTCGGGGTTGACCGCCTGCGGTCCGGTCCGGTCGCCGGCGGCGATCACCCGGTCCTCGTAGGAGGTGAGTTCGCGGGCGGTGGCGGAGTGCCAGTAGTCCTGGTAGAGGCCGCGGTCCCTGGCGGGCAGCAGGGGCAGGCTGGTGCCGTAGAGGACCCGGCGCTCGGCGACCCGGTCGGACAGCTCGCGCACATCGCGCCGGCTCATGCTGCCGGAGGCGAGCACCGCGGACATCAGGGCGTCCTCGCGGGCCAGGGCCTCGCGGGCGCGGGTGACGTTGACCAGGGCGCGGCCCTGTTTGTCCATCTCGACGTTGTCCAGGGCGTGCACCGCGGAGAGGAAGTCGTAACCGGGGTCGATCAGGCCGTCGTAGGACTCCAGGGCCTCGTCGCGGGTGAGGGTGTTGTCCTCGACCTGGGTGCGCAGCGAGCGGAGCGAGGACAGGCCCTTGAGGAGGGTCGTCATCCGGTCGCCGACGCCCGCGTCGAGGTCTTCGCGGACGTCGCGGCCGGCGGCGTCGGCGCGCAGCCGGGCGACCAGGTCGTCGGTGACCCGGGTCCGGGCGTGCAGCTCACTGAGCGCGTTGGCGCCGCGGCGGTCGGCGAGGTAGAGCAGGCTCTGGCGGCGCTCGCGCTGCAGGGCCTGGATGACGTCCTCGACGGGGTAGCCCAGGTTCTTCACGACGTTGCCGACGTCCAGCAGCCGGTTGGCCGAGCGGCCGGTGACATAGGTGGTGACCGCCCACATCGTCGTCAGGGACACCAGCGGTACGAGCAGCAACGCCACGATCTTCCGGCGGACCGACTTCCCGCGAAAGCGCATGGCCTCCCCTACGACAACCCCGGCGCACGGGGGTGGTGTTCCGTCAACAAACGGCGCGAGCCTACTACTCCCGGGGGACCAACCCGAAGGGCTCTCGGGGCCCCGCTGCCGCGGTCCCCGGCGGGCTCGTCCCGAGTTGTCCGCCGATTCCCGGACAACCCACCCGTATTTGTGAGCCGGCAGCACCCGGCTGCACCGGAGGGCGCGGTGGGACGGTTGGCCGGTTCTGCTCTACCCCTGGGAACCCCGCGCTGCTTCCGTGCGTGCACCATGAGGGTGGACGCGTGCGTTGGCGGGGAATCCTTCCGGTGAAAACGGGCACTGGGCAAGGAGCGGACGCGCGGGGAGAATGCGGGGAGTGTGACACGGTCATGGACACCGGCAGACGGCCGTTGTGGCAGGAGGATCCGGCGGCCCGGCCCCGGCTGGCGGAGCCGGTGCGGACCGCCGCGGTACGCGCCGTCATCATCGTGGCGGTCACCCTGATCCAGGCCATGGTGGCGTTCCTGTGCACGCTGGCGGGGTCCTGGCTGGCGTTCCCCGCGGTGCTCGGCACGGTCGCCGGCACGGTGGTCGCCACCTGGGCGGTGCTGGACGTCTGGGTGACCCGGCAGGTCTGGGTGCAGCGCCACGGCGTGCAGTCGCAGCCGAGCAGTACGGCCCGGGAGCTGCGGCGCGAGCGGCGGCAGGCGCGCCGGCAGCAGCGGAGGGACTCCCGGGGGCGGCCCGCACCGGCGGATCGCGCGGCCGCCTGAACGACCACGCGGCCCGGCCGGCGCGCCGGGACCGTTACGCCACGGCCGTTACGCCCACGGCCGCCACGCCCACGGCGGTTACGCCCACGGCGGTTACGCCACCGCCTCTTCCCCGGCTGCGGGCCGGACGTGGACCATCCCGTCGATGATGCCGACCTCATGGGTGCGGACCGCGCGGCGGGCCGGCAGGCAGGCCGGGGCGCCGGTACGCAGGTCGAACAGGGCGGCGTGCAGCGGGCATTCGACGTAGGCGCCCTCGGCCCAGCCCTCGGAGAGCGACGCGTCCTGGTGGCTGCAGGTGTCGTCGACGGCGTAGAGACCGTCCTCGGTGTGGAAGACCGCGATGGCCGGCGTGGTCTCGTCGATCTCGATCCGTACGGATCCGCCCTCGGGCAGGTCCTCGATGCGGCAGACGGGAATCATCTGGCCCCCCTCGCGCTGATCGGTATCATGTGTTCTGAATAACGCATCGCAGAGCGCGATGCGCAACAGAATCCAAGGCGTGGAGCGGGCCGTCAAGGGCTTCTTCGAAGAGGCCCCCGCACGGCCCCTCGGGGGCCACCGGGCGGTGAACGAAGACCCATGTCGAATACGAGCGGGACCGCGGACGACCGGTCCGAGGAGCGGCGCGGCGGGGCGGGATCCGTCCAGTCCGTGGACCGTGCGGTGAGCGTGCTGGAGATCCTGGCCAGGCTGGGCGAGGCCGGGGTCACCGAGATCTCCGAGGAACTGGGCGTCCACAAGTCGACCGCCTTCCGGATCCTCGGGGTGCTGGAGGGCCGCGGACTGGTCGAGCAGGAGAACGAGCGCGGCAAGTACTACCTCGGGGCCGGGGTGCTGCGACTGGCCGGCGCCGCGGCGATCCGGCTGGACATCTCGCAGGAGGGCCAGCCGGTGTGCCGCGCGCTGGCCGACGACACCGGGGAGACCGCCAACATCGCGGTGCTGGACGGCGATGCGGCGGTCAACATCATGCAGGCCAGGGGCGCGGCCGCGGTCACCGCGTACAACTGGCTGGGCCGGCGCACCCCGCTGCACGCCACCGCGAGCGGCAAGGTGCTGCTGGCGCATCTGCCGCGGGAGCGCCGGGAGAGCCTGGTCACCCGGAAGCTGCCGCGCTTCACCGCGCACACGCTCACCACCGCGGCCGCCCTGCGCGCACAACTGACGGCCGCGCTGGAGGACGGATACGCCTGCACCGGCGAGGAGTTGGAGATCGGGCTGAACGCGGTGGCGGCGCCGGTGCGGGCGCACGACGGCGCGGTGATCGGCGCGATCGGCGTCTCCGGGCCGGCCTACCGCATGGCCCGCGGGCTGCTGCCGGAGCTGGCCGAACGGTCCGTGAAGGCGGCCGTCGAACTCTCCCGCCGCATGGGCTACGCGGGCTGAAGCTGCGCTTGCGGGGCCGCGTACGTACTTGTCTGCGGCGGCGCAAAGCGCGCCGACGAGCAACCCCCACGGCGGGAAAGCCAGCTACGTGCGCGGCGCCGCACAGCGCGCAACCGCGAGCAACCCCCGCGGCGGGACGGCCGACAACGTGGGAGGCACCGCAATGCGCGGCACCGCAAAGCGCGGCACTGCGAGGTCACCCCGCGTCGGGGCCCTCTCCGGCCGTCGGCTCCTCCGGACGGCGGTACATCCGCGTCGCCGTGATCTGGCCGTGCACCGCCTCGCCCGACGGATCGGGCTGCGGCAGACCCGGCCGCAGATGCTCCTCGACGCTGATGTACTTCAGCCCCGCCCGCAGGTCCGCGTCGTTGCGCAACCGGATGACCAGCGGGAACTCGGCGAGCGCGGTGGTGTCGAACAGGCCGGTGGTGTAGAGGAGCTGGACGCCCAGGGCGTCGGCGACCGCCCGCTGGAGCTCCAGCAGATAAGTGGCGTTGGCGCGGCCGATGGGGTTGTCCAGGAACAGCGTGCCGGCGTGCCGCTGCTTGTCCCGGCCCCGGTCGTTGCTGCGCAGCGCCGCCATCGTGCAGTACAGGGCGATGGCGGCGGTCAGCAGCTGGCCGCCGGAGAAGACGTCGCCCATCTGCCCGACCGGCACCCGCTCGGCGCGCAGCACCGCGTCCGGCTTGAGGATCTCCACCGCGACCCCGCGCGGCTGCAGTGCGGCGTGCACCCCGCGCAGCAGCAGGGACATCCCGTCCCGGCGCAGGTCGCTGTTCTTCTTCACCGCCGCGCGGGTCGCCTCGTCGATGACCTCGCCCAGCCGCTCGGTGAGGGTGGCCTGGTCGGGGTCCTCGAAGCGGATCCGCAGGAACTCCTGGCCAGACCACTCCCCCAGCCCCTCGGGGAGCCGGGACAGCCGCTGGGCCGAACGGAGCGTGGTGAGCGAGGACTCCACCAGCCCGCGCAGCCGGTCGACGATGGAGTCGCGGTTGCGCTCCAGCTGGGCCAGCTCGTCGGTGAGCACCCGCAGCCGGGGCGCGAAGGCCTCCGCCCACTTGGCGGCGTGGTCCGGCAGGGCGGCGGCGGGCAGTTCGCGGATCTGCTGCCGGGCCGGGGTGCGGACGTGTTCGTAGCGGGTGGAGTTGGCGTGCCGGACGAGGATGTCGGAGGCCTCGCGGACCGCGGACTCCGCGGCGGACAGATCGGCGGCGCAGCCGCGCAGCGAGCGGCGGGACTCGGCGGCGGCCTGCCGGGCGGCGTCGAGGGAGCCGGCGTACGGCTCGATCGGCGCCGGTGCCCCCTCCTCGGTGTCGTGGTGGTCCCGCAGCAGATCGCGCAGCAGGGCGGCGGTCTCGTCGAAGCCGCCGGCGGCGTCCTCGGCGGCGCGGTGGGCGCGCAGCAGCTCCTCGTGCTCGGTCCGGGCGGCGGCCAGCGCCTCGGTGGCGGTGGCCAGTTCGCCGGACGCGGTGCGCAGCAGCTCCTTGGCGCGGTCGGCGTCGGCGGGCACCAGCTCGTCGGGGAGTTCGGTGTGCGCCTCGCCGTCCGTCGGCGCGAGCCGTTCGGCCTCGCCGCGCAGCCGGCCGAGCTGCTCGCTGGCGGCCGAGGCGCGGCTCTCCAGCATCTGCACCAACGATTCGGCGCGGGCCGCGGCGGCCTGCCGGGACGGGCCGTCGGCGGCGTCCGGGCTCTCCAGGAGCGCCTCGGCGCGGGTGCGGACCTTGTTGGTGAGGCGGTTCAGCTCGGCCAACGCGGCGGATTCGTCGCCCTCGGCGCGGGCCTGCTCGGCGCGCAGGTCCGCGCCGACGCCGACCTTCTCGTAGAGCTGGGAGGCGGCGCGGTAGGCCTCGCGCAGCGCGGGCAGCGAGGCGCTCGGGGCCTCGGGCGCCTCGCCCAGGTCGTCCGGTACGCCGGCGATCTCGGCGCGTTCGGCGCGCAGTGCGCGGGCCGTGCGGCGGGCGTCGTCGGCGGCCCGCTGGGCGGCCCGGCGGTCCTCGTCGGCGGCCCGGGCGCGGTCCACGCACTCCTCGGCGCGGGCCTCGAACTCGGCGGCCTCGTCGGCGAGTTCGCGCAGCCGGGACTGCCAGGAGGCGCGCTCGCGCAGCCGGTGGGCGAGCCCGGCCAGCAGATCGGCGGCGCGGCGGGCGCGCTGCGCGGCCTCCTGCCGCTCGTCGCGCACCCGGGTGGCCTCGGCGGCCGTCTCGTCGGCCTCGGCCCGGGCGCCCCGGGCCTCGGCCAGCTCGGCGGCGGCCTCCTCGGCGGCCGTACGGGTCTGCTCCGCGGCGGCGGCGAGTTCGGCGAGCCGGCCGGCCGGGCAGCCGGTGCGCCAGGAGCCGAGCCGGGCGGCCAGCGCACGGTCGGCGGCGAGCCGGGCGGCCAGCGCACGGATCTCCTCGTCGCGCTCTATGGCGCGGGCCCGCAGCGCCTGCCGCTCCTCGTCGGCGGCGGATTCGTCGTGCATCGCCGGGTTCGGCGGGACAAGGAAGACGGCCGGGTCCCGCTCGTCGTCGGCGGGGGTGGGGGCGAGCAGCGCGGCGGCGGTGCCGACCGCGACGGCGGAACGGGGCAGCAGCGCGGCCTGGCCGAGCACCTCGCGGGCCCGGGCGTGCGAGTCCGGGTCGGTGATGATCACGCCGTCGACGAGCTCGGGGCGGGCGGCCAGCACCCGGGCGTGGTCGGCCGGGTCGACGGCCTGGGCGAGGTAGCGCCAGCCGGGCAGCGCGGGCACGCCGTGTTCGCCGAGGTACTCGACGGTGGCCAGGACGTCCGGTCCGGGCGGCAGCAGGCCGCCGTCACCGAGGGCGCCGAGGATCCGGGCGTCGTCGGCGGCGGCGGTGCGCAGCTCGAACAGCTGCCGCTCGGCGGCGGCCACGCCGTCCTCCAGCAGTTCCTGGAGCGCGTCGGCGTTGCGGTCCAGTTCCTCGGCGGTCAGCGGGCCAGCACCGGCCGGGCGGCGCGGGGTGCCCGGCTCGGCGCCACCGGCCGTACGGGGCCCGGGCACTCCGAGGGTGCGGCCCTCGGCGGCGGGGAGTCCGAGGAGGTCGGCCAGTCGCGGTTCGGCGCCGATCGACTCGGCGGCCCGGCGCTCGGCGTCGAAGGCGCGCTCGGCGGCCTCGGCGGCGTCCTCGGCGCGGGCCGCGGCGAGTTCGGCTGCGGAGTGCCGGGCGGTCGCCTCGCGGGCCCGGTCGGTGGCCTGTCGCGCCGCCTCACGGGCCACGTCCCAGGACTCGACGGCGGCCTTCTCGGCGTCCGAGGCGGCGAGCGCGGCGCGGGCCGGGTCGGCGTCCGGCGCCGTGTCGTCCAGCCAGCCGGCCCGGACGGCCTCCTCGGTCTCCTGGGCGACCTCGGCGAGCCGCTGCCGCAGGTGGTCGGCCTCGCTGCGGGCCCGCTGGGCGTGGGTGGCGGCGGTGGTGGCGTCGCGGTGCGCGGACTCGCCGGCCTCCTGGAGGGCGGCGGAACGCTCCTCCTCCTCGTTGGCGACCCGCTCCCCGGCCTCGGCCGCCGCGTGCAGGGCGCGGACGAGGTCGGCGGCGGCGGTGGCGCGGGCGGCGAGTGCGGGTGCGGCGTCCCGCTCGGCCTCGCGGATGGCGGCGGCGACCCGCGCGGAGCGGTCGGCGGCCGCGCGGTGCCGCAGCGCGATCTCGGCGGCCTGCCAGGCGCTGTGCAGGGTCCGGGCGTCGTTGAGCTCGCGGCGCTGGGCGGCGGCGCCCTTCTCGGCGGCGGCCAGCGCCAGCGAGGCGTGCCGGTAGGCGAGTTCGGCGGAGACCAGGGCGCGGCGCTCGCGGACCCGCTCGGCGTCGGTGACGCGGTGGGCCGCGGTGGCGACGCGTTCGGCCAGCTCGGCGGCGCGGCCGCGCTCCTCGGTGCCGCGGGCGTGCAGCCGCTGGGCCAGGGCGCGGGTGCGGCGCTCGGCGCCGGCGTGCACCTCGCGAGCCCGCTCGCGCTGTTCGGCGGCGTCCGCGATGCGGGAGAGGAGGTCGAGGGAGCCGGCGGTGAAGTCGCGTTCGGCGGTGAGCTCGGCGCGACGGCCGAGCTTGTGCGCGAAGCCGTGCACGAGGTCGGCGAGGCCGTCGGTGTCCCGGGTGTCGGTGACGGCGCGCAGCAGCAGGTCGGTGAAGTCGGAGTCGTTCTTCACCGCGAAGAGGCCGGCCGCCTCGCCCTCGTCGGCGTTCATCTCGCGCTGGTAGCGGAAGAGTTCCGGGTCCAGGCCCAGCTCGCCGAGGTGTTCGTTCCAGCGTTCGTGGACCTCCTCCCAGATCACGTCCAGATTGGGGTAGTTCTTCCCGGCCTCGGTGAGGACGTCGCGGAAGCCCTTCATCGTGCGGCGGCGGCCGTGGGCGCCGGAGCTGCCCTCGGCGCCCTCCTGGCGGGGCCGGACGACGGTGGCCTCGGCGACCGGCAGCGAGTCCAGGCTCATCCCGGGGCCGGGCCGGAAGCTGTACCACGCCTCGGCGAACTTGCGGGGGTCGTTGGAGACCTGCCGGCCGCGCCATTCGCTGACCTTGCCGACGACGACGGACTCGCCGGTGAGGACGTGCTGCCACTCCAGGGCGACATGGCCGCAGTCGTCGGCGAGCAGGAACTTGCGCAGCACGCCGGAGCTGGCGCCGCCGAGGGTGTTGCGGTGACCGGGCAGCATCACCGAGAAGATCAGCTTGAGCAGGACGGACTTGCCGCCGCCGTTCTCCAGGAAGAGCACGCCCGCGGGGGCCGGCCGGCGCGGCGGGCCGACCGGTTCGTCCTCGAAGAAGTCCGCCTGGGCCGGGGCCGGTCGGGGCACGGGCGCGCCGACTCCGCGCAGGTCCAGCACGGTGTCGGCGTAGCGCGCACCGGCGGGCCCGATGGAGTAGAGACGGACCCGGGACAGCTCGTACATGGCGGACTTTCGTTGTCGTGGCGGGAGGCGGCGGGCGGGCGGGGCGGTCGGTCAGCCGGAGTGGAAGGGCAGTCCGGCGTCCGCGACCAGGTCGAGGGCGTCGGTGTCGTCGCCGGGCAGCAGTGAGGCGCTGCCGTCGGCGACCGGGACGATGCCGAGGTCCAGGAGCTCGGCCATGGCGGCGCTGCCGGCCATGTCGCGGACCTGGAGCTGGTAGCGGGCGGTGGTGCGGTAGGCGCCGCCGGCGTCGTCGCCGGTGCGCTGCAAGAAGCCGGAGTCGACGAGGAAGGTGACGGCCTTGGCGATGATGCCGGTGGTCGAACCGGCCAGCCGCCGGGCGTCCTTGGTGGCGCCGGTGGCGCTGCGCCGCGCGTAGATCCGCCAGGCGGATTCCAGGCCGGGGGCGTCGGTGGCCGGGTCGGTGTTCTCGCCCTGCTGCTCGGCGCGCTCCTCCAGGCGGCGGCAGGCCTGCCGGACGAAGGCGTCGACGCCGTTGACGGTGATCCGGCCGATGTAGCCGTCGTCGGCGAGGTCCTCGGGGCGCGGGAAGGCGAGCGCGGCGACGGCGAGGTGGGCCAGGCCGTGCAGGAAGCGGTCGGCGGAGTCGGCGGAGGCGCGGCGGGCGTAGTCGCCCATGCGGACCGCGAAGACGGAGTCCTCGGCGGCGGTGACGGCCATGCCGGCGCGGGTGGAGACCTCCAGGACGACCAGGCCCAGGCCGGTGGCGACGGCGTCGGCGAGCCGGGCGAAGGCGGGGTCGTCGCGGTAGCGGCGCAGGAGTTCGCCGTAGTCGGCGTCGCGGGCGGGCAGCAGTTTGGGCTGGAGTCCGAAGGAGACCAGCCGCGCGGCGTCCGCGGCGTCGGCGGGGGTGACGGGGGTGGGGCCGGAGGGCTGTCCGGCGGCCGGTGCGCCGTCGGCGGCGGGCGCGCCCCGGTCCGGTGCGCCGGGCGGGGACGCCAGGTCCGGCTGCGGCGTCTCGTCGGCGTCGTACGGGGTCACGGGGCTGGCTCCTTGCGGGGGACGGTCGGGTGCGGTGCGGGCGGGGTCGCGGGCGTCATCAGGCGACCTCCGAGCGGTCGGCGGCCATGCCCGCGGCGTCCAGCAGGGCGGTGCCGACGATGAGGTCGGCGCCGCCGAACTCGGGGTCGGTCAGCTCGGTGCCGTCGTCGACGGCGAACAGCAGCTGCTGTTCGCCCTGGCGGTAGGCGGTGCCGACCGGGGGGCTGGCGGCGTGCACCGCCAGCAGGGCGACGAGGTAGGGGAGCTCGGGGTCGCTGCGGCGGGCCTCGGCGAGCAGGCCGGAGAGCCGGCGGGGCGCGTCGGGCGGCAGGTCGAGCAGGGCCATCGCGGCGTCGAGCTGGGCCTCGCTGAAGCGGCTGTCGTCGGGGGTGGCCACCAGGTCGGGCTCGGGCATCTCGGCGCCGAGGTGCTCGCGTTCGACGGGCGGGGTGAGCAGCACCTCGACGAGGTCGCCGACGCGGACGGCCGCGGGGGTGCGCAGGCCCGTGCCGCGCGCGAAGAAGGCGTCGGTGACCCGGGTGGCCTGCTCGACGGGGAGCGGCAGGACGGGGGCGACGAGCTGGCCGTAGAGGTCGAGTCCGGCCCGGGCGGCGGGGGCGGCGAAGGCCTGCCGGTCCTGTTCGGCGCGGAAGAGCGGGCCGGCCTCCAGCAGCCGCGACTGGAGCTGGGTGTGGCGGCGGATGCAGTCCTTGACGATGTCGACGAGCTCGGCGGCGCGGCGCTTGTGCTCGGGCTCCTCGGTCTCGTCGCGGGCCTTGCGGATGTTGGTGAGGATGGCGTTCTCGTGGCGGTAGCGGTCCGCGACGTGGTCGAGCGCCTCGTTGATCATGTCGGGGACGGTTTCCAGCCAGTCGACCGCGCGGACGTTGCGCCGGGTGGCGTCCAGGGTCCGGCGGAGCGTCTCGGCGTACTGGACGGTGCGGTAGCGGGCCTGTTCGGCGGCGAGCTGGGCGTCGGCCAGCCGGCCGCGGCTGATCAGCACCTCCAGCTTGACCTCGGCGGCGATCTGGGCGCTGGTGACGTCCGTGTCGAGCGCGCCGACCAGGACGTTGACCGCTTCGTCGGTGGCGCGGAGGTAGACGCTGCCGCCGGCGCCGGGGACCTCTTCGATGAGCTTGAAGTCGTAGTCGCGGCGGACGTACTCGCCGTCGGTGGTGAAGGTGCCGTAGACGGCGCGGAAGCCGCGGTCGACGCTGCCGACGTTGATGAGGTTCTCCAGCACCCAGCGGGCCACCCGCTCGTGTTCGGCGGTGGGGCGGCCGGGGGTCTGGGCGGCGACCCGGGGGAGCACCTTGGCCACTATTTCCTCGTGGTCGGCGCCGGTGTCGAAGTCCATGTTGAGGGTGACCAGGTCGATGACGGCGAGCGCCACCTCCGCCATGGCGTAGACGCCGTACTCGCCCGCGAGGTTGGCCTTGCGCGCGTCGAGGTCGTGCAGCGGCGCGGTGCAGGCCAGGGCACGCAGCCGGCGGGCCAGGCCTTCGTCGGCGGCCGGGCCCGGCGCGGGGCGGTTGACCCCGTTGAGCTGGGGCGCAGCGGGCCCCTGGGCGGGAAAAGTCACGTCGCACAGAGTAGGCGCTCGCACTGACAACGGACGAAACGGCGCGGATCCGCTCGCGGGTGGAACGGCCGCCGGATCCCTTGACGGGCCGCTGGCGGGCGGCGCTTCGGCCGGTCGGCCAGTTTACGGCGTGGCCGGCCGCGGCCGGCCGCCAGGTCCGCTTCCGGTCACGCCCCGGAGGGGCCGTCGCCGGCCGGCGGTCCGTCCAGGGCGAGCACGGCGAAGGTGGCGAGCCAGTGGTCGGCGGTGAAGTCCCCGGAGACGGTGTGCGGGAGGGCGGCGACCAGGTGGTCGCGGGCGGCTGCGGTGAGGACCGGGGCGCGCGCGTCACCGTGGGGCAGCGCGGCGGCGATCCGGCGCAGTGCGGCCGCCCGGCTCAGCGAGAGCCCGAGGAGGTGGCAGATCTGCGGGTCGGCGGGGTCGGAGACGGTGGGCGGGGCGAGCAGGGCGGCCGGGGCGCGCCGGTCGAGGCCGGGCAGGAAGCGGTCCAGCCAGGCGGCGAACTCCGGGCGCGGCAGTATGCGTGCCATCGCCTCGGCCTCGCTCAGCGCCGGGGAGAGGAAGTCCTGGCCGGAGGGTTCCCAGTGGGCGGGCGCGGTGTGGTCGTCGGTGAACCAGCGGCGCAGCGTACGGGCGACCGGTCCGGCCAGCGTGGGGCGGCCGGCCGCGGCGGCGCTGTCGAGGACCAGGCCGAGGGCGAAGGCGCTGTTGGTGTGGGTGCCGTGGCGGACGGGGTAGGTGGCGCGCGGCAGCCAGGCGCGCAGCAGGGCGTCGACGGCCTCGGCGGCGGGCGCCAGGGCGGCGGCCCAGCGCTCCCCCGCGGCGCCGCCGAGAGCGCGGCACTCGGCGGTGAGCGCCAGCAGCCAGGCCCAGCCGTAGGGCCGCTCGAAGGACGGGTGGGCGCGCAGGTAGGCGGCCTCCGCGGCGAGGTGGTCGGGGGTGAGGTGGGCGTCGAGGACGGCGGTCACCGCCTCGTGGGGGATGCGCCGGGGGCAGCGGCGCAGCAGCCGGACCAGCAGCCAGTGCATGTGGACCGCGGAGTGCCAGTCGTACGAGCCGTGGAAGGCGGGGTGGTGGGTGCGGGGCGGCACCAGGTCCTCGGGGCCGGCGAGCAGGTGCATCGGGGCGTACGGGTAGGCGCGGGTCACGTTGGCGCGCGCCAGGGTGGCGAACCGCTCGGCGTGGGCGGCGAGTTCGGTGGCGTGGGCGCCGGTGGCGGTGCTCAATGGGTGGCTCCGCCGGCGATGCGGAGGTCGGTGCGGGTGCGGGCCGTGGTGGCGGCGATCTCCCGCAGTGCCCGGGCGGCCGCGTCGACCGGGAGGGACGGCTGGGCGCGGTCGGTGACCTGCTCGGGGGCGTAGGGGACGTGGACGAATCCGCCGCGCAGGCCGGTGAGTTCGGTGGCGATGAGGTGGGCGAGGCCGTAGAAGACGTGGTTGCAGACGTAGGTGCCGGCGGTGTTGGAGACCGAGGCGGGCAGGCCGGCGGCGCGTATCGCGGCCACGCAGGCCTTGATGGGCAGGGTGGAGAAGTAGGCGGCGGGGCCGCCGGGCACGACCGGTTCGTCGACGGGTTCGGCGCCCGTGGCGTCGGGGATGCGGGCGTCGTCGACGTTGAGGGCGACGCGTTCGACGGTGATGTCGGGGCGGCCGCCGGCCTGGCCGGCACAGATGACGATCTCGGGGCGGGTCTCGTCGATCGCGGCGCGCAGTACGGCCACCGACGCCCCGTAGACGCAGGGCAGTTCGACGGCGGAGGCTTCGATTCCGGGCGGCGGTTCGGCCGCGGCGGCGCGTACCGCCTGCCAGGAGGGGTTGACGGCCTCTCCTTCGAAGGGGGCGAATCCGGTGAACAGTACCCGGGTCATACGGTCGTCCTCGGTGCGCGGGGTCAAGGGAGGGAACGGCGCGGGCACGGCGGTGGGGCGCCGTGCCGCGGCGGGGGCGGGCCGGTTCAGAAGGCGAACAGCGCCATGATCACGATGTTGCAGCCGAGCAGGACGCCGGCGGTGGGCAGTTGGGCCTTGATGGGCCCGTACTGGTCCTTCAGTTCCAGCAGGGCGGCCGGGACGATGTTGAAGTTGGCGGCCATCGGCGTCACGAGGGTGCCGCAGAATCCGGCGAGCATGCCGACGGCCAGGACGGCGGCGGGGTTGCCGTGGAAGTGCCCGATGAGGACGGGCCAGCCGACGGCGGCGGTCATCACGGGGAAGGCGGCGAAGGCGTTGCCCATGATGATGGTGAAGGCGAACATGCCCACGCAGTACAGGGCGATGGCGAGGTACAGGGAGTCCTTGGGCAGGACGGAGGTGGTCAGTTTCCCGACCTGGTCGCCGACGCCGGAGACCTGGAAGATGGCGCCCAGTGTGGCCAGCATCTGCGGCAGCAGCATCGCCCAGCCCATCGCCTCCAGCATGGAGCGGCCGGCCTGGACGGGCACCGCGATCCGCTTCTCGCGGAGCATGACCATGCCGACGACGAGGGCGGCGACGGCGCCGATGCCCAGGCCCAGGATGGTTTCGCTGCCCTCCTGGAGGACCGGTTCGCCGCCTATGGAGAGGTGTTTGACGCCGACGGCGCAGGCCATGGCGACGGCCGGGATGGTGAGCGCGGGGACGAACAGCTTGTTGCCGAGCCGGGCCGCGCTGGCCGTGCGCTCCTCGGGGGTGGTGGTGCGCGGGGTGCCGCGGCCGGTGAAGCCGAAGCCGGCCAGGCAGGCCATGACGAGGACGGCGACGCCGAGCGGCTCGGCGGGCGCCTGCTTGGTGACGACCCAGCTGCTGTAGACGAAGCCGGCGCCGATCAGGCCCCAGAAGGCGCCGGTGCCGTAGCGCTTGGGGTTGCTGCGGTCGGTGAGCATCTGGGCGGCCATCACCAGGAAGCTGAGGCCGACCAGCCAGTAGAACCACTCCGCCTTGATCACTGGGCTGCCTCCACTGCGGTGCCGGACGGGACGGGGGCGGCGCGGAGTTCGCGCTCCAACTGGCGGTCCAGGCGCAGCAGTCGCCAACCGTGGACCAGGAAGGCGCACACGGCGGTGGGGATGGCCCACAGCGCGAGGTGCAGCGGTTCGAGGTGGGTGCCGTAGGTGGTGTTGACGAAGCCGGTGATCAGCAGGATCGAGCCGACGGCGAGGAAGACGTCCTCGCCGAAGAACAGGCCGACGTTGTCCGCGCTGGCGGAGAAGGACCGGATCTTCTCCCGGGTCCGTTCGGGCAGCCCGCCGTATTTCCGCTCGGCGGCGCCCTCGGCCATCGGGACGGCGAGCGGGCGGACGGTCTGGGCGTGCCCGAAGACGTTGGTCAGCCCGACCGCGGCGCCGATCTGCCGCAGGCCCAGGTAGAGCGCGAGGAACCGGCCGGTGGTGAGCCTGCCGAAGCGGGCGATGAGGGTGCGGGCGCGTTCCTGGAGGCCGTAGCGCTCCAGGAGGCCGATGACCGGGAGGGTGATGGCGAAGATGGTCACCGCCCGGCTGCCGGCGAAGCCCTCGCCGAAGGCGGCGAGGACCTTGCCGGGGGACAGTCCGCCCAGGAGGCCGGTGGCGATGCCGGCCACCGCGACGACCAGGAGCGGATTGCGTTTCGTGGCGAAGCCGATCACGACCACGAGCACGCCGAGGAGCACGATCATGGATCCGCCTTCCGCGTACGGGACCGCAGGGGGTCGGGGAGAGGGGTGAAGAGATTGCAGCGGAGGCTAGGCGATTGTTCAACGATCCGACAAGGGGTCTGCAGGGGCGAACCTCGGACCGCGTGTCAGTCCCGGGCGATGTGCTGCGCGTAGGCGCCCGACAACTGGGTGCGCGAGTCCTCCAGGTAGGACAGCAGCAGCCGTTCGGCCTCGGCCGCGTCGCCGGCCTGCAGGGCTTCCACGATCTGCCGGTTCCGGGTCAGATAGGGCGCGTGGAACCGCCGGGGATCGGCCATGACGTGGAAGACCAGCCGCAGTTCGGCCAGCACGCCGCGCATCAGCTCGTCGGTGCGCGGGCTGCCGGCCAGCGCCACGATGCCCTGGTGGAAGCGGATGTTGGCGGTCGACAGGTCCTGCCAGGCCCGGTCGCGGGAGGCGGCCTCACCGGCCTGCACGGCCGCCTCGACGGCCGCGATGGCCTCGGTCGTCGGGTCGTCGTAGGGCCCCTGGCCCAGACTGCGTACGGCCGCGCACTCGACGAGCGTGCGGACCCGGTAGATGTCGTCCAGGTCCTCGACCGTCACGATCCGCACGAACACCCCGCGGTTGAGCTCGTGCACCAGCAGCCGCTCGTGCGTCAGCAGCCGGAAGGCCTCGCGCAGGGTGTTGCGGGAGACGCCCAGCGCCCCGCCGATGCTCTCCTCCGACAGCCGGGCGCCGGGCGGGAAGTAGCCCTCGGTGATCCGGTCGCGCAGGATGTCGGCGACCCGCTCCGCCGTGCTGGCGCGGCCCAGCAGGGCCCGGTCCCGTTCCAGTCCCGCGACCTCGGCGAGCCGCCGCTGGTCGTTCTTCGCCGCTTGGCCGGCCATCTGGCTCCCCGCTCTCGTGCCGTGCCCGGCGGCCGTCCGGGCCGTCCGGGCGTCGTGTGGACGGAAGTCAATCCCAGATCCGGGGACAAGACAACGGAACCCTTCCCGGAGCCCGCACACCTCTTGTCGGATCGTTCAACGATCCTCTACGTTATCCCCCAACGCCGGTCGGCTCGGGTGCCCTCGGGGGAGAGTCACTACGGATACGGGCCGGCCGGTTCGCGCCTGCCGTCACCTCCCCCGCCCGCAACCGGGCCGTGACGCCCTGCCCCGGCCCGCCCGGCCCGCCCGGCCGGCACCGAGCACCCTGGAACGGAGCGACATGAGCGACGCGGTGGACTCCCTGGGCGACGCCCCCGTCATCGACCTCAACGCCGACCTCGGCGAGGGCTTCGGCCGCTGGCAGCTCACCGACGACGAGGCCCTGCTCTCCGTGGTGACCAGCGCCAACGTCGCCTGCGGCTTCCACGCCGGCGACCCGGCCACGATGCGCCGGGTCTGCGCACTGGCCGCCGAGCGCGGGGTGGTCGTCGGCGCCCAGGTCTCCTACCGCGACCTGGCCGGCTTCGGCCGCCGCGCGATGGACGTACCGCCGGACGAACTCGCCGACGAGATCGCCTACCAGATCGGCGCCCTGGACGTCTTCGCCCGGGCCGCCGGCGCCCGGGTCGGCTACGTCAAACCGCACGGCGCGCTCTACAACCGCTGCGTCCACGACGCGGAGCAGGCCGGCGCGGTCGTCGCCGGCATCCGGACCGCGGGCGGCGGGCTGCCGGTCCTCGGGCTGCCCGGCTCCCAGCTGCACGAGGCGGCCCGGCAGGCCGGACTGCCGGTGGTCGGCGAGGCGTTCGCCGACCGCGCCTACACCGCCGCGGGCACCCTCGTACCGCGCCGCGAGCCGGGCGCGGTCGTGCACGACCCCGACGAGGTCGTCAAGCGCGCCCTGGGCATGGCCCGGGACCGCGCGGTCACCTCACGCGACGGCCGCCGGGTGGAGATCACCGCCCGTTCGCTGTGCCTGCACGGCGACACCCCGGGCGCGGCCGGCCTGGCCCGGCGCGTACGGTCCGAGCTGACCGCGGCCGGGGTGCGCATCCGGAGCTTCGTATGAGGCCGCTGCCGGTCGGCGAACACGGGCTGCTGATCGAGCTGGACAGCGCCGAGGAGGTCGGGGCGCTCCACGCCGAGCTGCTGCGCCGGTCCGCCGACGGCACCCTGCCGCCGGTCGGGGAGATCGTGCCGGCCGCCCGCACGGTCTTCCTGGACGGCCTGGCCGACCCCCGCGGGCTGATCGCCGAACTCGCCACCTGGGACGTTCCCCCGCGCCCCGCCGACGACCGGCCGGCCGTGGAGATCCCGGTCCGCTACGACGGCCCCGACCTCGCCGACGTCGCCGCCCTGTGGGACACCACCCCCGAGGAGGTCGTCCGCCGGCACTCCGGCACCACCTTCCACGTCGCCTTCTGCGGCTTCGCGCCCGGCTTCGGCTATCTGACCGGGCTGCCCGAGCCGCTGCACGTGCCGCGCCGGGACACCCCCCGGACCAAGGTCCCGGTCGGCTCGGTCGCGCTGGCCGGCCCGTACACCGGGGTCTATCCGCGCTCCTCCCCCGGCGGCTGGCAGCTGATCGGCACCACCGACGCCGTGCTGTGGGACCCGCGCCGGGAACCGGCCGCGCTGCTCACGCCCGGCACCCGCGTCCGCTTCGTCCCCCTGGAGACCGCCCGATGACCGACCGCGCCCTCGCGGTGGTCCGGGCCGGTGCGCTCACCACCGTGCAGGACCTCGGCCGTCCCGGGCACGCCCATCTCGGGGTGCCGCGGGCCGGCGCCCTGGACGAACCCGCGCACCGCCTCGCCAACCGCCTGGTGGGCAACCCCGAAACGGCCGCCACCCTGGAGACGACACTGACCGGCTGTGCCGTACGGGTGCGGACGGCCACCACGGTCGCGGTCACCGGCGCGCCCTGCCCGGTGACCGTCGACGGGCGCCCCGCCCCCTGGGGCGCCCCGGTGCACGTCCCGGCGGGCGCCGTCCTGGACGCCGGAACGCCCGTGCACGGGCTGCGCTCCCACCTCGCCTTCGCGGGCGGGATCGGCACCGAGGAGGTGCTCGGCAGCCGCGCCGCCGATCTGCTCTCCGGGCTCGGCCCCGATCCGCTCACCGACGGCGCGGTGCTGCCGCTGGGCGACCCATACGGCCCGCCCGCCGCCGCGGACGCGGTACCTCACCCGGGACCGGTGACCGAGCTGCGCCTGCCGTTCCTGCCCGGGCCGCGGGACGACTGGTTCACCGCGGCCGGGCTGCGCACCCTGACCACCGGCCGCTTCGCGGTCTCCGCGGCCAGCAACCGCATCGGGCTGCGCACCGAGGGCCCGCCGCTGGAACGCGCCCGCACCGGTGAACTCCCCAGCGAGGGCATGCCGTTGGGCGCCCTGCAGGTCCCGCCGAACGGCCTGCCGGTGCTCTTCCTGCACGACCACCCCACGACCGGCGGCTACCCGGTCGTCGGTGTGGTGCCCGAGCGTTTCCTGGCGCCCGCGGCGCAGGCGGTGCCGGGCACTCCGGTCCGGTTCGTCCGGCTGCCCCGGCAACGGGCCGGTCAGCCGCCGTCCGGCTCCCCGTAGCCCCCGCCGCCGGGCGTCCGCAGCACCAGCACGTCGTCCACCCCGGCGTCCGCCGCGTCACAGCCCCGGAGCTCCTCGCAGGAGCCGTCGGCGCGTTCGATGAGGTTGGCGCCCAGCGCGCCCGGGGCGCCGCCCGCCATGCCGTACGGCGGGACGCGGCGGTGGTTGGTGAGCAGGGCGAGGGTCACCGGTTCCAGGAAGCGCAGCCGGCGCTCGACGCCGCAGCCGCCGTGCCAGCGTCCGCGGCCGCCGCTGCCGCCGCGGATCGCGAAGGCGTCGACACGGACCGGGTAGCGCCATTCCAGGACCTCGGGGTCGGTCAGCCGGGAGTTGGTCATGTGGGTCTGCACGGCGTCCGCACCGTGGAAGCCGTCTCCGGCGCCGGAACCGCTGGCCACGGTCTCGTAGTACTGGACCCGGTCGTTGCCGAAGGTGAGGTTGTTCATCGTGCCGGAGCCCTCGGCCTGGACGCCGAGCGCGGCGTAGAGCGCGCCGGTGACCGCCTGGGAGGTCTCCACGTTGCCCGCGACGGTGGCCGCCGGGAAGACCGGGGCCAGCATCGAGCCCTCGGGGATGCGGACCTCGACGGGCTTGAGGCAGCCGCTGTTGAGCGGGATGTCCTCGGCGACCAGGGTGCGGAAGACGTACAGCACGGCGGCCATCACCACCGAGGTGGGCGCGTTGGCGTTGCCGGGCTGCTGGGGCGAGGTGCCGGCGAAGTCCAGGACGGCGCTGCGGGCATCGCGGTCGACGGTCAGCGCGACCCGGATCTCCGCGCCGCCGTCGGTCTCGTAGCGGTAGCTGCCGTCCGACAGCCCCGCGATGATCCGGCGGACCGACTCCTCGGCGTTGTCCTGGACGTGGCCCATATAGGCCCGTACGACGTCCAGCCCGAACTGGTCGGTCATCCTGCGGAGTTCCTGGATGCCCTTCTCGTTGGCGGCGATCTGGGCGCGCAGATCGGCGAGGTTGGCGTCCGGCGAACGGGACGGGTACGGCCCGGAGGTGAGCAGTTCACGGGTCTCGCGCTCGCGCAGCGCGCCGTCCCGCACCAGCAGCCAGTTGTCGAAGAGGATGCCCTCCTCCTGGATGGTGGTGCTGAACGCGGGCATCGAGCCGGGGGTGATGCCGCCGATCTCGGCGTGGTGGCCGCGGGACGCGACCAGGAACAGCAGCTCGTCGCCGTCCGGGTCGAACACGGGCGTGACGACCGTGACGTCCGGGAGGTGGGTGCCGCCGTGGTACGGGTCGTTGATCGCGTAGACGTCGCCCGGCCGCAGGTCGCCGCGGCGCCGGCGCAGCACCTCCTTGATGGATTCCCCCATCGATCCCAGGTGCACGGGGATGTGCGGGGCGTTGGCGATCAGATTGCCCGCGGCGTCGAACAGCGCGCAGGAGAAGTCCAGCCGCTCCTTGATGTTGACGGAGTGCGCGGTGTTCTCCAGCCGGACGCCCATCTGCTCGGCGATCGCCATGAAGAGGCTGTTGAAGACCTCCAGCATCACCGGGTCGGCCTCGGTGCCGACCGCGGCCCGGTCGCCGCGCGGGCGGGTGCGGGTCAGCACCAGGTGCCCGCGGTCGCCCGTCTCCGCCTGCCAGTCGGGGTCGACGACGGTGGTCGCGTCGGCCTCCGCGATGATCGCCGGGCCGGTGAGGACGTCACCGGGCCGCAGGTCGGTCCGCCGGTACAGCCCGGTGTCCCGCCAGCGCCCGCCCGCGTACATCCGCACCGTCGCGGCGGGGGCCAACTCCCCTTCCCGGCCGCCGGTTTGCGCCTCGTAGCCGCGGGCGCCGCCGGACTCCCCGCGGGCCTCGACCGACACCGCCTCGGCGACCAGCGGCTTGTCCATGGTGAAGCCGTACCGCTCGCGGTGCATCCGGACGAACTCCTCGGCCATCGCCGTGGCGTCGCCGAGCGGTACACCGAGGGTGGAGTCGGTCCCGGCGTAGCGGACCAGCACCCGGGCGCGGGTGGAGATCGACGCGTCCGGGACGCCGTCGTCGAGGAGTTCGCGGCGGGTCTGGTCGGCGAGCGCGGCGCACTCCTCGTGGACGTGGTCGAGCGCCGCGGGGTCGGAGAACTCCGCCTCGACGGCCTGTTCGCGCATCGCGGTGGCGTCCGCGACGCCGATGCCGTACGCCGAGAGCACCCCGGCCAGCGGCGGCACGAGGACGGTGTTGACGCCCAGGGCGTCGGCGACCGCGCAGGCGTGCTGGCCGCCGGCGCCGCCGAAGCTGGTGAGGGCGTAGCGGGTGATGTCGCGGCCGCGCTGGACGGAGATCTTCTTGACCGCGTTGGCCATGTTGAGCACCGCGATGTCCAGGAACCCGGCGGCGACCTCCTCGGGGCCGCGGCCGTCGCCGGTCTCGGCGGCGGCCCGGGCCGCCAGCTCCGCGAAGCGCTCCCGGACCGCCTCGTCGTCCAGCGGCTGGTCGCCTTCGGGTCCGAACACCGCGGGGAAGTGGGCCGGCTGGATGCGGCCGAGCATCACATTGGCGTCGGTGACGGTCAGCGGGCCGCCGCGGCGGTAGCAGGCCGGTCCCGGGTCGGCGCCGGCGGAGTCGGGGCCGACCCGGTAGCGGCGGCCGTCGAAGTGCAGGACGGAGCCGCCGCCGGCCGCGACGGTGTGGATGTTCATCATCGGGGCGCGCATCCGGACGCCGGCGACCTCGTTGCCGAAGACCCGCTCGAACTCACCGGCGTAGTGCGAGACGTCGGTGGAGGTGCCGCCCATGTCGAAGCCGATCACCCGGTCGTGGCCGTCACCGGCCTCGGCGGCCGTACGGACCATACCGACCACGCCGCCCGCGGGGCCGGAGAGCACCGCGTCCTTCCCTCGGAAGTGTTCGGCCTGGCGCAGCCCGCCGTTGGACTGCATGAACATCAGCCGGATGCCCGGGAGCTGGGCGGCGACCTCGTCGACGTAACGGGCCAGGATCGGCGAGAGGTAGGCGTCGACGACGGTGGTGTCGCCACGCGGCACCAGCTTCATCAGCGGGCTGACCTCGTGCGAGCAGCTGACCTGGGTGAAGCCGGCCTCCCTGGCCAGCTCGGCGACGGCCTGCTCGTGGCCGGGGTGGCGGTAGCCGTGCAGCAGGACGACGGCGGCGCTGCGCAGCCCGTCGGCGTGGGCCCGGCGCAGCGCCTCGCGGACCCGGTCGGTGTCCAGCGGCCGGACCACCTCGCCGTGGGCGCCGATCCGCTCCGGCACCTCGATCACCCGGTCGTAGAGCGCCTCGGGCAGCACGATCCGGCGGTCGAAGATCCGCGGGCGGTTCTGGTAGGCGATCCGCAGCGCGTCGCGGAAGCCCTCGGTGATGAGCAGCACGGTCGGTTCGCCCTTGCGTTCCAGGAGGGCGTTGGTGGCGACGGTGGTGCCCATCTTGACGACCGAGACCCGCTCGGCGGGCACCGGTTCCTCCAGGCCGAGACCGAGCATCGTCCGGATGCCGGCCACCGCGGCGTCCCGGTACCGCTCGGGGCGGTGCGAGAGCAGCTTGCCGGTGACCAGCCGCCCGTCCGGGCGTCTGCCGACGACGTCCGTGAACGTGCCGCCGCGGTCGATCCAGAACTCCCAGCGTCCGGTCGTCATCCCGTCATTGTCGCAGCGCCCTGGGCGCAGGCGACGGCTTTCGGCCCGGGGAGGGCGGCCAGGGCGGCGCGCGTGGTCCGGTCGGCCGCGGCGTCCAGGACGCGCCCGGTGCCCGCGAGTCCGTGCCGGCACTCCCGGACCGCGAGGGCGAGCAGCCCGGGCAGCAGATCCGTACAGCGGGCGACGACCCAGCGGGTGCCCCTGGTGGCCATCCACAGGGCGGAGCCGGTACGGGTCGGCGGCGGCCCGTCGAGGGTGAGCGCGGGCGGCGGGCCCACGGGCAGGCCGGCGGCGGCCAGCTGCGTGTGGAATCCGCGGGCCAGCAGCCGGTGCCCGCGTTCGCCGGGGTGCAGCCGGTCCACGCTCCAGGAGGCGCGTTCGGTGACCCAGGGGTGCTCGGCCAGGTGCAGATGGACGCCCCCGTGGCGGGCGGCGAGCGCGTGGACGACGGTGTTGACCGCGCGCATCCGGCGGGCCAGCGGCCGGGCCAGCGGCGCGGGCAGCCCCAGCATCCGGCCCGGATCGGGCAGGCAGGCCGTCAGGACCACGGTCCCGTCGCCGCTCAGCGCGCCGTACGCCCGGTCCAGTGCGGCCGCGACCCGCTCGATGGCGAACGCGGCGCGCAGGGTGTCGTTCGCGCCGACGACCAGCGACGCGAAGTGCGGCCGGTGCGCCCGCGCGGCGGGCAGCTGCCGCTCGGCCACGTCCGCCGCCAGCGCCCCGCTGACCGCCAGGTTCACCAGCTGCACGCTCTCCGGCCGCTCCCCCAGCGCCGCGGCGAGCAGCACCGCCCAGCCGCGCCAGCCCCCGCCCGGACCGGGATCGCCCAGCCCCTCGGTCAGCGAGTCCCCGAGCGCGACGAAGCGGACGGGTTCCCCGCCCCGGGCCGGCCCCGGCTGCGCCTCGGGCGGCCGTCCGGGGGGCGGCTGCTCCGGTACCGGTCGTTCCGCTGCCGCCGGTCCCGTGGGCGGCTGCTCCGCCATCGGCCCCGTTGTGGACCGCACCGTCACCACCCGCCCCGGGGGCCCGCCGGATACGGCGCGGCCGGTAGGGCGGTGACGGGCCGGGCCAGCGGTACGTCGGCGTCGTGCGCCGCCAGGAAGGCGTCCACGGCCGGCTGCCAGCCGTACCCCTCGGCCTGTCGGCGGGCCGCGGCGCGCCGGGCCGCCTCGGGCCGGGCCAGTACCCGCTGCACGGCGTCGGCGAAGGAGGGCCCGTCGTCGAGCGCGGTGTCGCCCCCGTCGCCGACGAGCCCGGCCAGCGCCGACGCCGCGCTGGCGACCACCGGAGTGCCGCAGGCCAGCGCCTCCAGGGCGGCCAGCCCGAACGTCTCGGCGGGACCGGGCGCCAGTGCGAGATCGGCGCTGGCCTGCAGGGCGGCCACCCGGTCGCGGTCGGCGAGGTGTCCCAGGAACGACGCGGGCAGCCGCTCGGCCCGCGCACGGGCGGCCAGCCGGGCCCGCAGCGGCCCGTCACCGACCACCACCAGCGCCGCGTCGACGCCGCGCCGGCGCAGCTCGGCGAGCGCGTCCAGGGCCCGCCCTGGCCGCTTCTCCTGCGACAGCCGGGAGCACATCAGCAGCAGCACCTCGGCCCGGCCCGCGCACCGGCGGCGCAGCTCGGCGCTGCGGCAGTCCGGGTGCCGGGCGGCCAGATCGACCCCGAGCGGGGCGCGTACGACGTTGCGCGCGCCGGCCCGGGTGAACTCCGCGGCCGCCCACTCGGTGGTGCACACCACCCGGCTGTAGGCGTACGCGGTACGGCGGTTGAGCCGGTCGGCGGCGGCGCGGGCGAGCGGCCGCGGCACGCCCCAGGTGCGCAGCACCCCGTCCACGCTCTCGTGCGACACCATCACCGCGGGGACCCGGGCCCGGCGGGCCCACTCGCCCGTCCAGCGCAGCGTCGTACGGTCCGACACCTCCAGCCGGTCGGGCGCCAGCGCCGCCAGCAGCCGCTGCACCCGGCGGCGGTCGGTCAGCATCCGGTAGCCGCCACTGCCGGGCAGCGCGGTCCCCGGCAGGGTGAACACCCGCCCCTGCGCGGTGAGTTCCTCGTGCGTCCGGTCGTGACCGGGCGGGCCGGGCACGATGAGCACCGGTTCGTGTCCGGCGGCCCGGTAGCCGGCGCCGAGCGCGGCGAGCGCGGTGCGCAGTCCGCCGGAGGACGGGGTGACGAAGTTGGCGATCCGTACGATCCGCAGGCCCGTCGTGCGGGCCGGTCGCCGGTTCATGCCGCCACCGCCGTCCGGTCGGTGAGCACGTCCTCGTAGTGGCCCAGCAGTTGGTCGCCGACCGCCTCCCAGGTGCGGTCCGCGACGGCCCGGCGGGCCGCGGCGCCGTACCGCACGCGTAGTTCGGCGCTGCCCGCCAGGAAGCGCACCGCGTCGCGGAACGCGCCGCCGTCGCCGGGGGTGACCAGCAGCCCCGTACGGCCGTGGTCGACCAGATCGACCGGCCCGCCGGCCCGCGGCGCCACCACGGGCACGCCCGAGGCCATCGCCTCCTGCACGGTCTGACAGAAGGTCTCGTAGGGCCCGGTGTGCACGAAGACGTCCAGGGAGGCGTAGAGCCGGGCGAGTTCGTCACCGGTGCGGCGGCCGAGGAAGCGGACCTCCGGGAGCGCGGCGCGCAGCCCGGCGGCGCTGGGGCCCTCGCCGATGACGACGGTGCGGACGCCCGGCAGCCGGGAGGTCTCGGCCAGCAGCCGGACGTCCTTCTCGGGGGCGAGCCGCCCCACGTACCCCACCAGCAGCTCCCGTCCGGCGGTCAGCGAGCTGCGCAGCACCGCGTCCCGCCGTCCCGGGTGGAACCGGATGGAATCCACCCCGCGCGGCCACAGGTGGACCCGGGGCACCCCGTGCTCGGTCAGGTCCAGCAGCGCCGCGCTGGAGGGTGCCAGGGTGCGGTCGGCGGCCCCGTGCACCGCGCGCAGCCGCCGCCAGGCGGTGGCGGTGCCGCCGCCGAGGTAGGTACGGGCGTAGCGGCCCAGGTCCGTCTGGTAGACGGCGATCGCGGGCACCCGCAGACGGGCCGCGGCGGCCATCCCGCGGGCACCGAGGACGAAGGGGCCGGCGAGGTGCACCACATCGGGCCGGTGCCCGGCCAGCGCCGCGGACAGCCGCCGTCCGGGCAGCGCGATCCGCACCTGCGGGTAACCGGGCAGCGGCATCGACGGCACCCGCACTACGGGGCAGGGGCTGTCATGCGCAACGGGTCCGGGCGCGGCGCCACCGAGCGGCGCGATGACGAGCGGATCGTGCCCGCGGCGGACGAGGTGGCGGGCGGTTTCCAGGGCGCAGTGGGCGACGCCGTTGACATCGGGCGGGAAGGATTCGGTGACGATGACGACACGCATAGGGCTGTTGTCGGCGGACCGTGCGTGGAGCGAGCCACGTGGATCTTTCCAGCCGGCGAACATTCCGCTGCGCTTTGCGATCCCTCCCACGTACCTGCCTGCGGCGGCGCCGCGAAGCGCAGCGGAACGGCGAGCAACACCCGCGGCGGGACAGCCAAGTACGTGGGGCTCAAACCGCCGACGCGTCGGGACCGAAGCGGCTGCGGACGGCCGTTTGGACCTCGGCCTCCTCGGCCGGGTCGGCGGCGAGTCGGCGGAGCTGTTCGACGACCCGGTCGTCGCCGGTGGCGGCGTGCCGGGCGGCCAGTTCGCGGGTGGTCTCCTCGCAGTCCCAGAGGCACTCGACGGCGAAGCCGGCCGCGAAGCCGGGGTCGGTGACGGCGAGCGCGGCGGCGGCCCGGCCGCGCAGGTGGGAGGAGGACGTCTCGCGGTAGATGTGCCGCAGTACGGGGGCGGCGCAGGCGACGCCGAGGCGGCCGGTGCCGTCGACCAGCTCCCACAGGCCGTCGGCGTCCGGGCCCTCCGCCCGTACGGTACGGCGCAGCGCGGCCAGCACCAGGTCGGCGTCGCGCTGCGCACCACGGCGGGCGAGCACGGCGGCGGCCGAGGCGCCCAGCCGGTCCGTACGCGCCGCCCAGTCGCGGGCCCGCTCGACGGCGGCCACGCTCCGCATCCGTTCGAAGGCGGCAAGCCCGGCGGAGACCAGCTGCTCGGAGGAGAAGGGGCAGGTGACCGCGGTCTCGATCAGGTCGAGGACGTCCGGATCGCCTCGCTCGGCGAGGTGGTGCAGCACCGCGGCGCGTGCCGCGTCCGGGCCGCTGCGGGCGGCCCGGAGCAGTTCGGGGCGGTCCTCGGGTCCGACGACGGCGGCCAGACAGCGGGCGGCGGCGAGGTGACGGTGCTCCGCGGGCTCCGGCTCCAGGCCCTCCTCGGCCCAGCGGAGGACGTCCGCGACGCCCCAGCCGGGGCGCGGTCCGCGCGGGCGCAGCTGGCGCTGCCAGCGGTCGAAGGAGCCCTGTTCGCCGGCGGCGGTCAGCCGGGGGCCGTAGCGGGGGTCCTCGGCCCACAGCCGCCAGGGCCGGGGCTCGTAGGCGTCCCGGACCGCGGCGGCCAGCTCGGCGCGGCCCTGCTCGGTCTCCGGGAAGCGGGCGAGGACGGCGGGGGCGAGGGACATCAGCCCGGCGTCGTCGTCACGCAGCGCGAGCTCGTCCAGCGCCCAGCGCCAGTTGCTGCCGACCGCGGCGTAGCTGCGCAGCAGCAGCCGCGCCGCGTCCCTGCCGTACGCGGCGAGGTGGCCGAGGACGGCGAGGGCCAGGCCGGTGCGCTCCTCACCGGTGTCGGTGAGGTCGTCGGGGTGGAAGAGGTGGCGTTCGATCTCGTCGAGCCCGCCGTCGAGCTGCATGTAGAGGCGCGCGTAGTACAGCGAGCGGTTCTCCACCTGCCAGTCGCGCCGGGGGTCGCGCAGCACGCTGTCGTTGAGCGCGGCGAGCGCCTCGGCCCGCGGCGCCGCGAGGGCGTGCAGGGTCCCGTCGCCGCGGCCTCGCTGCAGGAGGCCGAGCAGGGTGCCACTGGGCGCTATGTCTGGATCGAACATGAGGTCAGCATCCGGTGCGGGGGACGGGCTGGCAACGGGATTTCCGCTGACCGGCATTCTTGCCGGTGACTACGGGCCGTATGCCTCGTTCCCACCATGGATCGGCAGCAACGCCTGCAGTACGGCGGCCGAAGCCTAGCCTGGAACCTGTCGTTCCGCCGATTCTCCCCGACTTGCCAAGGGAGGCCGGAGGCATATGCCAGCTGCACCACCGTATCGGGTAGTGCCAAATCCCTTACGCAGGGTCGCCGCCTGTGCCACAGTCGTTACCGGCCCTTCAGCCCGGCGCCGCCTGATCACGGAGTACGTCATGCCGTCCCCTCTCTTCGCGGACCACCCAGCCGACCGGCCCCCCGAGCGCGACACGGTCGAGGCCCTGATCACGCAGGCCCGCCGCCTGCGCGGCGGCCTCGACGCGGTGCGCCGGGAGTCCACGGTGGACACCGGCCTCGCCCCCGACCCGCAGCTTCGCTGGCAGCGGGCACTGTGCGATCTCGCCGTGCACCACCTCGACGATCTCGGGGGCCATCTCGACCAACTGAGAGAGGGCCTGCCCACTGAGAGTGACGACGGCCCGGAACCGGCGACCGAGGTACCGGCGGTCCCGGCCGGGCTCGAACGCCCCGCGCGCGGTGCGCTGCTGCGCCGGGTGGGCAGCGCCGAGTGGAATCTGCTCACGGACGAGGTCAGCTGGTCCGACGAGCTGTTCGCGATCTTCGGCCGGTCCCCCGCCGACGGCCCGCTGACCCTGGACGAGCTGCCGTCCCTGGTGCACGCGGAGGACCAGGAGGGGCTGGCCGCGATGGTCACCGACTGCCTGGTGGACGGGCGGCCGATCGACGGCGAGTTCCGCATCGTGCGCCCGGACGAGAGCCTGCGCACGGTGCACATGGTGGGCGAGCCGGTGCTGGACGCCGACGGCAGTACGGCCTGTATGTGGGCCGTCCTGCGGGACGTCAGCGAGCTGCGCCGCAGCCAGCAGGCGGTGCGCGAGACCCGTGAATCGCTGCACCGCGAGCGGCAGCTGGCGCAGACCGAGCACCGGCTCGCGGTCGAGCTGCGGGAGGCCGTGCTGCCGCCGTGTCGGGGCTCCCTGCGGTTCCCGGAGGGCGGCCCGGTCACCCTCGACCTCGCGGGGCGTTATCTGCCGTCCGGCACCCACACCCTGATCGGCGGTGACTGGTACGACGCGATGCAACTCCCGGACGGCCGGACGCTGTTGAGCGTCGGCGACCTCACCGGGCACGGCGTCGCCGCCACGTCGGGGATGGCGATGGTGCTCGGCGCGCTACGCGGTATGGCGGTCGCCGGGCACCGTCCGGGGCAGTTGATGGGGCTGCTCAACCAACTGCTGGACACCGCCGCCCAGCCGGCGCTCGGCAGTGCGGTCTGCGGCAGTTTCGATCCGGAGACCCGCACGCTGGAGTGGGCCCAGGCCGGGCACCCCGCACCGCTGCTCTTCCGCGGCGGTACGGGGCGCGCGCTCGACCCGCCCGAGGGCGTGCTGCTGGGGGCGACGTCCGGGGCGGCGTACACCCAGCGCGCCGAGCAACTGGAGCTCGGTGACCTGCTCGTGCTGCACACCGACGGGCTGGTTCCCCGCCGGATGGACGGGCCCGGCACGGACCAGGAGAGCGCCGAGCGGCTCCTGGCGCTGGCACCGCGGTTCGCCACGGCCCGGAGTGCGCAGGACTGCGTCCGCATCGTCGTCGAGGAGTTCGGCGGCGCCGAGCGTGAGGACGACGCGTGTGTGCTGATCGCCAGGGTCGGCGACTGACACCCACCGCGGCAGCCGAGGGCGGACCGGCATCGTACGAGCCGGCCGCCCCGCACGCATGAGGCGCGGAGCCGTCGGTGGACGGACCCGTGAGGCATGAGACCGTCGGGGCCGTGCGCCACGGGGTCGCCGGACCTGTGCGGAACGGGGCCCTGGGGCGACGGATCGGGTCAGCGGCGGCCGGGGGGCGTCAGACCGAGAAGTTCGGCCCCAGGCCCGTGCCGATGCCCGGGCCCAGGCGTGATTCCTTGGACTGGGGCCTGGGCTTCGGCAGGACATCCTGGATCTCCTCGCGCAGGTCCTGGATCTTGGCGTAGTTCGCGTACTGGCCCGTGAGCCGGAACATCTCGCGGAGCCGGTCCCAGGTGCGGTGGGAGGAGTTCTCACCGATGGACACCAGGGCCAACCTGGCGTAGCGGTCGGCCTGTTCGGGGTCGTCGCCGATGAAGCAGGCCGAGGCCATGGAGATGTAGTCGAAGATCTGTGAGCGCTGGAAGCCGCTCGCGCGGAGGGCCAGGGCCTGCTTGGCGTGGTGCTGGGCGATCTTGGCGGCCGTGGGGTCGTGTTCGGCGAGGGTGCGGAACGCCAGCGCCTGCATGCCGTGCAGATCCGCCTCGTCGAACATCTGCATCCAGCACGGGGGCGGGACGTCGCCCTTGTCCGAGACGAACAGCTCCTCGGCCTCGCCCAGGGTGCGGCGCATCGCCTGGCCCTGGCCCTTGGACGCCTGGGCCCAGGCCTCGATGGTGTGCAGCATGGCGCGGGTGCGGGGCAGGGTCTCCTCGCCGGAGCCGGACTTGGCGAGTTTCATCAGGTCCAGCGCGTCGTCCGGGCGGCCCAGGTGGACCATCTGGCGGGCGGCGCGGGAGAGGGCCTCACCGGCGCGCGGGCGGTCGCCGCCCTCGCGGGCCGCATGGGCGGCGATGATGAAGTACTTCTGGGCGGTGGGCTCCAGGCCGACGTCGTGCGACATCCAGCCGGCCAGCACGGCGAGGTTGGCGGCCACGCCCCACAGCCGGCGCTGGAGGTGGTCGGGATGGCGGTAGGCGAGCATGCCGCCCACCTCGTTGAGCTGCCCCACCACCGCCTTGCGCTGCAGCCCGCCGCCGCGGGCCGCGTCCCAGGCGCGGAAGACCTCCACCGAGCGCTCCAGCGCGTCGATTTCCTGCGACCCCACGGGGGCCGCCTCGTAGCGGTCGAGGCCGATCTGGTCGAGGTCGTCGAAGGAGTCGGAAGCGAACGGGTCGTCGTGGCGGGAGGCGCCGGAGGGGGCCGGATCGGTGTGCAGCCAGTCGTGCATGGCGCCGGTGAGTGCGGAGCCCGCGGCGAGCGCCGCGCCCGCACCCACCAAGCCGCGTCGGTTGAGCATGAGGTCCATTCCCGTGAATTCCGTGAGGACCGCAGCGGTCCGTTCGGGAGCCCACGGCAGACCGTCCATGGCCTGCCGCTTCCCCAAGCGACCGGTTCTGGCGAACCCGAGGTCCTCGATGGTTACGACACGGCCGAGGCGCTCGGTGAACAGGGAAGCCAGGACCTTGGGCACGGGATCCCGGGGCGTCTCCCCCATGTCGATCCAGCGCCGCACTCGCGAGGTGTCGGTCGCCAGCTGCGGATGGCCCATGGCCGCCGCCTGCCGGTTGACGAGCCTCGCCAGCTCTCCCTTGGACCAGCCGGCCAGGCCGAAAAGGTCCGCGAGACGGGTGTTCGGCTGCCTGTCCACGTCAAGCCCCCAGGTTCCTCGACTGAGTTGACAGTAACGGCCGGTGACATGCGCTGCGACCATTCGCCAGGGTTCGCCAGGGCACGCCAGATGGTCTGCCACCCGCAGCCGAGTGTTCTGTAGACGTGCCGCCCCCGGCCCGGTGGCGGGACCGCATTCCCCAGGGTGCGCGCCCTTCACAGGGACCCTGGATCGGCCTCCTGCACGGGGCCCGTTCACGGGTTCCCTCCACCGGGCCGGGAGCGCACGCAACTCGTCGGCGCACGAAGGGATCTGTCTCACCCATGTATGCAGCATCGTCCGCCGTGACCGCCCCCGCCCGGCCGCACCGCCCACACCCGACGGGAAGCGGGCCGTATCTCGCCCCCGCTCCTGCCGCGGGGGCGGTCCCCGGTCTCTCCGGTGGCCGGACCCGGCGGGCACCGGGGACGGGCACCCAACCGCTCAGCGGGCGACTCGACTTGTCCGGGCCCCAGGGCGCACAGCTGCGCGCCGCGGTCGCCTCGGTGCACCGCATCTGTCCCGAGTTCAATCCGGTCCAGGTGCTGCGCCGGAGCGGCAGATCCGTCCTCCTCGCCGGCACGACCGGCCGTATGACCGCGGTCGCCAAGTGTTTACTGGACCAGTCCCCGGCGTGGGCGGAAAGGTTCCGGCAGGAAATAAGCGCATACCGCGCATTCGTCCGGCATCGTCCGCCGGTACGGGTGCCGCGGCTGGTGGCGGCGGATCCCGACAACTGCACGCTGATCGTGGAGCGGATGCCCGGCCGGGTCGCCGCCATGACCCGGCACCCCGCCGAGGCGCCGCCCCGGGCGGACATCCGTGCGGCGATCGGTGCGGTCTGCCAGATCAACCGCTGGCGTCCGCCGGGCGGGCTGTTCGACGCCCCGCTGGACTACGCCGACCGGATCAGCCGCTACCACGACCTGGGGCTGCTCACCGACCGCGACCTGGGTGACCTGCAGAAGCTGATGCACGGCCTGTCGCACGTGCAGGGCCAGTTCAATCATGGCGACGCGCTGCTGAACAACATCCTGCTGTCGCCCGCCGGGCCGGTGCTGCTCGACTGGGACAGCGCCGGCTGGTACCTGCCCGGCTACGACCTGGCGACCCTGTGGTCGGTGCTCGGCGACGCCCCGGTGGCGCGCCGTCAGATCAGCCAGCTCGCGCAGAACGCCGGCACCGCCTCGCGGGACTCCTTCCTGGTGAATCTGATGCTGATCCTCACCCGGGAGATCCGGCGCTACGAAACCGCGGTCCAGCGGACCATGCGCGAACCCGCGCCAACGGGGACTCCGGGCCCGGGACAGCCCGGTGCCCCCACGGCGGGCGAGGAGCAGCGGCTGCTCCTGCGCCGGCTGCACGACGACTGCCAGATGGCTCGCCGTGCGGTACGGGCGGCGGTCGGCACCCGCTGACCGCCCAGGGGAAGTGTCTTCTGCACGGCACTTCCCGAGGGGGATTGTGAGCGGCGCACCCGGTGGCGGGAGGCGCCGCTCACCCATGTGCGCCGCACCGTCATTGGTCCATTCCACTGACGCCCCGCAGGCCGGGCGGCGGTCCGGGAAGGCTCCTCTGGAGATGCCCTGACATGCGAAATCCCGATCCGGTGCGGTGTTTGACGGTCCGTCGGCCCACCTATGGCTCTGGGCCCCACGGGGCTCTACTCTCGGGTCCACCCCGTACAGCCGTTGGTGCACCATCCGTCACACCGCCCGGCTCGGGCCGGACCGAGGAGGCTGCTTTGCGAGGATCCGCCCCGGAAGACAAGAGAACCCATCGCCCCGCCCTGCGCAGGTCCACGACAGCGGTGGCGGCGGCCGTGCTGCTGCTGCCGCTTGCCGGAGCACCGTCCGCGAGCGCCGGGCAGCCCCGGACGGACGCCCTGCAGCGGGCCTTCACCGAGGCTGCCGCGCGCTTCCACGTACCGCGCAGCGTGCTGCTCGGCGTCTCGTACCTGGAGTCGCGGTGGGACGGCCACGGCGGCGCGCCGAGTGTCTCCGGGGGCTACGGCCCGATGCATCTGACCGACGCGCGGACGGCGCTGGCACGGGCGCCGGAGTTCAGCGAGGGTGACGAGGACGCCCGGGGCGACGCCTCGCGCCCCCGCAAGCGGGTCCCCCGGGGCGCGGCGCTCAGGGCCGCGCTGCCCGCCGAACTCCCGGCGCGACTGCGCACCTTGCCGGCCGCGGCCCGGCTGACCGGGTTGCCGGCCGAGCGGTTGCGTACGGACCCGGCGGCGAACGTGCTGGGCGGGGCGGCGCTGCTCGCGGCGGAGCAGCGCCGGCTCGGGCTGTCCGCCGAGGGCGACCCGGCCCGGTGGTACGCGGCGGTGGCGCGCTACGGCGGTCAGGACGATCCGCGCGCCGGCAAGGCGTTCGCGGACGAGGTGTTCTCGGTGATCCGGCAGGGCCGGGCGCGGACGACCGACGCCGGGCAGCGGGTCAGTCTGCGAGCGGCCCCCGGTCTGGTCCCGGACGCCGGGCAGCAGAAACGTCTCGGCGGCGCCGCCGACCGGGCCTCCGCGCCGGGTGGCGACCGTGGGCCGGAGTGCCCGGAAAGCGTCGCGTGCGAGTCGGTCCCGGCGCCGTACGAGGAGTTCGGCGACCACGACTACGGCAACCACGACAAGGCGGACCGGCCGCGGGACCAGAAGGTCGACACCATCGTCATCCATGACACCGAGGGGTCGTGGGACGTCACGCTGAAGCTGATCAAGGACCCGACCTATGTGTCCTGGAACTACACCGTGCGCTCCTCGGACGGGCTGATCGCCCAGCACGTGCCGGGCAAGGACGTCGCCTGGCACGCCGGCAACTGGTACGTGAACTCGCACTCCATCGGCATCGAGCACGAGGGTTTCCTGGCCGCCCCGGACGCCTGGTACACGGAGGCGATGTACCGGTCGTCGGCCCGGCTGGTGAAGTATCTGAGCCGCAAGTACGACGTGCCGCTGAACCGGCAGCACATCCTGGGCCATGACAACGTGCCGGGCACGACGACGTCCACGATCCCGGGGATGCACACCGATCCCGGGCCGTACTGGGACTGGGCGCACTACTTCGAGCTGCTGGGCAAGCCGTTCCACGCCACGGCGGGCAAGCACGGCGGACTGGTCACCGTCCTCCCCGACTACGACCGCAACCGGCCGCGCTACACCGGCTGCGAGAAGCCGGGTGCCCCCTGCGCACCGCACGGTTCCGCGGCGGTCCGGCTGCACACCGCGCCGAGCGAGAGCGCTCCGCTGGTCAAGGACGTCGGGCTGCACCAGGACGGCAGCGACTCGACGGACGGGGTGAACGACACCGGGGCGCGGGCCACGGCGGGGCAGCGGTTCGCGCTGGCGGGCCGGGAGGGTGACTGGACCGCGATCTGGTACCTCGGGCAGGTCGCGTGGTTCCGCAATCCGCACGGTGCGCCGACGGCGGTGAACGCCAAGGGGCTGGTCGCCACCCCGAAGGCCGGCCGGGAGGAGATCCCTGTCTACGGCCGGGCGTACCCGGAGAAGGCCGCCTATCCGGCCGGGGTGCCGTACCAGTCGGTTTCTCCGCTGCCGTACACGATCACGGCGGGGCAGCGGTACGCGGTCGGCGGCCGGGTGACCGGCGAGTACTTCTACGCGCCGACGTTCGACGTGTCGAAGCACGCGGTCGTGCGCGGTGAGGACGTCTACTACGAGATCCAGCTGGGGCACCGGGTGGGCTACGTGCGGGCGGCCGACGTGGAGGTACGGCGGTCGGGTTCGTAGCCCCGGGTGGCCGGGGGAAACGCCGCGCCCGGTGGACGGGGTCCGTCCGCCGGGCGTGGTTTTTCGTGCGGGTGCGGCGTCAGCCCTGCTGGAAGAGTTCCGCGGGCAGCGGCTTGAGCAGCGCGTAGAGGTCGTCGGTGATCGGGCGGTCCCAGCTGGCGATGGTGACCAGGACGCCGTCGCTGCGGTCGAACTGGGCGCAGGAGATGCGGCTCTCGGAGCACTTGATGCGCTTGACGATCAGCAGGTTGTCGTCGTGCATCACGGGGGTGTCCTCGCTCTCGACGACCGTGACCGGTTCGTCGTTGCCGAGCGCCGCGAGCAGCTGGGCAACCTCGAAGGGCACCTGGTCGTCGTCCAGCTCGCGGGCCGGGGAGCCCTCCGGGAGGTTGCCGATGATCATCGCGGGGCCGCGGCCGCCGAAGAGGTCGTAGCGGAGGAAGACGCCCTGGCAGCTTCCGTCGGGTGCGGGCAGCAGCCCGGCGCCCAGGTTGCCCGGCCAGTCCCCCGGGTCCATGGCGAGAACGTCGAAGTCGGGACCGGCGGGCGTGGCTGCGCTGCGGCGGCGGAGGAAGGACATGCCGCCATCGTACGTGGCCCGGCGGGGCTCGCCGCGCCGGACGTCGGGGTGGTGGGCGGCCCTCGGGGCCGGTGGGGCGGGCCGGTGTGCGGGGTGCCGGGGTTCAGTCGCGTACGGCCAGTTCACCGAGGCGGCGCAGTGCCTCGTCGGCCGCTTCATAGGGCACGAAGAGGTGGTCGTGGTGGAAGCCGGCGACGACGTTGCAGCTGAGGCCGGCGTCGGCGAGGACGGTGGCGACGGCGGCGGTGAGCCCGACGGCGTCCAGCGCGGAGTGCACCCGCAGGGTGATCCAGCCGGCGACGTAGTCGTACGGCAGGCCGGCGCGGTCGGCCTCCTCCTGGCGCAGGACGAGGGTCAGTCCTTCGGGTTCGGCGACGGTGACGACGGGTGCGAGTCCGGCGGGGATCGCGCCGCGCACGGCCGTGAAGACGTACCGGCCCTCCTTCAGTTCGGGGCGCATCCCGCTCAGCAGGGTCGGAAGATCGCGTTCACCGGTCATGCCGCCCACCTTACGAGGGGTCGCGCCGTCCTTCCTTGTGCCGCTCGCTGTGGCGGGCGACCCGGGCGCGGTTGCCGCAGGAGGGGCTGCACCATTCCTGGCGGCCGTGTTCCTTGACGAAGTAGCGGACGCAGCGCGGGGCGGGGCAGGCGCGCAGCCGGGTGCGGTCGGGGCCGGCGAGGAAGGTGAGGGCGGCGCGGGCCAGTGCGGCCACGATCCGGTCCGCGGCGGGCGGGGCTCCGTGCGGGTGCAGCCGCAGTGCGGGCGGGACGCCGGGCTCCCAGCTGAGCCGGGGGGAGGTGGGGACGAGGGCGGCGGCGCTGTTCAGGCGGTGCAGGGCGGTGTCCTCGGGGAGCAGCCGGTGGGCGTCGGCGGAGCTGGGCGGTCCGGGGCGGACGGCGCGGGCGAAGAGCGCGCGGACCGCGGCGCGCAGGTCGCGTACGGCGGTGTGCAGCGCCGGGTCGGCGGTGACCGGGTCGGCGGCGCAGTCGAGCAGGGCGGCCCGCTCGGCGATCCAGGCGGTGAGTCCGTCCGGGTGGGCCAGGTCGTCGGTGACACCGCCGTGGCCGTCGTGGCGGATGGTGACGGCGAGATCCAGTGCGAGCCGTGTTGCGGTCATGGAGCTAATGGTAACGTCATCTGCAACCATTAGGTTCGGAAGGGAACTCCAGGGGGGAACATGGCCGATCTCCGTCAACTGCGGTGCGGCCTCCTGGTGTTCGGCACCCGGCCGGCCCGCCGCCGGACCGGCGAGAACTGGACGAAGGAGCTGCTGTGGCCGTGACGTCGGAATCCACCGCACCGGAAGAGACCGTGCCGGAACCCACCCCGTCGGCCGAAGAGGTCCGCGCGGAGATCGAGGCGGGCCAGGAGCGGTTGCGGGCGCTGCTGCCCGGGCTCACGGACGCCGCGGTACGCGCACCGAGCGCCCTGCCCGGCTGGTCCCGCGCCCATGTCCTCGCGCACATCGAGGGCATCGCCCGCGCCACCGCCCGCCAGGCCCGGTACGCGCTGCGCGGTGAGCTGGTCGAGCTGTACGACGGCGGGCGCGCGGAGCGGGCCGCCGGTATCGAGGCCGGTGCGGTACGGGACGCCGCGGCGCTCCGGGAGGCGGTGGGGGCCGCGCTGGACGAGTCCTTTGCGGCCTGGGCGGCGGTCGGTCCGGCCGACTGGTCGCGCCCGGTGCGCTACCGGGACGGCGATCTGCGCACGGTGCTGTGGGCCTGGTGGCGGGAGCTGGAGATCCACACGGCGGACGCCCGGCTCGGCCACGGCCCGCAGGACTGGCCGCACGGGCTGTGCCACCACCTGCTGAGCCATCTGGCGCCGCGCGCCCCGAAGGATCTGCGCCTGGTGCTGGAGGCCACCGACGAGGCGTTCCGGCGGGAGTACGGCGACGCCGGCGCGCCCGAGGTGACCGTACGCGGCCGCCGCACCGACCTGGCGGCCTGGCTGGCCGGCCGCGCCCCGCACCGGCCGCTGGACTGCCGCCGCGCGAGCCGCCCTGCCCCGTTGCCGGACCTGCTGGACTGGCCGTAGACAGCCCCTGCCCCGAGACGCGAGACTCCCCTCCCCCTCCTCCCGAAAGGGCTCCGCATGTCCGCGCCGCCCCGCACGCTCAACTACTGGAAGGCCGGGCTGGGTTCGGTGCCGCCCGAGGTGTGGCAGCGCACGGACTGGGAGGTGCTGATCCTCGCCGACAACGCGCTGACCTCGGTTCCGGCGGCACTGGGCGGGCTGCGTGCGCTGCACACCCTCGACCTCGGCCACAACGCGCTGACCGCGGTCCCCGCGGAGATCGGCGGGCTGACCGGCCTGACCCGCTACCTCTATCTGCACGACAACCGCCTCACCGCCCTGCCGGACACTCTCGGCCGGCTGGACCGGCTGGGCTACCTCAACGTCGGCGAGAACCCGCTCGGCCGGCTGCCGGACACGCTGGGCGAGATGACCGCGCTGGTCGAACTCCGCGCTCAGAAGGCGAGGTTGACCGGACTCCCGCCATCGGTGGGCCGGCTCGGGCGGCTGCGTGAGCTGTGGCTGGGCGGCAATGCGCTGACCGGGCTGCCCGCGCACGTCGCCGCGCTGCACGAGCTGCGGGTGCTGGAGCTGCGCGACAACGCCCTGCCCGGCGTGCCGGAGGCGGTGCGCACGCTGCGCCGGCTGGCCCGGCTCGATCTGCGCGGCAACCGGATCACGGAGCTGCCGCGGTGGATCACCCGGCTCCCCGCACTGGAGAAGCTGGATCTGCGCTGGAACGCCGTGGACGACGGTGCGGAGCCGGTCCGGGCGCTGCGCGCGAACGGGTGCGTGGTGCTCACCTGACAGCGGCCGGCGCCGCGCCTACGTCAGGTCGAACTCCCCGTCGCGGGCGTCGAGGACGAAGGCGCGCCACTCGGCGGGGCTGAAGATCAGCGCCGGGATCTCCGGGCTGCGGCGGTTGCGCATCGCGATGTAGCCCTCGACGAAGGCGATCTGGACGTCGCCCACGCCCTGGCTGCCGGACTGCCACTCGGCCTGGGACAGGTCGAGATCGGGCCTGGGCCCGCCCGCGAGCCGCTGCTCGGTGATGCTGTCGGCCACGTCGCCGCTCCTCCCGGTTCGGTCGTCCGCGGCCAGCCTAGCCACTGTCCCGCGGGTCGGACAGAGGACGTGGCGGGCCGGGCCGGTGCGTCCGTCAGGTGGCGGGCGGTTCGGCGCCGACCAGCCACATGGCGAAGAACTGCGAGCCGCCGCCGTAGGCGTGCCCGAGGGCCCGGCGGGCGCCGTCGACCTGGTGTTCGCCCGCGCGGCCGCGCACCTGCAGCGCCGCCTCGGCGAACCGGATCATGCCGGAGGCGCCGATGGGGTTGGTGGACAGGACGCCGCCGGAGGGGTTGACCGGGAGGTCCCCGTCGAGTTCGGTGACGCCGGACTCGGTGAGCTTCCAGCCCTCGCCCTCGTCGGCGAAGCCGAGGTTCTCCAGCCACATGGGTTCGTACCAGCTGAAGGGGACGTACATCTCCACCGCGTCGATCTGCCGGCGCGGGTCGGTGATGCCGGCCTGGTGGTAGACGTCGGCCGCGCAGTCCTTGCCGGCCTGCGGGGAGACGAAGTCCTTGCCGGCGAAGAGGGTGGGCTCGCTGCGCATCGCCCCGCCGTGCATCCAGGCCGGCGGGTGCGGGGCGCGCGCGGCGCCTTCCCGGCCGGTGAGGATCATCGCGCAGGCGCCGTCGGAGGAGGGGCAGGTCTCGGAGTAGCGGATCGGGTCCCAGAGCATGGGCGAGGACTGGACCTTCTCCAGGGTGATGTCGTGCTCGTGGAGGTGGGCGTAGGGGTTCTTGAGGGCGTTGCGGCGGTCCTTGTAGGCGACCAGGGAGCCGACGGTGTCGGGGGCGCCGGTGCGGCGCATGTAGGCGCGGACGTGCGGGGCGAAGAAGCCGCCGGCGCCGGCGAGGAGCGGCTGCTGGAAGGGGACGGGGAGCGACAGGCCCCACATCGCGTTGGACTCCGACTGCTTCTCGAAGGCGAGCGTGAGGACCGTGCCGTGGACGCGGCCCGCCACGAGGTGGGCGGCGACCAGGGCGGTCGAGCCGCCGACCGAGCCGGCGGTGTGCACCCGCAGCATCGGCTTGCCGACCGCGCCGAGCGCGTCGGCGAGGTAGAGCTCGGGCATCATGACGCCCTCGAAGAAGTCGGGCGCCTTGCCGATGACCACGGCGTCGATGTCGGACCAGGTCAACTCCGCGTCGTCCAGGGCGCGTCGGGCGGCCTCGCGGACGAGTCCGGCGATCGACACGTCCCGGCGCGCCGCCACGTGCTTGGTCTGGCCGATGCCTACGACGGCCACGGGCTCCTTGCTCATCGGGGATCCCCTTCGAGGACGGCGACCAGGTTCTGTTGCAGGCAGGGGCCGGAGGTGGCGTGGGCGAGGGCGCGGTCGGAGGTGCCCCGGTGTATCCCGGCGGCCGCCTCCCCGATGCGGAGGAGCCCGGCGGCCATGATCGGGTTGGCGGCGAGGGCCCCGCCGGACGGGTTGACCCGCACGGAGTCGTCGAGCCCCAGGGCCTTGCGCAGGACGACCTCCTGCGAGCTGAACGGCGCGTGCAACTCGGCGGTGTCCAGCGGACGTTCGAAGGCGCCGGCCTTCTCGGCGGCCAGCCGGGTGGACGGCGAGTCGGTCAGGTCGCGGACGCCGAGGGCGTGCGCCTCGATGCGGTGGTCGATGCCGCGGATCCAGGCGGGCCGGGCGCAGAGTTCCCTGGCCCGGTCCCCCGCGGCGAGGATCACGGCGGCGGCGCCGTCGCCGATGGGCGGGCAGTCGCCGGTCCGCAGCGGGCGTACGACGTAATTCCCTTGTGGCACGGGGCCTTTGAGCTGGGCATGGACGTTGTCGGTCGCCCGGCTGCGGGCCCCGATCGCCGCGAGCGCCGGCTCGTCCGTCTCGCCCGCGTCGATGAGTGCCTGCGCCTGGAGCGCGGCGAGCGCGACGGAGTCCGGCCACAGGGGCGCGAGGTAGTACGGGTCGAGCTGGCGGGTCAGGACGTCGCGTACGGAGCCGGGCGAGGACTTGCCGTACGCGTAGACGAGAGCGGTGTCGGCGTCCCCGGTGAGCAGCTTCGTCCACGCCTCGTACAGGGCCCAGGCGCCGTCCGTCTCGACGTGCGACTCGGAGATCGGCGGCCAGGCGCCCACACCGTCGAGGGCCATGGTGAAGGAGAAGGCGCGGCCGGCGAGGTAGTCGGAGGAGCCGGAGCAGGTGAAGCCGATGTCGCCGGTCCTCAGGCCGGTCCGGTCGAGGACCTCGTGCAGCACCGGGAGGAGCATCTCCACCTCGGAGAGCTCGTCGCTGGTGCGCCGGTGGTCGGTCTGGGCGAAGGCGACGACCGCGATCTCACGGGTCATACCAGCTCCTTGTAGGTGTCGTACTCCGCGTCGGGTTCGCCGGTCGGCCGGTAGTGGTCGGGGTGGCGGCCCCCTTCGGTCCACACCGGCTCGACGCGCAGGCCCATCCGCACCTGGTCGTACGGGATGCCGCCGATGCGCCCGTGCAGCGGGAGGTCGGCGCCGTCGAGGGCGATGTGGGCGTAGACGTACGGGACCTCGATGTCCAAGTTCTTCGCCTTGATGTTGACGATGCAGAAGGTGGTGACGGTGCCGCGCGGGCCCACCTCGACCTGGTCGGAGGTGGCGACGCCGCAGGTGGGGCAGGCGCCCCTGGGCGGGACGTAGACCTTCCGGCAGGAGGGGCAGCGTTCGCCCACGGTCCGCCGCTCGGCGAGGGCGTGGAGGTATCCGGACTGGGCGCGGCCGGGCGAGTGGACGTAGTCGAGGCGGGCGGGGGCGACGATGCCGGTGACGGTGTCCTCGAACTCGCCGGTGTGGCCAGCGGGTTCGGCCGGATCGCCGTCGTACGGCTCGAAGCAGGCGATGTCCGTGATGGCGCCCTTCCGGTCCTCGGCCCAGCGGATGCGGACCCGCATGCCGGTGTGCACCGCCTCGGGGGCCGGGGCGTCGAGCGCGTGCAGCAGGGCGGTGTCGGCGCCGTCGAGGCGGACCAGGACCCAGGCGAACGGCGTGCCGAGGGGCTGGCCGCGGCGGGGCTCGGGGTTCCAGGCCCAGGTGGTGACCGTGCCGGTGGGGGCCACTTCGACGAGGCCGCCGAGGCCGCGGATCTCCTCGGCGGTGACGGGGTCGTACTCGACGGGCGGGACCAGGATGCGGCCGTCACCGGTCCGCGCACCGAGGACGACGCGTTCGCGCAGGCCGGTGAGGAAGGCGCGCTGGACGGGGCCGAGGGAGCGGGTGAAGGGGAATTCGACGACGAGCGGGGCGTTGAGGACGTCGGGCATCGAAGGTTCTCCTCGGGATCAGGCGCGCTTGTACACGGGCGGTCGCTTCTCCGCGAAGGCGCGGGCGCCCTCTTTGGCGTCGGCGGTGTCGAAGACCGGCCAGCCGCGCCGGAGTTCGGCGGCGAGGCCGTCGGTCTCGGTCAGCTCGGCGGTCTCGTACACCGAGGCCTTGACGGCCTCCACGGCGAGCGGGCCGCAGGCGTTGATCTGCTCGGCGATCTCCAGGGCCTTGGCGAGCGCCGTGCCGTCGGGGACGACATGGCCGATCAGCCCGATGTCCGCGGCCTCCCGGGCGTTGTAGGGGCGGCCGGTGAGCAGCATCTCCAGGGCGTGGGTGCGGGGGATCTGGCGCTGCAGGCGGACCGTGGAGCCACCGATGGGGAACAGTCCGCGTGCGACCTCGAAGAGGCCGAAGGCGGCGGACTCGCCGGCGACCCGGATGTCGGTGCCCTGGAGGATCTCCGTGCCGCCCGCGACGCAGGCCCCCTCGACGGCGGCGATCACCGGCTTGCGCGGGCGGTGGTGGCGCAGCATCGCCTTCCAGTGCAGGTCGGGGTCGGCGGTGAGCCGGTCGCGGTACTGCTGCCCGGCCATGCCCTTCCCGGCCAGGGCCTTGAGGTCCATCCCGGCGCAGAACGCGCCGCCGGCGCCGGTGAGCACGATCGAGCGGACGGCGTCGTCCTCGTCGGCCGCCACCCAGCCGTCGTACAGGCCGACGAGCATGGGGAGCGAGAGTGCGTTCTTGGCGTCGGGCCTGTTGAGCGTGAGCACCAGTGTGGCGCCTTCGCGCTGCACGGTGAGGTGTTCCGTCCCACCCATTGCGGTCTCCCGTCTGCAGGAACGAGAACAGGTTGCAGTAGCCGCACGGCGAGTTCAAGGCTTTTCTGACAGGTAGTCAGATTACTTGCGCCGGGCCCCTTCCCTGCTCCTGTCCGCGGCGCTCTAATGACCGCCGGGGTCCGGTGCCGCGGACTCCCCTGCGCCGATGCCGCCCGGTCTGGAGGAGACGTGGAGTACAACCTTGCCGACCTCTTCGAGTCGATCGTGGACACCGTTCCCGACCGCGAGGCCCTGGTGTACCTCGACCACCCGGGGACCGGCACGGAACGGCGGCTGACGTACGCGGAGCTGGACCGCGCCGCCAACCGGCTGGCCCACCACCTCGCCGGCCGGGGCATCGGCCCCGGGGACCACGTCGGGCTGCACCTCTACAACGGCGTCCCCTACCTCCAGGCGGTGTACGCGTGCCTGAAGATCCGCGCCGTGCCGGTGAACGTCAACTACCGTTACGTAGAAGAGGAGTTGGTGTACCTCTACCGGGACGCCGACCTGGTGGGGCTGGTCTTCGACGCGGAGTTCACCGACCGGGTGGCCGCCGCCCTGCCGCAGGCGCCGCGACTGCGGCACCTGGTCCGGGTCGGCACCCCGCCGGACGGCGCCCCGGAGCCCGCGGTCGCGCCGGTCGCGCTCGCGGACGCCGAGGCGTCCGGCTCACCGGCCCGCGGCTTCGGGCCGCGCTCCGCCGACGACCAGATCGTCATCTACACCGGCGGCACCACCGGTATGCCCAAGGGCGTGATGTGGCGGCACGAAGACCTCTTCTTCTCCGGCATGGGCGGCGGCGCACCGACCGGCGATCCGGTCACCCGGCCGCAGGAGCTGGCCGAACGGGTCGCGGCGGGCGGCGAGGGGATCGTCTTCTTCCCCACTCCCCCGCTGATGCACGGCACCTCGACCCTGACCGCGTTCATCGCCTTCCACTTCGGCCAGAAGGTCGTCCTGCACCGCAAGTACGTGCCCGAGGAGGTGCTGCGGACCATCGAGCGGGAGCGGGTCACCAGCGTCTCGCTGGTGGGTGACGCGATGCTGCGCCCGCTCGTCGATGCGCTTTCCGGGCCGCTCAAGGGCACCGACTGCTCCTCGCTGTTCAGCGTCAGCAGTTCGGGCGCGATCCTCTCCGAGACCGTACGCGCCCAGTTCGCCGCGCTGGTGCCACACGCGATGCTGCTCAACAACTTCGGCTCCTCGGAGTCCGGCTTCAACGGCACCGCCACCGACGACTCGGGCCCGGCCAAGGGCTTCCGGCTGCGCGTCAACTCCCGTACCGCCGTGGTGGACCCGGCGACGCACGAGCCGGTGCCGGCCGGCGAGGTGGGGCGCCTCGCCCAGCGCGGGCACGTACCGCTGGGCTACTACAACGACCCGGCGAAGACCACCGAGACGTTCTTCGAGGCGGGAGGTGAGCGGTGGGTGCTGCTGGGCGACATGGCCACGGTCGACGAGGAGGGCATCGTCACCGTCCTCGGCCGGGGCTCGCAGTGCATCAACTCCGGTGGCGAGAAGGTCTATCCGGAGGAGGTCGAGCAGGCACTGAAGGCCCATCCGGACGTCTACGACGCGTTGGTGGCGGGCGTTCCGGACGAGCGGTGGGGCAACCGGGTCGCCGCGGTGGTGCAACTCCGCGACGGCAGCGCGCCGTTGGACCTTCCCGCCCTCCAGGCCCACTGCCGCACCCGGCTGGCCGGTTACAAGGTCCCGCGCGCGGTGGTCTTCACCGACCGCATCCAGCGCTCCCCGAGCGGCAAGGCCGACTACCGTTGGGCGAAGGCGGTGGCGGCGGGCGAACGGGGGGCGTGAGGGGCCTCGGCCCCCGCCCTCCCGTTCCCCCCGGCGGCGGGTGGCCGCCGGTCAGCCGGCCGCCCCGCACACCGACGCCAGCGAGCGGGCCAGCGCCACGGTGTGCAGCGGGTCCAGGTGGCGCGCGTGGCGCACCCGGGCGCCGGCCACGGTCAGCAGCGGGCGGCAGGACGGTACCGAGCGGGCCGGCGCGGAGGCGGCGATGGCCCGCACCAGCTCGGTGTTGATGCGGTTGATCTCCTTGCGGACCTCGCCCAGGTCGGGGCGCTCGGCCGGGGCCTGCGACGGGTCGGCGTCCCAGCGGCGGTGCAGTCCGCGCTGCACGATCTTGTTGGCCTCGATCTGGTCCCGGAAGATCCGCACCGTCACGGCCGGATCGGCGCCGAGCTGCCGGGCCTGCTCCGCCACCGCGTCCAGCACCTGCTGCTCACGGGCCGGATCGTCGATCGGACTGCCGGTGCCCCACTTTGCCGCGGCCACCAGATCGCCGGTGGCCAGCCGCTCCGCGGACAGCTCGGCGAGCGGGCGGAGCATGTCGTACGGGGAGTGCGCGCGGGCGGCGGCCGGGGCCGCGGGCGAGGGGGCGGCGGGTGCCGCGACGGCGCCGCCGGCCCCGGTGAGGAGCAGGGTCGCGGCGGCGCCGGCGATCAGTGCGCGGCGCATCGGGCGGGTCGGCTGCACGGTCGGCCTTTCTCGAACCTGGGGCCGGCCGAGGGGAGTTCCCCGGGCGGGCCGTACGCGGGAGGGCGTACGGCCGTGAGCCTAGACGGCCCGCCCGCCCGCCGGCGGCGGGTCCGCGCGGCGGGCTACAGCGGGGGCGGCAGGAACGAGGTGACCGCGGCGAGGAACTCGCCCGGGCGGTCCTCGTGGACGAGGTGGCCGGCGCCCTCGACGGTCACCAGGCGGGCGTCGGGGATCCGGGCCGCCATCTCGGCGAGGTGCTCCTGCGGGATGGGGCTGGTGGGGCCGCCGCCGATGACGAGGGTGGGGGCGGTGATCCGCGGCAGGCACTCCCACCACTGCGGGTCGGGGGCGTTGCGCTCGGCCACCACCGCCGTCTTGGCGCGCCAGTCGAACGCCGGTGGGCCGGCCGGCTCCTCGGGTGCCTCCTGCGGCGGGTCGGCGGGGAGCGGCGGGGCGGCCTCCTCCAGGATGAGCCGGTCCACCAGCTCGGGACGGTCGGCGGCCAGCAGCAGGGCGGCCACCGCGCCGACCGAGTGGCCGATGAGGGTCACCCGCTTCAGCCCGAGCGCCTGGAGGAAGCCGATCACATCGTCCCGCCAGCGCACGAAGCCGTACTCCCCCGGCCAGTCGCTGTGCCCGTGGCCGCGCTGGTCGAGGGCGAAGACCCGGTGGGTGCCGGCGAGCCGGCCGACCACGCCGCGCCAGTCCTCGCCGTCCTCGCCGAGGCAGTGCAGCAGCACGACCGGGGGCGCGTCCTCCTCTCCCCACACCCGGTATGCCAGCCGAACGTCACCTACCTGCACTTTCCGGACGTCACTCATGCGCTGGACGCTACCCGGGGGCCGCCTGCGCCACGCCCCTTGACGTGTTCGCCGCGCGCTGATTACTTGGATCAGCATGCAGCTACCGAATGATCGGTAGGGGAGACGAGGCGGTGACACTCATGCCGGAAGCGGCCACGGGCAGGGCGACGGACAGCACGGGCTTCGACGACGCGGAGCGGCTCGCGCCGGACGCCCTGCGGGACCTCCAGCTGACCCGGCTGCGCGCCTCGTTGCGTCACGCCTATGACCATGTGCCCTTCTACCGCGAGGCGTTCGACCGGGCCGGGGTGCGCCCCGAGGACTGCCGAACGCTCGGTGACCTGGCCCGTTTCCCGTTCACGGTCAAGGACGACCTGCGCGCGCAGTACCCCTTCGGGATGTTCGCGGTCCCCAGGGAGGAGGTGCGGCGCATCCACGCCTCCAGCGGCACCACCGGCCGCCCGACCGTGGTCGGCTACACCGCACGCGACCTCGACCACTGGTCGGACGTGGTCGCCCGCTCGATCCGCGCGGCCGGCGGCCGGCCCGGCCACACGGTGCACATCGCCTACGGCTACGGGCTGTTCACCGGCGGGCTGGGCGCGCACTACGGCGCGGAGCGGCTGGGCTGCACGGTCGTCCCGGCGTCCGGCGGGATGACCGGCCGGCAGGTGCAGATCATCCAGGACTTCCGGCCCGAGATCATCATGGTCACGCCGTCGTACATGCTCACCCTGCTGGACGAGTTCGAGCGGCAGGGCATCGATCCGCGGACGACCTCGCTCAAGGTCGGCATCTTCGGCGCCGAGCCCTGGACCGAGCAGATGCGCCGCGAGATCGAGGAGCGGTTCGCGATCGACGCCGTGGACATATACGGGCTGTCGGAGGTGATGGGCCCGGGGGTCGCCCAGGAGTGCGTGGAGACCAAGGACGGGCTGCACATCTGGGAGGACCACTTCTATCCGGAGGTGGTCGACCCGGTCACCGGTGAGGTGCTGCCGGACGGTGAGCACGGCGAGCTGGTCTTCACCTCGCTCACCAAGGAGGCGATGCCGGTCGTCCGCTACCGCACCCGCGATCTGACCCGGCTGCTGCCGGGCACCGCCCGGCCGGCCTTCCGCCGGATGGAGAAGATCACCGGGCGCTGCGACGACATGATCATTCTGCGCGGGGTCAATCTCTTCCCGGCGCAGGTCGAGGAGATCGTGCTGCGCACGCCCGGGGTCGCCCCGCACTTCCAGCTGCGGCTCACCCGCGAGGGCCGGATGGACCATCTGACCGTGCGCGCCGAGGCCCGCCCCGATGCCACCCCCGAGGCACGCACGGCAGCCGTGGGGTTGATCGCGCGCGGGGTCAAGGAGGGGATCGGGGTGTCGGTCGCCGTGGAGATCGTCGATCCGGAGACGCTGGAGCGCTCGGTGGGCAAGATCAAGCGGATCGTGGACGCCCGGCCGCGGGACACCGCCTGACCGCTCAGGTCATCTCCGGGTCCCCCTTGATCAGGGCGAACGGGGCGCCGGCCGGGTCCGTCACCATCGCCAGCCGGCCGACGCCGGGGGCGGTGGTCGGCGGGATGAGGACCGTGGCGCCGTGGTCGAGGGCGGCGGCGTAGGTCGCGTCGCAGTCGGTCACGCCGAAGTACGGGTGCCACTCCGACGCCGAACCGGCCGCCAGATTCTCCTCCGCCAGCTGCATGACGCCGCCCTGGCCGGTGTCCTCGCCCTCGCCGCCGCCCGGCGAGGAGACGATGGAGTAGAACCGGTCGCCGCCCACCGGCATGTCCTGGAAGCTCCAGGAGAACACCGAGCGGTAGAAGCCCTTCGCCATGGCCACGTCGGTGGTGTACAGCTCCGTCCAGCACAGGGTGTTGGGCTCCATGACCACCTCCAGGCCCTGGACGTCACCGGGCTGCCAGACCGCGAAGTCGGCGCCGGTCGGATCGGTGTAGGCGGCCATCCGGCCGGCCGTGAAGACGTCCGTCGGCGGGACCCGCACCGCGCCGCCGGCCTGCTCCACCGCCTTGGTCGTGGCGTCCGCGTCGCTGGTGTGGAAGTACGCCGTCCACGCCGGGCTCGCGCCCTCCTCGGTGAGCGGGCCGACGGCGCCGACCGTCTTGCCGTCGAGCTGGAAGAAGCCGTAGCCGCCGGACTCCGGGCCGGCGGACCGGATGCGCCAGCCGAAGACGGCGGAGTAGAAGGCGACGGCGGCGTCGACGTCGGGTGTGCCCAGGTCGAGCCAGTTGGGGGTGCCGGGGACGTAACGGGTGGTCAGCATGGTGTCCTCCGTCGTGCGAACGAGACGTGCAGGGGCCGTCGGCCGGCTGTTCCCCGGCCACGTTTTCAGCATGGCAGGGGGCACTGACAGCCGCCCTCGCACGCGTTCCGCGCGCCGCGCGCGCCGCCCGGCTCAGGACCCCGCGAACCGTTCCCGGAGCTCCCGCTTGAGGACCTTGCCGCTGGCGTTGCGCGGCAACGCGTCCACGAACACCACCCGTTTGGGGGCCTTGAACGGCGCGAGCCGGGCCCGGGCCGTCTCGATCAGTTCCTGCTCCCCGACCGGGCCCCCGTCCGGACGCCGTACGACCACCGCGGTCACCGCCTCGATCCACCGCTCGTCGGGCAGCCCGATGACCGCGACCTCGGCCACCTGGGGGTGGGCGTAGAGCACGTCCTCCACCTGGCGCGAGGCGACCAGCACCCCACCGGAGTTGATGACGTCCTTGACCCGGTCCACCACGGTGAAGTAGCCCTCCGCGTCCCGGACGGCCAGGTCGCCGGAGTGGAACCAGCCGTCGCGGAACGCCTCGGCGGTCTCCTCGGGCTTGTCCCAGTAGCCGGTGCACAGCTGCGGGGAGCGGTAGACGACCTCGCCCGGGATGCCGTCGGGCACCTCCCGGCCCGACTCGTCGACCACCCGCGCCTCGACGAACAGCACCGGTCGCCCGCAGGAGTCCATCCGGCCCTCGTGCTCGTCCGGTCCCAGCACGGTGGCCAGCGGTCCGATCTCGCTCTGCCCGAAGCAGTTGTAGAAGGCCAGGCCGGGCAGCCGGGCGCGGAGCCGTTCGAGGACCGGCACCGGCATGATCGAGGCGCCGTAGTACGCCTTGCGCAGGGCGGTCAGGTCGCGGTCGGCGAACCCGGGGTGCTGCGACAGGCCGATCCACACCGTGGGCGGTGCGAAGAGGCTGTCCGCCCGGCCCGCCTCGACCAGGTCGAGGATCTGCTCCGGGTCGGGGGCGTCGAGGATCGTGTTCTCCGCGCCGACCGCCAGATAGGGCAGCAGGAAGACGTGCATCTGCGCGGAGTGGTAGAGCGGCAGGGAGTGGACCGGGCGGTCCCCCTCCTTCAGGTCCAGGGCGGTGATCGCGCTGACGTACTCGTGCACGAGGGCGCGGTGGGTCATCATCGCGCCCTTGGGCAGGGCGGTGGTGCCGGAGGTGTAGAGGAGCTGGACCAGATCGTCGGAGTCCGGCGTCGTCCCGGGGTCCGGGTCTGCGGGCGCGGTGCGCAGCCGGGCCAGCAGCGAGTCGTCGGTGTCGCGCAGCGGCAGGACGCGGGCGGGGTCCGGCAGCCGCCCGGCGAGCTGCGGATCGGCCAGGACGAGGGAGCTGCCGGACTGTTCGACGAGGTAGCGCAGCTCGTCGCCGGTGAGGTGGTGGTTCATGGGCACGTGGACGAGCCCGGCGCGGGCGCAGCCGAGGAAGCCGATGAGGTAGGCGTCGGAGTTGTGGCCGTAGGAGCCGACCCGGTCGCCGGGGCCGAGGCCGGATCCACGGAGCACCGCGGCGGCGGCCGATGCGGCTTCGTCGAGTTCCCGGTAGGTCCAGGTCCGGTCGCCGTACCGGACCGCCGTGCGGTGCGGCACCCGCCGGGCGCTCCGTCGCAGGATCCCGTCCACCGTGCTGCTGCGCACATCCGTCATGGCGGGATCCTGCGGGCGGACCGGTGCGAGGTCAAGTACCGCTACACGGCCCGCTCCCGGCCCTCCCAGTAGGGGTCGCGGAGCCGGCGCTTGTACAGCTTGCCGTTGGGGTCGCGCGGCATGACGGCGATGAAGTCGACCGACTTGGGACGTTTGTAGCCGGCGAGTCGGCGTGCGCAGTGCGCCAGGATGTCGGCGGCCAGGCCGGGCCCGGGCTCGTGGCCCTCGGCGGGTTCGACCACGGCCTTGACCTCCTCGCCCCAGTCGTCGTGCGGGATGCCGAAGGCCGCGGCGTCGGCGACGGCGGGGTGGCCGAGCAGGGCGGATTCGATCTCGGCGGGGTAGATGTTCACCCCGCCCGAGATGATCATGTCGATCTTGCGGTCGCGGAGGAAGAGGTAGCCGTCCTCGTCGAGGTACCCGAGGTCGCCGACGGTGAAGAAGTCCCCGATCCGGTTCTTCCGGGTCTTGCCCTCGTCCTTGTGGTAACGGAAGCCGCCGGTGGTCATCTTCATGTAGACGGTGCCGAGTTCACCGGGCGGCAGGCGGTTGCCGTCGTCGTCGAAGACCGCCAGTTCGCTGATCGGCCAGGCCCTGCCGACCGTTCCGGGTTTCTTCAGCCAGTCCTCGGCCGTCGCGAAGGCGCCGCCGCCCTCGCTCGCCGCGTAGTACTCCTCGACGCAGCCGCCCCACCAGTCGATCATGGCGCGTTTGACGTGGTCGGGGCAGGGGGCGGCGCCGTGGACGGCGTGCCGCAGCGAGCTCACGTCGTAGGCCGCCCGGGTCGACTCGGGGAGCGCGAGCAGGCGGTGGAACTGGGTGGGCACCATGTGGGTGTGGGTGCAGCGGTGCCGGTCGATCAGGGCCAGCATGCCCTGGGGGGTCCACTTGTCCATCAGGACGACGCGGTGGCCGAGGTGCAGCGAGGCGCCGGCGAACTGCAGGACGGCGGTGTGGTAGAGCGGCGAGCAGACCAGGTGGACGTTGTCGTCGAACGGCTTGATGCCGAAGATGCCGAGGAAACCGCCGAGAGGGGCCTGCTCGGGCGGGGTGCCGGGCAGCGGGCGGCGGATGCCGCGCGGACGTCCGGTGGTGCCGGAGGTGTAGTTCATCACCCAGCCCAGCGTCCGGCCGTCGGGCGCGGAATCGGGCTGTCCGTCGAGGAGTTCGCGGTACGGCCTGAAGCCGTCCGCCGTGCCGACCAGGTAGCGCCGGGCGGCCGGCAGCTTTGCCTCGTCCGCCGCCTGCCGGGCCGCGTCGGCGAACCGTTCGTGGGCGATCAGCACCTTCGCCCCGGAGTCGGCGACGATCCAGGCGATCTCCGGGCCGACGAGGTGGTGGTTGACCGGGACGAGGTAGAAGCCGGCCTGGGACGCGGCGAGGTAGGCGGTGAAGAACTCCACGCCGTTGGGGAGGACCACGGCGAAGGCGTCGCCGCGCTCCAGGCCGGCCGCGCGCAGCCCGTGGACCAGCCGGTTGCTTGCGGCGTGCAGCCGGCCCGCGGTCCACTCCGCGCCGTCCGGGGCGATCAGCACCGTACGGTCCGGGTCGGCGGCGGCCTGTGCCCAGAAGCCGTTGGGCGGTGGGGAGTCGGTCATTGCGCTGTCCTCCTCGGGGTCAGGCGCGTCCGGCGATCCGGTTGATGCGGTCGATGGCCCGCTCGAAGCCGCGGGTGAGGTCGTCGAAGACGGCCTGGACGCTGCGTTCGCTGTTCATCCGGCCGACGATCTGGCCGACGGGGGTGCCCAGCAGCGGTTCGACCTCGTGCCGCTGGATGCGGGAGTTCGCCTCGGCGACCAGCAGTCCCTGCAGCGGCATCGGCAGCGGTCCGGGCCCGGCCGGGTCGTCCCAGGCGTCGGTCCACTCGGTGCGCAGCTGGCGGGCGGGTTTGCCGGTCAGGGCGCGGGAGCGGACGGTGTCGCCCGGGCCGGCGGCGAGCAGTTTGGCGGTCAGCCGCCGGGAGTGGAGTTCGGCCTCCCGGGTGGTCAGCCATATCGAGCCGAGCCAGACGCCCTGGGCGCCCAGGGCGAGTCCGGCGGCGATCTGCTCGCCGCTGCCGATGCCGCCGGCCGCGAGCACCGGCAGCGGGTCGACGGCGGCCACCACCTCGGGGGTGAGGACCATGGTGGCGATCTCGCCGGTGTGCCCGCCGGCCTCGTAGCCCTGGGCGACGACGATGTCGATGCCGGCGGCCTTGTGGTGCCGGGCGTGCCGGGGGCTGCCGGCCAGGGCGGCGACCAGGATGCCCTGGTCGTGGGCGCGGTGGACGACGTCGGGGGGTGGTGGGCCCAGGGCGTTGGCGAGCAGCGCGATCGGGTAGTCGAAGGCGACGTCGAGCTGGGTGCGGGCGACCCGTTCCATCCAGCCGGTGATCCGCCATCCGGACGCCTCGCCCTCGGCGAGCGGCGGTACGCCGTACTTGTCGAGGAGTCCGTCGACGAACCGGCGGTGCCCGTCCGGGATCATCGCCTCGATGTCGGCCTCGCCGACGCCCTCCACCTTCTTGGCGGGCATCACGACGTCGAGCCCGTACGGCAGTCCGTCGGTGTGCTCCTGCATCCAGTCGAGGTCGCGGGCGAGGGCGTCCGGCGCGGTGTAGCGGACCGCGCCGAGCACCCCGAACCCGCCGGCCCGGGTGATCGCCGCGGCAACCGCCGGGAAGGGGGTGAACCCGAAGACGGCGTGCTCCGCGCCCAGCCTGTTGCTCAGCTCCGTCTGCATGCGCGCAGGATGCCGCAGGGCGCCGTACGAGGGAAGAGATTTTCTGATGCAGCGTCAGAAAACCGGCACGGTCCCGGGGCGGCTCCGGGGCACCGCGCCGCCGGCGGCCGTCAGGCCACCCCCTCCTCCAGCACCGCCATCGCCGCGTTGTGGCCGGGGATGCCGCTCACCCCGCCGCCGCGCACCGCGCCCGCACCGCACAGGAGGACGGCGGGGTGGGCGGTGGCCACCCCCCAGCGCGCCGCCGCGCTCCCGGCGGGAGCGTCCGCCTCCGGGTCCGCGTACGGGAACGCCAGCTCGCGGTGGAAGATGTTGCCGCCCGGCAGGCCGAGTTCGCGGTCCAGGTCGAGCGGGGACCTGGCCTCGACGCAGGGGCGGCCGTCGGCGTCCAGGGCGAGGCAGTCGGCGAGCGGCTCGGCGAGGTGGGTCTCCAGTTCGGCGAGGGTGGCCGCCAGGAGGCGGTCGCGGGTGGCGGCGTGGTCGGCGGTGTCGTCGGCGAACAGCCGCGCGGGGGTGTGCAGGCCGAAGAGGGTCAGCGTCTGGTAGCCCCGGCGCACCAGGTCGGCGCCGAGGATGGACGGGTCGGTCAGCGAGTGGCAGTAGATCTCGGAGGGCGGGGCGGCCGGCAGGCTCCCGGCCGCGGCCTGCCGGTAGGCGCGTTCCAGCTGGTCGTAGCCCTCGGCGAGGTGGAAGGTGCCGGAGAACGCCTCGCGCGGGTCCACGCCGGTGTCGCGGAGCCGGGGAAGGCGGGTGAGCAGCATGTTCACCTTGAGCTGGGCGCCCTCGGCGGGCGGCGGCGGGGCCTCGCCGAGGAGGCGGGCGAGTTCCCGCGGCGAGGCGCCCACCAGGACCCGGCGGGCACCGATCGTGCCCTGCTCGCACGACACCTCCGCGGTGCGGCCGTCGGTGGCGAGGGCCGTCACCGGGCAGCTGGTGACGATCTCCGCGCCGGCCCGGCGGGCGGCGTCGGCCAGGGCGTCGGTGAGGGCGCCCATGCCGCCCAGGGGGACGTCCCAGTCGCCGGTGCCGCCGCCGATGACGTGGTACAGGAAGCAGCGGTTCTGGCGCAGGGACGGGTCGTGGGCGGTGGTGAAGGTGCCGATGAGCGCGTCGGTGAGGACCACCCCGCGGACCAGGTCGTCGGTGAAGGTCTCTTCGACCAGCTCGCCCAGGGGCCGCTCGAAGACGGCGTGCCAGGTGGCGGCGTCGTCGACCCGGGCGCGCAGCGCGGCACGGGTGGGCAGCGGTTCGGTGAGGGTGGGGAAGACCGCCTCGGCGAGCCGCCGGGTGGTGCCGTAGAAGCGTTCCCAGGCCGCGAACTCCCGGTCGGATCCGGTGAGTTCGGCGAAGGAGCGGCGGGTGCGGTCCGCGCCGCCGCCGACCAGGAGGCCGGTGGGGCGGCCGTGGCGCACCACGGGCGTGTAGGAGGAGACGGTGCGTTTGCGGACCGCGAAGCGCAGTCCGAGGTCCCGCACGATCTTCGGCGGCAGCAGGCTGACGAGGTAGGAGTAGCGGGACAGCCGGGCGTCGACACCGGTGAAGACCCGGGTCGACACGGCGGCACCACCGGTGTGGTCCAGCCGCTCCAGCACCAGCACGCTGCGTCCGGCGCGTGCGAGATAGGCGGCGGCCACCAGTCCGTTGTGCCCGCCGCCGACGATGACCGCGTCATACGAAGTCCGTTCCGGCATGCCCCTTGGTAGCACGCGGTGATCGTGGAGGCCAGGTACACGCGGCTGAAACCTCCACGCCGGCCGGTGCGGCTTCTTGACCGGGTCCGGGGCTGCTCCTAGCGTCCGGCCGTGCTCCACCTCGGCACCGCCCCGGCCGTCCCCCCGTCAGGCCGCTCCGCACACCCGTGAGGTGACACCGTGTCCCGTCCCCCGGTTCCCCGCATCGGCCGCTCCGTCGCCGGACTCACCGCCGTCGCCGCCTGCTCGGCCGGGCTGCTGGCCGCCCCGGCGCCCGCCTCGGCCACCCCCGACCCGGGCCGCGCGTCCGAGGCGCGGCCGGCCGCCGGCCCGTACCCGAACCTGGCCCCCACTCCCCCGATGGGCTGGAACAACTGGTCGTACTACACCTGCCACGTCGACGAGAAGGTGGTGCTCGACAACGCGCGGGCCCTGGTCCGTTCGGGGCTCGCGCGCAAGGGCTACCGCACCGTCACGGTCGACGACTGCTGGATGGCCAAGGAGCGCGGCCCCAAGGGCGAGCTGCTGCCGGACCCGGTGAAGTTCCCGCACGGCATGGCCTACGTGGGGCAGCAACTGCACGCCATGGGGCTGAAGTTCGGCATCTACGAGGACGTCGGCACGCTCACCTGCGAGAAGTACCCGGGCAGTCTCGGCCACTTCTCCGAGGACGCGAAGCTGTTCGCGAGCTGGCAGGTGGACTACGTCAAGGCCGACGGCTGCAACGTGCCCACCGCGCCGGGACACAGCAAGGAGGAGACCTACCGGGACCTGTACGGCCGGATGAGCCGGGCGCTGCGGGCCAGCGGACGGCCGATCACCTTCTCCGTCTCCGCGCCGGCCTACTTCCAGTTCGATGGCGACGCCGTCTGGCACCGGGTCATCGGCTGGTCGTCCGAGCTGGGAAACCTCTGGCGGGGCGGCCGGGACGTGGCGCTGCAGCAGAGCACTCCGGCCGCCAAGTGGTCCTCCATCGTCTACAACTTCCACTACAACGCCAACCTCGCCGATCTGCAGCGCCCCGGGCGGTGGAACGACCCGGACTTCCTGCTGGCCGGGGACTTGGGGCTGAGCCGGGACGAGATGCAGAGCCAGATGTCGCTGTGGGCGATGATGGCGGCGCCGCTGATCTCCAGTACGGACCTCGGCAAGCTCTCCCCGGAGGCCCGCGCGGTGCTGGGGAACGAGCACGTCATCGCGGTCGACCAGGATCCGCTGGGGGTCCAGGGACGCATCGTCGCGCAGGACGACCACTTTGCGGTGCTGGCCAAGCCGCTGAAGAACGGTGACCGGGCGGTGGCGCTGTTCAACTCCGGTGACGCGCCGCGCACGCTGTCGGTCACCGCGGGCGCGGCCGGGCTGCCGGAGGCGTCCTCGTACCGGCTGCACGATCTCGTCAGCGGTCATCGCAAGCACACCGACGGGGACATCGTGGCGAGCGACGTACCGGCGCACGGCACGGTGCTGTACCGGGTGACGCCGGCCGACTGAGCCGTGGCCGGGTACGGGCGGCTACCGGCGGTGCGCCGCACGCTCGCGGCGGAGGGCGGCGACCCGGCGGTGCAGGGCGGTCGCCTCGTCCTGGCGGCCGAGTCGTTCCAGGCACTGGGCGAGGTCGCTCTGGCCGGCCAGGGTGTCGGGGTGGGCCGCGCCCAGCACCCGGGTGCGGGCGTCGGCGACCCGGCGGTAGCGGTCCAGTGCCTCGTCCCAGCGGCCCAGCCAGCCGAGCGCCACCGCGGTCTCCCGGAGGCTGACCAGCGTGTCGGGGTGGTCCGGGCCGAGCACCCGGTCGCGGGCCGCGGCCACCGCCTTCGCCTCGGCGAGCGCCTCCGGCCAGCGGCCCAGCCGCCCGAGGTTGACGCCGAGGGCGTGCCGGGCGCGCAGGGTGTCCGGGTCGTCGGCGCCCTGGGTGCGGGTGCGGGCCGCGACCAGGTCGTGGTAGAGCGTCAGCGCCTCGGCGCTGCGGCCGAGCCGGCCGAGGCCGACGCCGACCTCGTAGCGGGCGTCGAGGGTGTCGGGGTGGTCGGGGCCGAGCGTGACGGTACGGGCGGCCGCGACCTCCTGGTAGGTGCGCAGCGCCTCGGCCCATCTGCCCAGCCGGCCGAGGACGTGGCCGAGTTCGTAACGGGTGGTGAGCGTGTCGGGGTGGCGGGCGCCGAGGACCCGGGCGCGGGCGGCGGCCACGTCCCGGGTCATGGCCCGGCAGTCCTCCAGCCGGCCCAGTCGGCCGAGGTTGCGGGCGAGGTGGTGGCGGCAGTCGAGGGAGTCGGGGTGGTCGGGCCCCAGGGTGTGTTCCTGCGCGGCCAGCACCTCGGCGTAGGTCTGGTGGGCCTCGAAGTACCGGCCCTCGTCGCCCAGCGCCCGGCCGGCCGTCAGGCGGGCGGCGAGGGCGGTGCGGAGGTCGTCCGGTGGTGCGGGGCTGGCGATGCCGGCGGCCACGGCGGCGTCGCCGGACCGGGGGTCGCCGCCGCCGGTCCAGGCGTCGGTGAGGACCGTGACTTCGCGGACGGGTACGGAGCGGGGCGGGCGGGGGACGGCCGGTGAGCCGGGGGTGATGCCGTCGGTCCAGGCCGGCAGGGCGGGGACGGTGGCGCCGGGGCCGGCTGTGGTGCCGTCGGGGTCCTGGCGGGCGTCGGCGAGGCGTTTGGCGAGTTCGTCGGCGTCGCGGGGCCGGTCGTCGGGGTCCTTGGCGAGCAGCTGGAGCATGATCCGCTCGTAGGCCGCCGGCAGGTCGGGGCGGAGGCTGCGCGGCGCGGTCGGGGCGGTGTCGCGGTGTCCGACGAGCACCGCCCAGGCGTCGCCGAGGTCGAACGGCGGGACGCCGGTGGCGAGTTCGTACAGTACGCAGCCGAGGGAGTACAGATCGCTGCGGTGGTCGACGGGGTGTGCGCCGATCTGCTCGGGCGACATGTAGTGCGGGCTGCCCATCGCCACGCCGGGGCCGGTGAGGCGGGCGGTGAAGCCGATGTCGTGGCCCAGCCGGGCGATGCCGAAGTCGCAGATCTTGACCGTGCCGTCGGCGGTGCGGACGATGTTCGCCGGTTTCAGGTCGCGGTGCACGACGGCCTGCCCGTGGGTGTAGGCGAGCGCGGCGGTGACCTGTTCGGCGATGTCGATGACGTCCGGGACGGGCAGCGGCTGGCGCCGGTTGTCGTCGAGCAGCTGGCTGAGGTTGCGGCCGGTCAGCAGCTCCATGACGAGGAAGAGGGTGCCCTGGTCCTCGCCGAAGTCGTGGACGACGGTGATGCCGCGGTGCTGGAGGGCGGCCGCGACCCGGGCCTCACGGCGGAAGCGTTCGCGCAGCACGTCCAGGAACGAGGGCTCGTGCCGGGGCCCCAGCGGTTTGAGGCATTTGACGGCGATCTGTCGGCCCAGTGATTCGTCGCGGGCCCGCCAGACCTCGCCCATGCCGCCGCGCCCGATGGTGTCCAGCAGCCGGTACCGCCCCTGGATCAGCCGGTTTTCCGCCATCGTCTGTCGCCGCCCCCGTCCCCGCCCTCACGATCAGCCGCGCCGCTCCCCCTGCGGGTCCAGTATGGCGGCGGCGCGGCGGAGCTTGTAGGCCGACGGGCGGGCGTCCGGCCCGAGCCGCTCGACGGCACGCAGGACGTGCCGGGGCGGCAGCTGCCGGCGGGCGGCCGGCGGAATGGCGCGAAGCAGGCGGCCGGTGGCGCGCAGCCTTCGGGTGACGACCGCGGGCGGCGGCGCCGGGCGCCCGTAGAGGCGGTGGGCGTACGCCGGGAGGGCGCCGTAGGCGAGCCGGGCGATCCACGGCCAGAGCACCGCGCGGGCCGGGACGAGCCCGGCGGGCGTCGGCGGACGGCGGAGGAACGCGTCGACCTCCCGGGCCTCCGGGGTCGGTGCGAGGAGGGGGCGCACCCGTGCGAAGTACGCGTCGAACCCGGCGCGGTCGCCGGGGACCCGCTTGGGGTCCAGCCCGACGAGCCGGCCGCTCGTCCGCTGTTCGCGCAGGTAGGCGTCGGCCTGGGCGTCGGTGAGCGGGTATCCGGAGCGGCGCAGTACGTGGAGGTAGGAGTCGGCCTCGGCGCAGTGCACCCACAGCAGCAGCTCCGGCTCGTCGATGCGGTAGCGCTCGCCGGTGGCCGGGTCGGTGGCGGTCAGCCGCCGGTGCAGGCCGCGGACCGCGGCACCGGCCCGTTCGGCGGCGGCCGTGGTGCCGTACGTCGTCGTGCCGACGAAGTCGGCGGTCCGCATGAGCCGGCCCCAGGCGTCGCGCCGGAAGTCCGAGTTCTGCAGGACGCCGCGCACCGCGCGCGGGTGCAGCGCCTGGAGGTACAGCGCACGGATCCCGGCGATCCACATCAGCGGATCGGCGTGCATCTGCCAGGTCACCGAGGAGGGGCCGAAGAGTCCCGGGTCACCTGCGCGAGGGGCGTCCACGAGGTCAATTTAACGCCGTACCCGCGGCATCCCCAGGCCGATCCAGGCGATGATCTCGCGCTGGATCTCGTTGTTGCCGCCGCCGAAGGTGAAGATCACCGCGGAGCGGTAGCCGCGTTCCAGTTCGCCGTGGAGGACGGCGCCCGCCGAGCCCTCCTTCAGGGCGCCCGCGGCGGCGACGACCTCCATCAGCCAGGCGTACGCGTCCCGCCGCGCCTCGGAGCCGTACACCTTGACCGCCGAGGCGTCCTGCGGGGTGAGCGTGCCGTCCTGGAGGGCGCCCACCATCCGCCAGTTGAGGAGCTTCATCGCGTCCAGCTTGGTGTGCGTCTGCGCGAGGCGGCGGCGGACCCAGGGCAGGTCCACGACGCGGCGGCCGTCGGCGAGCTTGGTCTCCCGGGCCCAGCGCTGCACGTCGTGCAGGGCGCGGATCGCCATGGTGCCGTGCGCGGCGAGCGTGACCCGCTCGTGGTTGAGCTGGTTGGTGATCAGCCGCCAGCCTTTGTTCTCCTCGCCGACGCGGCGCGAGACGGGGACGCGGACGTTCTCGTAGTAGCTCGCCGTGGTGTCGTGCGAGGCGAGGGTGTTGATCAGGGTGCAGGAGTAGCCGGGGTCGGAGGTCGGCACGAGGAGCATGGTGATGCCCTTGTGCGGCGGCGCGCCGGGGTCGGTACGGACGGCCAGCCACACCCAGTCGGCGGTGTCGCCGTTGGTGGTCCAGATCTTCTGGCCGTTGACCACGTAATGGTCGCCGTCCCGGACGGCGCGCGTCTTCAGCGAGGCCAGGTCGGTGCCCGCCTCGGGTTCGCTGTAGCCGATGGCGAAGTCGAGTTCGCCGGAGAGGATGCGCGGCAGGAAGTACGCCTTCTGTTCCTCCGTGCCGAACCGCATGAGCGTCGGGCCGACGGTGTTGAGTGCCATCAGCGGCAACGGGACGCCGGCCTGGGCGGCCTCGTCGAAGAAGACGAACTGCTCCATCGGGGTCATCCCGCGCCCGCCGAACTCCCGGGGCCAGCCGACGCCGAGCCAGCCGTCCGCGCCGAGCCGGCGGATGGTCTCGCGGTAGAACCGCTTCCGCGCGGCCGGGTCCTCGATGGGGGCACCACCCGTGCCCTGGAGGCCATGGGGGAGGGCGTGGGCACGGTCCGGCACCAGTTCGGCGAAGTAGGTGCGCAGCTCGGCACGCAACTGCTGCTGCTCGGGGGTGTATTCGAGGTGCACGGCCCCTCCAGATCGTCCGGTCGGTCCGGGTCGTCCGGCCGGCGGGCCGTCTGTTTCTGACGGCCCGCCGGACGACGGATCGGGGGGCACAGTAGAACTTGTTCCAGAAATACGGAAGAGCGCGGCCGCGGTGCGGGCCCGGCGGGCGCACACGAAGGCCCGGTGCGGCACCTGCGGGTGCCGGACCGGGCCTGGGTGCCGGACGCCATCAGCCCACGGCGTGCTTGGCCGCGTTGTTGCGGGGCGCGATCCGGCCACGCTGCACGTCCTTGCAGTACTTGACGTTGCCGTTGTTGGTCACGTACTTCGCCGCGACCCAGGTCCCGCGCCCCTCGCCGGTCAGGTACCAGACGGTGTTGCCGCCGACGGGCTGGGTGCGCACCTTGCACACCAGGTTGACCTGGGCGCGGTGCCGGAGGAAGCCCTTCACGGAGGCGTCGGTGCTGGGGTACTGACGCTCACTCAGGCCCATCTTGGTGGTGACGACGCCGTACGGCTTGGCCGTCGGTCCGGGCGCCGCCTGGGCCGGGGTCATGGCGGACAGCGCCGCTCCGAGGGCGACAGCCGTGGTCAGTGCGCCCGCGCCGGCTGCGAGCTTTCTGCCGCGGACCGCGAGGAATTCGGTCGTGGACATGAGGGTCTCCTGTTCTTGACGCGCGATGCCACCCATTGATGCGAAGTGGACATTACGCGCAAACCACCCTCGGAATGTGGTGAAACGACGAACAGGCCGCCGATCGTGTGACAGTCAGCCTTCGGTGCCCGCGCGGTGGATCCCGAAGGAGGCCCCCTGCGGGTCCCGGACCACCGCGATCCGCGGCCCCTCGGGCACGTCCGTGGGAGGGACCAGCAGCATGCCGCCGGACTCCGCGGCCCGGGCTGCGGTGTCGTCGACGTCGGCTACCGCGAAGTACGCCAGCCAGTGCGCCCGGACGTCGTCCGGGTAGAACTCGTCCAGCGCGCTCAGCCCGCCGAAGTCGGCACCGTCGATGCCCCACTGCGGATAGTCCTCGTGGGTGCCCACGGTCCAGCCGAAGACCCGGGTGTAGAAGTGCTTGGCGGCCTCCTCGTCGCGGGTGGCGAGCTCCACCCAGCCCAGCGAGCCGGGCGCGTTGAGCAGTGCCGCGCCGGGGAAGTCCCGGGCCTGCCACACCGAGAACACCGCACCCTCCGGGTCCGCCAGCACCGCCAAGCGGCCGTGCCCGAAGACGTCCACCGGCGCCGTCAGCTGCCGCCCGCCGGCCTCGGTGACCGCAGCGACCAGCGCATCGGCGTCCCGGGTCGCGAACGAGACGGTCCAGGCGGTGGGCCGGCCGGGGGCGGAGAGCGGGGCGACCGCGGCGACCGGGGCGGCGCCCATGAGGAAGACGGTGTAACCGCCGGCCTCCGGGCGCAGGTCGGTCTCCGCGCGCCAGCCGAAGACCTCGCGGTAGTACACCTTGGCGGCGTCGACGTCCGAGGTGCCCAGCTCCACCCAGCAGGGCGCGCCGGGGGTGGGCTCGGTGATCTTCACGGTGGGTTCCGTCTCCGTGCGGTGCCGTCGCTGTCCGTTCGCTGCTGATCGTCCGGCGGGCGCGCGGGGGCCGCAACCGGAGCCCGCGGGCAGGAGGCCGGGCCGCTACGCGTTCTCGGCCATGGCCCGCATATGGCGCAGCGAGCCCGCCGGGGCGTCCGGGGCGAGGGCGTTGGCCAGGCCGCGGGCGGCGCCCTCGGCGGCGTCGGCGGAGCGGGGCAGCAGCACGGCTTCGTAGGCGCGCAGCGCCGCGTCCCGGTCGGCGTGTTCGACGAGGGCCAGGGCGAGTTCGCTGCCGTCGAGCATGGCGAGGTTGGCGCCCATGCCGGAGAACGGCGTCATCAGGTGCGCCGCGTCGCCGAGCAGCGTGACACCGGGGGTGTGCGCCCAGGTGTGCGGCACCGGCAGGGCGAACAGCGGCCGGTTGACGAATCCGCCGTCGTTGTCCGTCAGCAGCGCCAGCAGCCGGTCGTCCCACCCGGCGAACCGGCCGAGCAGCGCGGCCCGCACCGCCTCGGTGTCCGTCATCGTCACCCCTGCCTCCAGGGCCCAGTCCTCCGAGCCCCGGAAGGCGGCGTAGCCGCGGAGGTGGGCGTGGCCGTTGCGCTGGACGATCAGCGCCCGGTCGGCGGACGAGGCCATCATGCTGCCGTCGCCGACCAGTCGGGCGAGCGCGGGGTGGCGGGCGTCGGCGTCGTCGAAGGAGAACTCGACGAAGGTGACGCCGGAGTAGTGCGGGGTGGCGCCGGAGAGCAGCGGGCGGACCCGGGACCAGGCGCCGTCGGCGCCGATGACCAGGTCGAACTCCTCGGTGTGGCCGTCGTCGAAGGCCGCCGTGTGCCGGCCGTCGCCCTGCGGGTGCAGGGCCCGCAGGTGGTGGCCCCAGCGGACGGTGCCGGGCGTGAGGGAGTCCAGCAGCAGTCGCCGCAGCCGGCCGCGGTCGATCTCGGGGCGCTCGGCCGCGTCCGGGGCCGGGGCGTGCCGGAAGAGCAGGGTGGCGTCGCGGCCGTAGAGCCGCATCTCCTGCCCCTCGGGGCGGGCGAGGGCGGTGAACTCCTCGTACAGGCCGGCCGCGCGCAGTGCCGTCTGTCCGGTGGCCGGGTGCAGGTCGAGGGTGCCGCCCTGCGGTCGGGCGTCGGCGGAGGCGTCCCGGTCGAAGACGGTGACCGGGACGCCGTGCCGCTGGAGCACGCGGGCGCAGGTCAGCCCGCCGGGACCGGCTCCGATGATCGCGGTGCGGGGGGAAGCGGGAGAAGCAGTGGGTTTCATGGCCACAGAAAAGCACAGCGGATATGAAAGTGCAATTGATATGCTTTTTGTGTTGCTTCACCTTCGGCGCGGGTCTCCCGGACCGGGCCTCACGCGGCGCCGGGCGCAGGTGTGTGGTCGCCGTAACGACGGATGATCGCCTCGTGTGACACGTGGTTAACGGGCCCTTCGTAGGGTCGATCCGCAGCTTCCGACCACGAAGGGGACCGTCCGTGACCGCAGCGGAAACACCGGCAGAGCGCCTCACGCAGGTGCGCACGGCGTGCCAGTACTGCGGTGTCGGCTGCGGGATCGTGCTGGACGTCGCGACGGACGGGGACGGCCGGCGGACCGTGCGCCGGGCCAGCGGGGACAAGGCCCATCCGGCGAACCACGGGCGGCTCTGCACCAAGGGCGCGACCAGCGCCGAACTGCTCACCGCGCCCGGCCGGCTGACCGGCGCCCTGGTCCGCGGCGACCGGGGCGACGAGCCGGTGCCCACCGCCATGGACACCGCGATCAAGCAGACCGCCGCCCGGCTGCGCGAGACCGTCGACGCGCACGGCCCGGACGCCGTCGCGCTCTACGTCTCGGGGCAGATGACGCTGGAGGCGCAGTACCTGGCGAACAAGCTCGCCAAGGGGTTCCTCCGCACCACCCACATCGAGTCCAACTCCCGGCTGTGCATGGCGAGTGCGGGCAGCGGCTACAAGCTGTCGCTGGGCGCGGACGGCCCGCCCGGCTCCTACGAGGACTTCGACCGGGCCGATGTGTTCCTGGTCATCGGCTCCAACATGGCCGACTGCCATCCGGTCCTCTTCCTGCGGCTGCTGGAACGGGTCAAGGCCGGCGCCAAGCTGATCGTGGTCGACCCCCGGCGCACCGCCACCGCGGCCAAGGCGGACCTCTTCCTGCAGATCGCGCCCGGTACGGATCTGGCGCTGCTGAACGGGCTGCTGCACCTGCTGGTGGAGAACGGCGACATCGACGAGGAGTTCATCGCCGGGCACACCGAGGGGTGGGAGGCGATGCCCGCGTTCCTGCAGGACTACCCGCCCGCGAAGGTCGCGGAGATCACCGGGATCCCGGAGGCGGAGCTGCGCCGGGCGGCCGAGTGGATCGGCGCGGCCGGCGACTGGACGAGCTGCTGGACGATGGGGCTGAACCAGAGCACCCACGGCACCTGGAACACCAACGCGCTGATCAACCTGCACCTGGCGACCGGCGCGATCGGCCGCCCGGGCAGCGGCCCGTTCTCGCTGACCGGCCAGCCCAACGCGATGGGCGGCCGGGAGATGGGCTACATGGGCCCGGGGCTGCCCGGCCAGCGGTCGGCGCTGGTCGCCGAGGACCGCGCGTTCACCGAGGAGCTGTGGGGGCTCGCCCCGGGGACGCTGCGGGCGGACGACGGCGGCCGGGGCACCGTGGAGATGTTCCGGCGGATGGCGGACGGGGACATCAAGGCCTGCTGGATCATCTGCACCAACCCGGTCGCCTCGGTCGCCAACCGCCGCACCGTCATCGAGGGCCTGGAGGCCGCGGAGTTCGTCGTGGTCCAGGACGCCTTCGCGGAGACCGAGACCACCGCGTACGCCGATGTGGTGCTGCCGGCCGCCATGTGGTCCGAGTCCGAGGGCGTGATGGTCAATTCGGAGCGCAATCTGACGCTGGTGGGGCAGGCCGCCGATCCGCCCGGCGAGGCCTGGCCGGACTGGCGGATCATCGCCCGGGTCGCCTGCGAGATGGGCTATGCGGACGCCTTCTCCTACGACAGCGCCGAGGAGATATTCGAGGAGCTCAAGCGGGCGGGCAACCCGCGGACCGGGTACGACCTGAGCGGGGTCAGCTATCCGCGGCTGCGCGAGACGCCCGTGCAGTGGCCGAGCGCGGCCGCCGACGGACCGGACCGCAATCCGGTGCGCTATCTCAACGACGGAACCGGCCGGGAGCCGGTCGTCCGGCCGGACGGCAGCCGCCCCCGGCTGGTCTTCCCCACCGCCGGCGGACGGGCCGTGTTCTTCGCCCGGCCGCACCTGCCGGCCGCCGAGCTGCCCGACGACGACTTCCCGTACCTGCTCAACACCGGCCGGCTGCCGCACCAGTGGCACACCCTGACCAAGACCGGCAAGGTCGCCAAGCTGGGCAGGCTGAACCCGGGGCCGTTCGTGGAGCTGCATCCGCAGGACGCCGAGCGGCTGGGCGTGGTGGAGGGCGATGCGGTGGAGGTCGCCTCGCGGCGCGGGCGGGCGGTGCTGCCGGCCGTCGTGACCGACCGGGTACGGCCCGGGGACTGCTTCGCGCCGTTCCACTGGAACGATCTGTTCGGTGAGTACCGATGCGTCAACGCGGTGACCCATGACGCGGTCGATCCGGTCTCGTTCCAGCCCGAGTTCAAGGTGTGTGCGGTCGCGCTGACCAGGGTGCCGGGAGGGGCCGGCCACCTTGAGGGCGCGGCGTTCCCGGGCGCGGCGGAGGGGCCGGCCACCGACCCGGGCGGCCCGGCGGACCGGCCGGGGGACGGTCCGGCGGGCGCCCCGGGAGCAGGCGGCGCGGGCGGTGCGGTGGCGGTCCTGACCGATCTGTTCCGGCTGACCGACCCCGCCCCGCCGCCCCTGGCCGAGCACGAGCGCCGCTATCTGTCCGGATTCCTCACCGGGCTGGCCTCCCGCCCGTCCGGCGGTACGCCGGTGCTGCCCGCCCAGGCGCCGTTCGGTGCGGAGACCGCGCTGTGGGTGAACGGCGTGCTGGCCGGGATGTTCTCGCGGGCCGAGGACGAACCGACCGGGACGGCGGCGCAGGACGCCCCGAACGGATCGACTGACACGGCGTCGGATTCCGCCGCCCGTACGGTGATCGTGCTGTGGGCCTCGCAGACCGGCAACGCGGAGGAGGTCGCCGCGGACGCCGCCCGGCGGCTGAAGGGCAGCGGACGCGAGGCGACGCTGGTGAGCATGGCCGAGAGCACCCCGGCCAGCCTGCCGCGCACCGCGGACCTGCTCATCGTGACCAGCACCTTCGGCGACGGCGAGGCCCCCGACAACGGCTCGGACTTCTGGGAGACGCTCACCGCACCCGACACCCCGCGCCTGGAGGGCGTGCGCTACTCGGTCCTGGCGCTGGGCGACTCCTCGTACGACGACTTCTGCGGCCACGGGCGGCGGCTGGACGCCCGGCTGGCGGAGCTGGGCGCGGTCCGGCTGGCGCCGCGGACGGACTGCGAGCCGGACTACGCACAGCCGGCCGGGCAGTGGCTCGACCAGGTGCTGCGGGCACTGGAGGGCGGCGCGGCGGAACCGGTGGCCGACGGGCCCACCGGGACGGCACCCGCCCCCGCCGCCCCCGCCAAGGACCCCACCGTCACCGCCCGGCTCGTCGGCAACGACCTGCTCAGCCGGCCCGGCGCCACCAAGGAGGTGCGTCGGTTCACCTTCGACACCCGGGGCGCCGACGGGGTGCCGCTGGCGTACGAGGCCGGTGACGCGCTCGGCGTGCAGCCGCTGAACTGCCCGGAGCTGGTCGCGGAGTGGCTGGATCTGACCGGCCTGGACCCGGCGGCCCCGGTGGGCCTCGACGGGGCGGGCACGGTGCCGTTCGGCGAGGCGCTGCACCGCCACCTCGACATCACCCGGATCACCCCGGCGCTGCTCCGGCTGGCCGCCGAACAGACCGGGGACCGCACGCTCAGGAAGCTGCTGCGGCCCGGCAACAAGGGCGAGCTGGACCGGTGGACCTGGGGCCGGCAGGCCGTCGACGTGGTGGCCGAGCACGGGATGCGGGCCGCCGCGCAGGAATGGGCCGAGCTGCTCCCCCGCCTGCGGCCGCGGCTGTACTCCATCTCGTCGAGCCCGCTGACCGATCCCGCGCTCCTCCGGCTGACGGTCTCCGTGGTCCGCTACGAAAACCGGCAGGGCCGCCCGCGCAAGGGCGTGGCCTCGGCGTTCCTGGCGGATGCCGAGCCGGGCGGCCCCGTGGAGGTCTTCGTACGGCGCAGCGCACATTTCCGGCCACCGGCCGACCCGGCGACGCCGATGGTGATGGTCGGGCCCGGCACCGGCGTCGCACCGTTCCTCGGCTTCCTCGACGAGCGGCGGGCCCGCGGCCACCGCGCCCCCAACTGGCTGTTCTTCGGCGAGCAGCGCCGTGCCACGGACTTCTACTACGAGGAGGAGCTCGGCCGGCTGCACCACGACGGGCTGCTCACCCGGCTGGACACCGCCTTCTCCCGGGATCAGCGGGCCAAGGTCTACGTCCAGGACCGGATGCGCGAACACGGTGCCCAGCTGTGGTCCTGGCTGCAGGACGGTGCGCACTTCTACGTGTGCGGCGACGCCTCGCGGATGGCCAAGGACGTCGACCGTGCGCTCCGCGAGATCGCGGTGGCCCACGGCGGCCTGGCCGAGGACGCCGCCACCGCGTACGTCAAACAGCTCGCGGCCGAGAAGCGTTACGTACGGGACGTGTACTGACGGCTCCGCCGCTCGGCCCCGACGGCCACGTCCGGAACAGCTCCGCCTTCCGCCTCCCCCTCCCGTCTCCCCCTGCGAAAGACGTTTCCACCCCGAACGGGCCGAGTCCCCGCATGGAACGCAGGATGGAGAGGAAGGAGAGCGCTATGACCGTTTTGACCACTGAACCCGAACCCAAGGGTCCGGGGCCCGTACCGAGCGAGCCGGAGCCGCTGCCGCGTGACCCGGTGCCGGCCGAGCCGGAAAGGGAACCGGAGGAGCCGGGTACGCCTCCGGTGGAGCCGCCCGGGGCCGAACCGGGAGAGCACCCCGCACCCGAGCCGCCCGACTGACACGGCCGCCCGGTGCCAGCCCGGGTTGCAGGCCGTACCCCACCACAGCAAGGTGTGTTAGATGGTGCAGATCGGATACACGATGATGACCGAACAGGCAGGCCCGCGGGCCCTGGTCGATCATGTCGTCGGCGCCGAACGCGCCGGCTTCGACTTCTCGGTCACCTCCGACCACTACTCCCCCTGGTTCGCCTCACAGGGCCACTCCCCGTACGCCTGGAGCGTGCTGGGCGCAGCGGCGCAGGCCACCACCCGCATCCCGCTGATGACGTACGTGACCTGCCCGACGACCCGCTACCACCCGGCGGTCGTCGCCCAGAAGGCCGCGACCATGCAGCTGCTGTCCGGCGGCCGGTTCCGGCTCGGGCTGGGCTCCGGCGAGAACCTCAACGAGCACGTGGTGGGCGCCGGCTGGCCGGCCTCACCCGTACGGCTGGACAAGCTGGCCGAGGCGATCGAGATCATCCGCAAGCTCTTCGGCGGCGGTGAGGTCACCCACCACGGCACCCACTTCGACGTGGTGCACGCCCGGCTGTGGGACCTGCCCGACGACCCGCCGCCGATCGGCGTGGCCGTATCGGGCGAACGCTCCTGCGAGATCGCCGGCACGCTGGGCGACCTGGTCATCGCCACCGAGCCCAAGGCCGAGCTGCTGACGTCGTTCGACCGGCACGGCGGCACCGGCAAACCGCGGGTCGGCCAGCTGCCGGTCTGCTACGACCCCGACCGCGACGCGGCCGTCGCCCGGGCGCACGACCAGTTCCGCTGGATGCTGGGCGGCTGGCAGGTCAACTCCGAACTGCCGGGGCCGAACGGCTTCGCCGGGGCCACCCGGTACGTCCGGCCGCAGGACGTCGCCGAGGCCGTGCCGTGCGGCGACGACGTGGGCCGGTTCGTCGAGGCGGTGCGTCCGTACGTCGACGCGGGCTTCACCGAGGTCGCGCTGGTGCAGATCGGCGGCGACCACCAGGAGCCGTTCCTGGACTGGGCGGGGACCAAACTGCTGCCCGCACTGCGGAACCTGTGAGCGGGACCGTCCGTTGCACGCCAAGTCGTGAGGAGCTGAGCATGCCCGACGCGCACGCCCCGGCAGCCCCCGGAACGGGACGGTCGGCGGTGCCGGGACCACTGGACGCCGCCGAGCTGCGCACCCTGGACGCGCACTGGCGGGCCGCCAACTACCTGTCCGTGGGGCAGATCTACCTGATGGCGAACCCGCTGCTGGAAGCGCCGCTGCGCCCCGAGCACATCAAGCCCCGGCTGCTGGGCCACTGGGGCACCTCCCCCGGCCTCAACCTCGTGCACACCCATCTGAACCGGGTCGTCAAGGCCCGCGGTCTGGACGCGCTGTGCATCTGGGGGCCGGGCCACGGCGGCCCCGCCGTGGTGGCCAACTCCTGGCTGGACGGCACCTATACGGAGACCTATCCCGATGTCGCCCGGGACGGGGAGGGCATGGCCCGGCTGTTCCGGCAGTTCTCGTTCCCCGGCGGGATCCCCAGCCATGTCGCACCGGAGACCCCGGGGTCGATCCACGAGGGCGGTGAGCTGGGCTACTCCCTCACCCATGCCTACGGCGCCGCCTTCGACAACCCCGGCCTGCTGGTCGCCTGCGTCGTCGGCGACGGCGAGGCGGAGACCGGTCCGCTCGCCGCGTCCTGGCACGCCACCAAGTTCCTCGACCCGGCGCACGACGGCGCCGTCCTGCCGATCCTGCACCTCAACGGCTACAAGATCGCCAACCCCACGGTGCTCGCCCGGCTCCCCGAGGAGGAACTGGACGCGCTGCTGCGCGGCTACGGACACGAGCCGGTGCACGTCACCGGTGACGACCCGACGGCGGTGCACCGGGCGCTGGCCGCCGCCATGGACCACTGCCTGGACCGGATCTCCGACATCCAGGGCCGGGCCCGCCGCGACGGCGTCACCGACCGCCCGCGCTGGCCGATGATCGTGCTGCGCACGCCCAAGGGCTGGACCGGCCCGCACGAGGTGGACGGGAAGCCCGTCGAGAACACCTGGCGCGCCCACCAGGTCCCGCTGTCCGGCGTCCGCGACAACCCCGCACACCTGCGGCAGCTGGAGAACTGGCTGCGCTCCTACCGGCCCGAGGAGCTCTTCGACGCACAGGGCCGGCCCACCCCCGACGTACTGGCCTGCGTCCCCGAGGGGCCCCGCCGCCTGGGCGCCTCACCGCACGCCAACGGCGGGCTGCTGCTGCGGGAGCTGCCGGTGCCGCCGCTGGAGCGGTACGCCGTCGAGGTGGACAAGCGCGGCACCGTGCTGCACGAGCCGACCCGGGTGCTGGGCGGTCTGCTGTCCGGCATCATGGCGGCCACCGCCGGGCGCCGGGACTTCCGGGTGGTGGGACCGGACGAGACCGCCTCCAACCGGCTGGACGCGCTCTACGACGTCACCGGCAAGGCCTGGCAGGCCGAGACGCTGGACACCGACGAGCACCTCGCGCACGACGGCCGGGTCATGGAGGTGCTCTCCGAGCACCTGTGCCAGGGCTGGCTGGAGGGCTATCTGCTCACCGGGCGGCACGGCCTGTTCTCCAGTTACGAGGCGTTCGCGCACATCGTCGACTCGATGGTCAACCAGCACATCAAGTGGCTGCGGACGTCCCGCCGGCTGCCCTGGCGGCGCCCGATCGCCTCACTGAACTACCTGCTCACCTCGCACGTCTGGCGCCAGGACCACAACGGCTTCTCGCACCAGGACCCCGGGTTCGTCGACCACATCCTCAACAAGAGCCCCGAGGTGGTCCGGGTCTACCTGCCGCCGGACGCCAACACCCTGCTGTCGGTGGCCGACCACGCGCTGCGCAGCCGGGACTACGTCAATGTGATCGTGGCCGGCAAACAGCCCAGCTTCGACTGGCTCAGCCTCGACGAGGCCCGCGCGCACTGCGCCCGTGGCGCCGGCGCCTGGGAGTGGGCCGGCACCGAGGACGGCAGCAACCCACCGGACGTGGTGCTGGCCTGCGCGGGCGACGTCCCCACCCAGGAGACGCTGGCCGCCGCCGACCTGCTGCGCCGTCACCTGCCGGAGCTGGCCGTGCGGGTGGTCAACGTGGTCGACATGGCCCGGCTGCTGCCCGCGGGGGAGCACCCGCACGGCATGCCGGACGCCGAGTACGACGCGCTGTTCACCCGCGACAAGCCGGTGATCTTCGCGTACCACGGCTACCCGTGGCTGATCCACCGGCTCTGCTACCGCCGGGCCGGCCACCCGAACCTGCACGTCCGCGGCTACAAGGAGGAGGGCACCACCACCACGCCCTTCGACATGGTCGTCCGCAACGACCTCGACCGCTACCGGCTGGTGATGGACGTCATCGACCGGGTGCCCGGCCTCGGCGTGCGCGCGGTCGCGCTGCGCCAGGCGATGGCGGACGTCCGCACCCGCCACCACGCCTGGATCCGGGAGCACGGCACCGATCTGCCCGAGGTCGCCGACTGGACCTGGTCCGGCTGACCGCGCGCCGCCCCGGCCCCCGGGCCGCACGCACCGACGGAGTAGTCCGCGGCGCGGTGACGGGGCGGCCGGGGCGCCGCATGTGAGCCTGAGGCCCGGGTACCCGGTCGGCAGGGAGGTGTGTGGCGGATGGTGCGAGCGCTGGCGGCCGGGGGTGAACTCCTGGGCTGGTGGGCGGCGTTGACCCTGTTGTGGATCATGCTGATCGGTCCGGTCGACACCCTGGAGTGGGCGGTCGGCGCGGGCGCCGGGCTGATCGCCGCCGCCGCGGCCCGCGGGGCCCGGCGGGCGGTCGACGGCCGGTGAACGGCTGGACCGCCGCGGCCACCGCGCTGCTGCTGTGCGGCTTCGCGCCGGCCGCCTGCGGCGTGGCCACCGGCCGGGCCCGCCGGCGGGTGCCCGCACAGAACGTGGCGACCACGCTCCTCAGTCTGGTCTTCCTGCTGCTGTCCCAGGGCTTCGCCCGGCCGGCCTACGTCGACACCGCGCTGATGCTGTCGGTGCTGGGCCCGGCCGGGACGCTGCTCTTCGTACGCCTGCTGGCCGACCAGTTGGCGGAGCATCCGCCCGGGCAGGGCCGGCTGCGCGCGCTGACGGTGGTGAACTACGTCGCGGTGGCCGCCGTGGTGGTGCCGCTCTCCGTCGCCGCCGGGCCCGGCCGGGCGATGGTGAAACTCCTGATCATCGGGGTGCTGCTGGCACTCGGGTGCCGGGTGGCGACCCGGGCCGTGCACGCCGCGGCGGCCATGGGGCACGGGCGGGGCGCACCCACGGAGGGGATGTCCGATGACCGGTGAACTGCCGGTGCTGCTGGGCCTGCTCCTGGTGGCCGCCGCCGGGACCGGGACCGTCCTGGTGCGCGATCCCGTCCGCCAGTCCTTCCTGCTGTCCCTGCTCGGGCTGTCGCTGGCCACCCTCTTCCTGCTGCTGCAGGCGCCCGACGTCGCGCTCTCCCAGCTCGCGGTCGGCTCCGCGCTGACGCCGCTGATGGTGCTGCTGTCCGTGCGCAAGGTGCGCCGCCAGGCCCGCAGCGAGCGCCGGGAGGAGCGGGAATGACCATGCGGCTGCGGAGGTGGGTGCTGGCCCTGGGCGGGCTGGGCGCCGCGGTGCTGTACGTTCTGGCCTGTCTCGACCTGCCGTCGTTCGGCGGCGGGTGGCACCCCTACGGCGACCGGGCGGTGCGGGCCGCGCTCGCCCGGCACACGGCCAACACCATCTCCTCGGTCAACTTCGACCAGCGGGCCCTGGACACCCTCGGCGAGGAGTCCATCCTCTTCGGCTCGGTGCTGGGCACGGTCGTGCTGCTGCGGCAGACCAGGGACGAGAACCGGCAGCAGCCGGAGCCGGCCCGGGTCGCGCCGCCGGTGCGCCGCTACGCGCTGTTCGCCCTGCCGGTCACCCTGCTGATCGGCCTGTACATCGTCGCGCACGGCCAGCTCAGCCCCGGCGGCGGTTTCCAGGGCGGGGTGGTGGTGGCGACCTCGCTGCACCTGCTCTACATCGCGGTGGACTACCGGGCGCTGGAGCGGATCCGGCCGCTCGGGCTGTACGAGGTGGCGGACGCCGCGGGTGAGGCGGCGTACGTCCTGGTGGGCGCGGCGGCGCTGCTGGCGGGCTGGGCGTACCTGGGCAACTTCCTGCCCTACGGCACCTTCAACACCCTCTCCTCGGGCGGCACCGTACCGCTGCTCAACGCCGCCATCGGCGTGGAGGTCGCGGCCGGGGTGGTGGTGCTGCTGGCGCGATTCCTGGACCAGGCGGTGGAGATCGTGAGTACGGACGAGGAGGCGGAGGACCGGGCATGAGCGTGCTGCCGTACGTGGTCGCGGGCTGGCTGTTCCTGATGGGGTGTTACGGGCTGGCGACCAGCCGCAACCTCATCCACGCCGTGGGCTGTCTGGCGGTCTGCCAGTCGTCGACCTATGTCCTGCTGCTGGCCGTCGGCTACCGCTCCGGCGCCACCTCGCCGGTGTTCTCCGACATCGCCCCGGGCTCGCGCCCGGTCGCCGATCCGGTCGTCCAGGCGCTGACGCTGACCGACATCGTCATCGGCGCGACGGTCACCGCGCTGCTGCTCTCGCTGGTCATCCAGGTCGCCAAGCGCCACCGCACGGTGGACCCCGACGAGCTGTCGGAGCTGCGGGGGTGAACGTCGCCCGGACCCTGCCGCTGATCGTGGTCACCCCGCTGTTCGGTGCGGCGCTGCTGGTGGCGGCGGGCCGGCGGCTGCCGCGGTTCGCCGCCGAGACGCTGGGCTGCCTGTTCGCGGCCGGTGCCGCGGTGCTGGCCCTGCTGGCGCTGGCGGCCACCGGGCCGTCGGCCGGGCAGCCCGCCGAGTGGCTGGGCGGCTGGCGGCCGCACGGCGGGGTGAGCGTGGGCATCGTGCTGGTCGGCGACCGGACCGGCCTGGGGCTCGCCACCCTGGTCTCGCTGCTGGTGCTGGCGGCGCTCGGGTACGCCTGGCGGTACTTCGACGAGCCGCCGCGCCGGCACGCCGGTTCGTTCCCCGCGCTGGTGCTGCTGTTCCAGGCCGGCATGTGCGGATTCACGCTCACCGGCGACCTCTTCAACGCCTTCGTGTTCTTCGAGCTGATGGGTGTGGTCGCGTACGCGCTGACCGGCTACCGGGTGGAGGAGGCCCGGGCCGTCCAGGGCGCGCTGGTCTTCGGGGTCGTCAACTCCCTCGGCGGCTATGCCACGTTGCTGGGCATCGGCCTGCTCTACGCGCACACCGGCGAGCTGGGCTTCGCGCAGATCGGCTCCGCCCTCGCCGGGTCGCCCGGCGGCAGCCCGGACGCGCTGCTGATCGCGGCCTTCACCCTGGTCGTGACCGGGCTGCTGGTCAAGGCGGCGGCGGTGCCGTTCCACTTCTGGCTGGCCGACGCCCATGCGGTGGCCCCGACGCCGGTGTGCATGCTGATGTCGGGGGTGATGGTCGAGCTGGGGCTGTACGGCACCGCCCGGGTCTACTGGACGGTGTTCGCCGGCCCGGGCGGGCTGCCGGCCGCGGACGTCCACCGGGCGCTGCTCGCCCTGGGTGTGCTGACCGCCGTCCTGGGCGCGCTGATGTGCTGGCAGCAGCGCCACCTCAAGCGGCTGCTGGCGTACTCCACGGTCGCGCACGCCGGACTGTTCCTGGTGGGTCTCGCGGTGCTCAGCCCGGCGGGGGTGGGCGGCGTCGCGGTGTACGTCCTGGGGCACGCCGGGGTGAAGGCGGCGCTGTTCGCGTGCGTGGGCATCCTGCTGGACCGCTTCGCCAGCGTCGACGAGCACCAGCTGCACGGCCGGGGGCGCGAACTGCCGTGGGTGGGCGTGCTGTTCGGGGCCGGCGGGCTGGCGCTGGCCGGGCTGCCGCCGTTCGGCACCGCGCTGGGCAAGGCGGTCACCGAGGAGGCCGTGGGCGGCTGGGCGACGGTGCTGTTCGTGCTGGTGTCGGCGGTCACCGGCGGTGCGGTGCTGCGGGCCGGTGCCCGGGTGTTCCTCGGTCTGGGCAGCCGTCCGGCCGACGCCGAGGAGCACCCGGCCGAGGAGACGACCGGTGAGGAGGAGCCGGAGACCCGGGGCGGTCTGCTCTCCCGGATCCCGGACACCATGCTCACCGTGCCGGCGGTGCTGCTCGCCGCGGCCCTGGCGGTGGGGCTGGTCCCGGGACTGCGGACCGGCATCGGGCAGGCCGCGGACGCCTTCACCGACCACGCCGGCTACCTCGCGGCGGTGCTGCACGGCCGGGCGGCGGAGCCGGTGCCCACTCCCCCGCCGCACTGGAACGCCGCCGGAGTGCTGTGGGGCCTGGTGGCCACCGCGCTGGCCGCGGCGCTCGCGCTGGGGACCGTACGGCGGCCGGTGCACGACGAACCGGCCCGCTGGACTATTCCGCTGCGCCGGGTGCACTCCGGTCATGTCGGCGACTACGTCGCCTGGTTCCTGGCGGGCGTCACCCTGCTGGGGGCCCTGATCGCCTGACGGCCGCGGTCGCCGGCCGGCCGCCGAGGGCTGCCCCGCCGCCTCAGCCGTCCGCCGCCTCGCGTACATCGTCCACCACGGACTTGTCCAGCGCGGCCCGGACCAGCGCCGAGGCGAACGCCGCCCGTTCGTCCTTCCCGACCAGCCGCGCCAGTCTGCGGCCTCCCCCGGGAGGCCCAGCCGCTCGGCGCCCTGCACGGCCTTGCCGTCGAGGCAGGGGGCGATTTCGGGCCAGACACCCTGCACCTCGCGGAGGAAGATGTCGCAGCCCGTGGCCCCGAGGCCGGGCACCGCGCGCAGCGCGTCGGCGTCGCCGTCCGCCGCGTCCCGCATCCGCCGCAGGTCCCCGCCGTACTCGTCCAGCAGCAGCTGGGCGGCGTCCCCGAGCTGGGTGGCGGTCCGCTCGTCGTAGCGCCGGTAGCCGCCCTCGCCCAGCGTGTCGACCCGCTGTTGCCAGGTCGCGTCCGCCATCCGCCGCGGGGTCCGCATGCCCGCCTCGAACAGCGCACGCGCCGACGCCACCGCCACGGAGGCGCGGATCCGGGCGCTGAGCAGATGGGCCAGCACCAGCACCTGGCAGAGCGGCTGCGGGGTGTTGCGCAGCCGGATGCCGCTCTCCTGCGCGTAGGTCGTGCCGTGCCGTTCCAGCAGCGTGCGGGCAAGGGCCCGGTCGGATGTACCGCCCATCGCCGGCTCCTGTGCCGTCGGGGTCGCGGGTCTCCTTCCGCTTCCAGGCTGCCTCCTGCACCGGGCCGGAACCAACCGGTCGGCCCGGGTGCGCATCGGGCCGCGGGCGGCTACGCTTCGCGTCGGCCGGCCGACCGGCCACGGGAGGCACCCGGTGTCGAACAGGACGCAGGACGAGAGCCAGCACCCGCCGCGGAACGGGACGCAGGACAGCGCGGACGCCAGGACCGCGGTCACCGTGTTCGTGGCGCTCGGCGCGAACCTGGTGATCGCCCTGGCCAAGGTGGCCGGCGGGCTGATCGCCGGCTCGCCCGCGCTGCTCTCCGAGGCCGCGCACTCGGTCGCCGACAGTTTCAACGAGCTCTTCCTGCTCGCCTCCCTCAAGCGCAGCACCCGTGCGCCGGACTCCCGGCACCCGTTCGGCTACGGCAAGGAGCGGTACTTCTGGTCCCTGCTCGCCGCGGTCGGGATCTTCGTGATGGGCGGCTGCTTCTCGTTCTTCCAGGGCGTCGAGGCGCTGCGCTCGGGCGGTTCGGAGAGCCCTACGGGCTACACGGTCGGGCTGGTCGTCCTGGTGGTCGCGCTGCTCGCCGAGGGCTCGTCGCTGCTGCGGGCGCTGGCGCAGGTCCGCGGGCAGGCGCGGGAGACCGGCCGGAGCGTGTGGGCCACGATCCGGGCGGCCGACGACCCGGCGTTGCGTACGGTGCTGGCCGAGGACGCCACCGCCTGCTTCGGCGTGGTCGTCGCGATGGCCGGGGTGGGACTGCACCTGCTCACCGGCGCGGTGGCGTGGGAGGGCTGGGCGTCGCTGGTCATCGGGGCGCTGCTGATGTACGTCGCCTACCAGCTCGCCAAGGAGTCCCGCGGCCGGATCATCGGTGAGGCCGCCGACCCGGCGCTGCGCCAGGCGCTCGCGCGCTTCCTGGACCGGCAGCCGGAGATCGACGCGGTGACGACACTGCTGACCATGCGGCTGGGCACCCGGTCGACGCTGATCGCCGCCCGGATCGACCTCGTCGGCGGGCTGGACAGCGAGGAGGTCGAGGAGGTGCTGGTCCGGGTGAAGGCGGAGATCCGACGCAACTGGCCGGTCGCCGACCAGATCTTCCTGGACGTCACGGAGGCCTCGGCCGGGGACCGGGAACGCGCCCGGCGGGAGCGCCGGCTGCTCGACGAGGCGGTGCTCGCCGACCGCGAACGGCATACGACGGGACGGCACGCCGAAGGACGGCCCGCCGAGCCGGACGCGCCGGACACCGGGCCGCCGGCGGAGTGACCGCGCCGACGGCCCGTCAGCGCATGGCGTCGAGCCGCTTGCGGGCCGTGCGCAGCGACCGCCCGCGGGCCGGCAGCTTCGACCACGGCCGGGCCCGCGCCTGCTCCACGACTCCCGCCACTTCCCTCAACGACCAGCTCCGCGCGGTCAGTTCGGGGTCGTCGAGCTGCTCGTGACTAATCGGCGCGGCGACCGGCGCGCCCGGCTTGGCCCGTAGCGACCAGGGGGCGACGGCCGTCTGTGCGTAGGCGTTGCGCTGGACGTCCAGGTAGAGCCGGTCGCCGCGGGCCTTCTTGCGCACGGCCGTGGTGAGCCGGTCCGGGTGCCGCCCGGCCAGCACCTCCGCCACGTCCTGGGCGAAGCCGCGTACGGTGTCGAAGTCGCTGCGGCCGTCCAGCGGGACGGTGACGTGCAGTCCCCGTGACCCGGTGGTCATCAGCGTCGCCGGCAGTCCGAGTTCGTCCAGCAGGCCGACGAGCTGCCGCGCAGCCTCCCGTACCGGCTCGAAGTCGGAGCCCGGCGGGTCGAGGTCGAAGACCAGGCGGTCCGGGTGGTCGGGCCGGCCGGCCCGGGACAGCCAGCGGTGCAGCGTGAGACAGGCCTGGTCGGCGAGGTAGAGCAGGGTGGCCTTGTCGTCGCAGACGGGGTGGGTGACGGTACCGCCCTCTTTGGCGACCTCTTCGCGCCGGATCCAGTCGGGGTAGTGGTCCGGGGTCTCCTTCTGCATGAAGTGCGGACCGTCCAGGCCCTCCGGGAGCCGTTCCAGCATCAGCAGGCGGTCCCGCAACTGCGGGACCATGACCGCGGCCACCCGGCGGTAGTAGTCGACGACATCGGCCTTGGTCAGCCCGTCGTCCGGGAACAGCACCTTGTCGGGGCGGTGGACCTCGACCGTGCGGTTGCCCGCCCGTACGGCGTGCGTGCCGCCCTGGCGGGCCTTGCCGCGGGTCGGGCCGGCCTTCCCGGTGGTGCCGCGCCTGCCGGCCTCTTCCGTGCCGGTGTCCGTGCCCTTGTCCGTGTCCTCCATGCGGGCGGGGGTACCCGCTGCGGGTCGCCGTACGCTCCGGCGTCCGGGTGGTGGCCGCCCGCCACGCCGCATGCCGAGCACGAAATCGGCAACAAGGGTGATGTGCCGAAGGGGCCTCATGGGGCGCTCACCGCCCGTGGGGCCGTAGCGAAGGAGGGTCCGTGCCGGATCTCGTACCGGACGAAACACACCGTCAGCGCGGGCGCGAACAGCGCGATCCCGTACCACCGACGCCGGGCCCGGGGCCCGGGCCACCCGGACCCACGCCAGGCCCGCGCCCCGGCCCGGTCCCCGCCCCCGGACCGGATCCGGTGCCGCCGCCGGTGCCGGGCCCCGAGCCGGACCCGGCCCCGCCGAACCCGGCACCGCCCACGCCGGGTCCCGAACCGGGCCCCGCGCCCGATCCGCTGCCCGCACCGGGCACCGCGGGGGCGGCCGCTCCGCCGCGCGGTGCGGCCGGCCTGCGCTGATCCCCCCTCAATGCGGGTTCCTCACCCCTGACATGCGGCCGGCCGGTCCCTGTGGAAACGTGGAAGCAGGTCATGACCACATGACCCCCGCCGGGATCGCGCCGGCGGCCGGCCGGGTCTCTCATGTGAGGAGTGAGCCATGGCCAGGCAGAAACCCACCATTGTCGGGGGATGGACGGCCTTCGCGGGCGTCCTGATGATCTTCGGTGGCGCGATGACCCTCCTGGAGGGCATCTCCGCCATCGCCAAGGACACCGTCATTCTGACGACACGGAACTACGTGTTCTCGTTCAGCCTCGCGGGCTGGGGATGGATCCACCTCATCCTGGGCATCGTGATCCTGGCCGCGGGCGTCGCCCTGATCGCCAGCGGGGCGACATGGGCACGCGTCCTCGGTGTCGTCCTCGCCGGTCTCGGCGCGCTCGCGAACTTCCTGTGGATCCCGTACTACCCGTTCTGGGCCCTGACGCTGGTCGCCATCGACATCTTCATCATCTGGGCGCTCTGTGCAGGAGACCGCCGGCACGACGTGACGTGACCTGACCTGATCCGGGGGCCGCCCAGCGTCTGGGGGCGGGCCCCGGGGCTGCCGCCCGACCCGATCGGACCATGCCCGGTATGACCCGGGATGTACGGTTTGCCCGGCCCGCTTAGCATGGAGCCGAACGCACCGATGAAGGCGGCCCCCATGCGTCCCACGGCGAAGTTCGCCATCAGCTTCGGCCTGGTCACGATCCCGGTCGCCGCGTACAACGCCACGGAGAGCTCGGCGTCGGTCAGCTTCGTCCGCATCCACACCAAGGACGGCGGACGGGTGCGCAACCAGCCGGTGTGCTCCCTGGAGGGCACCGAGGTCTCCCCCGACGAGATCGGCCGCGGCTACCGGCCCGGGGACGGCGACACGGTCGTGCCGCTCAGCGACGAGGACCTGGACGCCCTCCCGCTGCCGACCGCCAGGACACTGACCATCCTCGCCTTCGTCGCCGGCGGCGACATCGACCCGCTGCAGCTGGGCAAGGGCTACTACCTGGGCATCGACGGCCCGGCCGCGGCCAAACCGTACGTCCTGCTGCGCGACGCGATGGAACGGCACCAGCGGGTCGGCCTCGGGAAGATCGCCCTGCACGGCCGGGAGACGCTGGCGATGATCCGGCCGATGGGCGACGTCCTGGTGATGCAGCAACTGCTCTGGCCGCACCAGATCCGCCCGTTGCAGGGAGTGCTGCCCGAGCGCGAGGCACCGGTGCACGCCAATGAGGTGGCGGCCGCCGAGGCGCTGATGGACTCCTTCGGGGGCCTGTCCGAGGAGGACGTGCACGATCACTACCGTGAGGCGCTCGAAGAGCTGGTGGCGGCGAAGCTGGCCGACCGCGAGCCGGAGTTCGAGACCGGCGAGGAGCCCCCGGCCGGCCAGGTGATGGACCTGATGGCGGCGCTGCAGGACAGCGTCCGGGCGGCGCAGCGGTCGCGCGGCGAGGACGAGGAGTCCGGCCCGGCCGCGGCCCCGGAGAAGGCCGCCGGGCGGAAGACCGCGGCGAAGAAGACGGCCGCCGGGACCGCAGGCACGAAGAAGACCGCCACGAAGAAGACCGCCGCGAAGAAGACGGCCGCGAAGAAGACGGCCGCGGCGAAGAAGACCGCGGGCCGCGGCGGCCGCCGCGCCGGCTGAACCGCCCGGCCACGGCCCGGATCCGGACCGCTCACGCCCTCCCGCGCGCCGGACGGCACACCGCGGCCCGGACATAAGGCCCCCGCCACCGGGTAACCGCACTGTCAACAGACCTGACCGTCACACCAGTTATGGAGGCGAAGACCATGGGTATCGGCGGGTGCATCGGTCTGCTGGCGGTGGGGGCGATCCTCACGTTCGCGACCGACTGGCACATGGCCGGGATCAACCTCGACCTGGTCGGCATCATCATGATGATCGTCGGCATCATCGGACTCGCCACGTACGTGAGCATCCTCAAGCGGCGGCGCACCCAGCCACCCTCCCCCGGCGCCCCCGTGGTCGACGTCGAGGACAACCGCTACTACCGGGGGTAGTCCACCGGGCTGCCCCGCACCGGCCCGCTCAGCCGCAGCTGGTGCCCGGCCTGGGCAGCACGCCGTCCACCAGGAACCGGTCGACGTGGTTCTGGACGCAGGTGTCGCCGGTGGGGTAAGCGGCGTGTCCTTCCCCGCGGAAGGTCAGCACGACGCTGGAGTTGTCCAGCGCCCGGGCCATGTTGAAGGCGCCCTGGTACGGGGTCGCCGGGTCGTGGGTGGTGGCGACGAGCAGCATCGGCGGCGCACCCGGCGCGGCGACGTCGCGGGAGGAGTCGTCGCCCGCGACCGGCCAGGCGTAGCAGTCCAGCAGGGTCGGGGCGATGTCCGGGCCGAACAGCGGTGAGGCCCGGGTGAGTTCGCGCTCCGCGCGGGGGTAGTCGGCGGCTCCGTAACGCTCCGAGGTGTCCCGGCAGGAGATCGCCCGCAGGGCCAGCTGGTCCTGCGGCGGCAGTTCGTCGTCCTGCCCGGTCCGCCGCGGCGGGACACCGGCCCGTGGCGGGACACCGGCCCGCGGTGGTACGGCAACGGCCGTGCCGCCGCGGGCCTTGCCGTGGGTGGCGGCCTTGCTTCCCTGGGCGGCCCCGTCGCTCCCGGGTGCCCGGCTGCCGCCGCTGTCGCTGAGCCGGAGGATGCCCGCGCCGTCACCGCGCCGCAACTGCGCCAGGGCCTGCCGCAGGGCCGGCCAGTCGCTCCGGCTGTAGAGGGCCTCGCGCAGCGCGTAGACATAGGTGGTCTCGTCCACCTTCCGCCCCTGCACCGTCAGCGGCGTATCGGTCAACTCCTGGTACCAGCGCAGCAGTTGGTCCTGCGCCCGGCCGTCGTCCGGGCCGAGCGGGCAGTCCGTGGCACGGACGCAGTCGGCGGCGAAGTCGTCCAGTGCCCGCTGGAAGCCCCGGGCCTGCGCGAGCGCGGTCTGCCAGGTGTTCTTGGTGGGGTCCTCGACGCCGTCCAGCACCATCCGGCCGGCCTTGTCCGGGAATTCATGGGCGTAGACCGCGCCGAGCTTGGTGCCGTAGGAGAACCCCAGGTAGTTGAGCTTGTCGTCGTGGACAGCGGCGCGCAGGACGTCCATGTCCCGGGCGACCTCCGTGGTGCCGACCCACGGCAGCATCCCGCCGGAGTACCGCCCGCACGCCTCGTTGATGCGCTTCTCCTTCGCCGCGAGGGTGTCGTCGGCGGCGTTGCCGGGCGGCGGGGCGAGCCGGCTGCCACAGGAGACCGGCTCGGTGCGGCCGGTGCCGCGCGGGTCGAAGCTGACGAGGTCATAACGCTGTCCCGGCCGCGCGAAGGCGCTGCCGCTGCCGATCAGGTAGTCGACGCCGGAAGCACCCGGGCCTCCGGGGTTGAGCACGAGGGAACCGAGCCGTTTGCCGGGCCCGGTGGCCCGCAGCCGGACCAGCTGCACCTGCAGCGCGGCCCGGTCGGGGTGTCCGTAGTCCCGCGGCACGGTCAGCCGGGCGCACTCCAGCCGGTCGGAGAAGCCCGGTGGCGCGGTGTCGCCCTGGCTGCGGGCGCTCTGCCGTACGTCCGGGCCGCACCGCGCCCAGGAGAGCCGCTGCTGGTAGAACCGCGCCAGCCCGGGGGGAGCGGACGGGTCACCGGCGGCTGCCGGGGCGGGAGTTCCGGCCGGCGCCGCGGGGGTGCCGACGGGCCCGCCGAGCAGGGCCACCGCCGCCGCCACGGCCAGCAGCCGGGCCGCGGCCGCACACCGGCGAGCACGCCGCGCTCCCGCCGTTCCCACACGATCTGCCCCCGTACGAGGCGGTGCACGGCGTGTTCCCGGCATATTCCGAGCCTAGGACCGTCGTCTTCCTTCCGCACACCTGCCGGTCTGCGATCGGAAGGGCACTCTGCGGTGCGGGGGACGCTTTTCGACCGAATCGATACCGTTTTGACGCCTCCGCGGGTTTTTCTTCCATCCCGCCGGTAACCCGTAGAACGGGCCGCCCGTAACGGCGAGCGGACCCCCCTATTTCGGCATGCCCTCGGGGCGCGACCCTGCCCCACACCCTCGATACGCGCCCGAGATGCGCAGGTCACCACAGGGATCACTCTGGAGATATGGCGCCGATCAGCCGGCTGCCCAGGAAAAGGTGACACGTCCATGAACGAGAGAACGAAGATCATGCTCGCCGCCGCCGTGGCCGGCGGCTATGTGCTGGGCCGTACCAAGAAGGGCCGGCTCGCTCTCACGGCGGCGTCCTACCTCGCGGGGCGCCAATCCGGTCTCGACCCACGTCAGCTGGTGTCCGACGGCGTCCGCAAGCTCGGGGAGATACCCCAGGTCGCGGAGCTGGGCGACCAGCTGCGCGGTGAGGTGATGGGCGCCGGCCGCAAGGCCCTGGCAGCCGCCGCCAACCGGCAACTGGTCTCGCTCGCCGATACGCTCCGCGACCGGACCCGCCTCCTCGAACTCGGCCCGCAGGGTGACGAGGAAGAGGAAGAGGAAGAGGAAGAGGAAGAGGAAGAGGAGGAGCCGCCGGAGGACGAGGAAGAGCCCGAGGAGGAGGAAGAAGGGGAGTACGAGGAGGAGGAAGAAGAGCCGGAAGAAGAGGAAGAAGAGGAGCCGGAAGAGGAAGAGGAAGAGGAGCGGCCCCGCCGCGGCGGCGGGGGCCGAGCGGCACGGGCCCCGGCGAAGAAGGCCGCCAAGAAGGCCCCGCCCAAGAAAGCCGCCAAGAAAGCCCCGGCAAAGAAGGCCACCGCCAAGAAGGCCCCGGCGGGAAAGAAGGCGGCCAAGGCGACCAAGAAGGCTCCGGCGAAGAAGACCGCCGCCAAGAAGACCACGTCGCGTGGCAGAGGCGGGAGGTGACCGGTCATGGCGAAATCGGGACAGGGCCCGGACTCGGGGCTGGACCAGCTGCGTGACGAGTTCGGCAACCTCATGACGGCGTTGGTGGGAAACCTCGCCGACCGGGCCGGCGACAAGCTGACGGACATGACGGGCCGGCTCACCGATGTCGCCGAGCACGGCGGCTCCCTGGGCAAGATCGGCGCGGGTCTGCTGAGTGGCGACTCCCCCCTCAAGGCGGTGCTGTCCGGCACGGCGGGGAACCTCAAGGACAAGGTGCTCGGAAAGGCCAAGGAGGCGCTCGGCGGCGGCAAGAAACGCAGCTCGGGCGACAAGAAGGTCACCAACATCATCGAGGTCCTCGACGTCGGTGTGCCGGTGCGTACCGCCTACGACCACTGGACGCAGTACGAGAAGTTCAGCCGTTTCACCAAAGGCGTGCGCAATGTGTCGCCGCACGACGAGACGACCAGCGACTGGAAGGCCAAGGTCGGACCGTCCACCCGGGGCTGGAAGGCGACCGTCCAGGAGCAGATACCGGACGACCGGATCGTCTGGACCTCCGAGGGGGCCAAGGGATCGACCCGGGGCGCGGTCAGCTTCCACGAGCTGGCGCCCAATCTGACCCGCATCGTGCTGGTCGTCGAGTACTACGCCTCGGGCTTTTTCGAGAAGACCGGCAACATCTGGCGGGCGCAGGGACGACGGCTGCGGCTGGACTTCAAGCACTTCCAGCGCTACGTCACCCTCACCACCGAGGAGCCGGAGGGCTGGCGCGGCGAGATCCGCGACGGCGAGGTCGTACGGACCCATGAGGAGGCCGTCGAGGAAGAGGAGAGCGAAGCGGCCGAGGAAGGCGAGGAAGAGGAAGAGGAAGAAGGAGCAGAGGGCGAAGAAGGCGAAGAAGGCGAAGAAGGCGCAGAAGAGGGGGAGGAAGGCGAGGAGTCCGCGGAAGGGGAGGCGGACGAGGAAGAGGAGTACGAGGACGAGGACGAGGAGGAACCCGCCGAAGAGGACGAGGAAGAGACCGAAGAGGAGTGAGGCTGATGCGGCTCTCCGCGCGGTACACGAAATTCGCCGTCCTCTCCCCGGGGACGGGTGGCGTCCTGCAGACGGTCACCGGTTCCGGCGGCGGCACCGGCACGCTGAAAGGCGCCGCCGCCCGGACCGAGGCCACGTTCCTGCGCTCCCTCGACGAGCTGGGCCGCCTGGAGAAGCTCGACCCGGTGATCGGCCCGCTCCAGCGGGTGGTCCACGGGCTGCCGCTCGGGCGCTGGCGCGATGTGCTGCACGGGCTGCCGATCGGCCATCCGCTGCACCCGGCGCTGGTCCAGCTCCCGCTGGGCTCGTGGCTGTCCGCCGCGGTGCTGGACCTGGTGCCCGGTACCCGGCGCGGGGCCCGGGTGCTGGTGGGCGTGGGGGTGCTGTCCGCAGTACCGGCCGCGCTGGCCGGCTGGGTGGACTGGGCCGAGCAGGACGAGGACCAGATGCGCACCGGGCTGGTGCACGCCGCGTCGATCGCCACGGCCATCGGCCTGTACGCGAACTCCTGGGTGCAGCGCGGCCGCGGCCGTACCGCGCTGGGCAAGGCGCTCGGGCTCGCGGGGCTCTGCGCGGCCGGCACCGGCGGACTGCTCGGCGGGCACCTCGCCTACCGCCAGGCCGCGGGCAGCAACAAGGCCCAGCCGGTGCCGCACCTCGTGGCGGCGGGCTGGCACACCGTCGGCCGGGGGGAGGACTTCCCGGTCGGCGCGGCGGTGCGCCGGGAGCTGGGTGAGGTGCCCCTCCTGGTGGTGCGGGAGCCGGGCGGCCACATCCACGTCCTCGCCGACCGGTGCAGCCACATGTCGGGGCCGCTGTCGGACGGGAAGGTCGCGGACGGCTGTGTGGAGTGCCCCTGGCACGGCAGCGTCTTCCGGCTGGCGGACGGCGCCAACGTGCGGGGCCCCGCCACCGCGCCGCAGCCCGCGTTCCTGGTGAGCGTGGAGACCGACGGCACCGTCCGGGTCCGGCTGCCCGACGCCGGCTGAACAGACCGCCCCGAGGCCGGTTCACACGGCGCATACGCCACCGGTCCCCGCCGCCCGCACGGAGACACGGGCGGCGGGGACCGGTTCTGCCGGGCGCACGCTCAGTGCTTCAGGCTGTGCCGGCCCTTCTCCACGGCCTGCTTGACCTTGCCCATGGCCTTCTCGGTCCTGCCCTTGTGTTCGAGCCGCGCGTCACCGCGGGACTTGCCGGTCGTTTCCTTGGTCTTGCCGATCGCTTCCCTGGCCTTGCCCGCGGCCGTGCCGCCGAGCTCCCGGGTCTTCTTCCTGATGTCCATCTCGCGCTCCTGTCGTGCTCGTTGTCGTGCTCCTTGGGGTGGTGGCCCGGTCCCGGGCCACCACGGTGGTTCGGGACGGTGCCGGTCAGGACGGTGGCAGCAGGGTCCCGAGGGGTCCGAGGTCCAGATTGAGGTCTTCCAGTGACAGGTCGTACCGGGCGCAGAGGTCCACCATCCGGCTGTGCAGGATCATCAGCGTCTCGCCCAGCCGCTCCTCCTGCTCCTCGGTGAGGTCCCCGGTGTCGACCCGGTGCAGCGCCTGGCGTTCCATGAGCTGCCGCAGCAGCTCGACGAGGGTGAGGACGAGCTTCATGAGGTCGCGTTCCACCGTGTCGGGATCGGTGGCGATCCGGTGTGCGGGCCGGTGTCCCTGGCCGCCGGGGGTGCGCAGGAGGTCGTCCTCCGGGGCCGCGGGCAGCAGGCGGAAGGCGCGCTCCGCCGCGTCGGCGACCTCGTCGAAGCGGGCGCCGGCCGGCCAGCGGGCGTCGTCCGTCATGGTCCGCCCTCCGGGAGCGTCAGGCCCTCCCGGTACGTCAGCTCGTCGCGCTGCGCCCGTTCCTCTTCGTCGCGCGTGGGCCACGGGGAGGGGTTCTCGGCGCTGATGGAGACGACCAGCGCGCGCAGTGAGATGCGGACGAGGTCGATGTCGGCGATGGAGAGCACCACGTCGCCGGTGAGCACCACGCCGCCGCTGAGCAGCCGGTCCAGCAGGTCGATGAGCGCGATCTGCGGGTTCGGCAGCGGCTCGTCCGTCCTGGCCGGCGGCCCGCTCACGGGCCTCACGGCGCGGCTCTCCGCAGCGGTTCGGCCTCGGCGGGGACGGCGAAGGAATAGGGCGCCCAGGGCCCGGTGACCTCCACGCGGACGCCGGGGAAGCCCTCACCGGCCCGGAGGACCTCGGTGCGGAAGTCCTCGGCGTCCCGCTGCGGCACGAGATAGGCATCGTTGACGACGTTCTCGCCCGGACCCCTGGCCAGTTCGCCCTGTTGGGGGCGGTGCCTGACCTGGTCGACGGCGTAGGTGCGGGCGGTGTCCTCGACCCGCCGGGCCGCGTCCTCGGCGTGCCGGTAGGCGTCCTGACGGGCGTGGCGCTGGGCCCTGCGCCGGCTGAGGTAGGCCCGCCCGGGGCTCAGGTCCTGGCCGGCGGGCGGCTCCTCGGGGGCCTCGGGGGGCTCGCCCGCCTCGACGTAGATCTTGACCCCCCATTCGGTCTGTGCGGCGAGCTCGGCGAGCCGGTCGGCGAACGCCTGCCGGCGGTCCGCCAGCATCAGCCGGACGCTGTCGTCGTCGAGGTAGACGGTGGCCAGTCGCAGCGGCAGCACGGTGGTACGGGCGGCCAGTGCCTCGATCACCCGGTGGTGGGCGCGGGCGACCTCCTCCAGCCAGTCCAGGTCTTCGAGGTGGGAGCGCAGCGCTCCCTCGTCGAACTCCGCTGCGGGCACCGCGCTGACGGCGACGACCACATCGCCGTCGTCGCCCGTGCGCACCAGGCGCACCGGTGCGTCGGCCACGCCCGGGAGTCCGGACAGCTCCGCCTCCAGCGACCCGTCGGCGTCCCGCGCGACCGCGTACGCATAGCTGCTGACCTCGGTCATGACTCGTCCTGCCGCTTGCCGCGCGGGCGCGGCTCGGCCCGCTTGCGTGCGCTGCCGGAGGTGCGGGCCCGGCCCGACGTGCCCGAGTTACCGCTCACGCTGCGCCGGTTGCGGGGGGTCGGGCGGCCCGTCCGCTCGGCAGCCCCGGCCGGCTCGGCCGGTTTGGCCGGCTCGGCCCGCTTGGCCCGCTTGGCCGGCTTGGCTGGCTCGGCCCGCTCGACCGGCTCGGCCCGCTTGGTCTGCCCGGCCTGCTTGGTCTGCCCGGCCTGCTTGGTCACCTCGGCCCGTTCGTTCGCCTCGACCCTCTCGGCTTCGGTGGCTTCCCCGGCTTCCTCGGGTTGCCCCGTCGTGTCGCCCGGCGGCAGCTCGTCGTTGACGGACCGGCCGCGCGCCGCGGCGAGTTCGGCCCGCAGCCGCCGGTTCTCGTCGGCGAGCGAGCGGTAGCCGTCGTTGGCGCGGGAGGACAGTGCGGGGTCGTGCTCCCACCAGTCGATGCCCATCTCCTTCGCCTTGTCGACCGACGCGATCAGCAGACGGAGCTTGATGGTGAGGAGTTCGATGTCCAGGAGGTTGATCTGGATGTCACCGGCGATGACGAGTCCCTTTTCCAGGACCCGTTCCAAGATGTCGGCGAGGTTGGCCGAGGTACCGCCCTGAGCGGACGGGGCGGCCCGGGACGGATGGTCGCCCAGCCTCCTGGAAAGGGGTTCGCTCACGGCCCTGCACCTCGATTCCCTGGGGTTCCGGCGTCCGGCCGGTCCCGGTCAGCCGCCGGTGCCCTGAACGTGGGCCCGGATCTCGTCCAGCCGGTCCAGCAGTTCGTCCTCTCGCCGGTCGAATGTCTCCTCGTCGATCTCCCCGGCCAGCAACGCCTTTTCCAGGTCGGCGAGTTGGCGTTCCACGGGGGCCGGGTCGTAGTACTCGTTCTCGGCAGCCTCGACCACCTTCCCCAGGACCCAGAAGATGCCGCGCATCGGGGCGAGCGGAAGGGCGGCGATCTCCGTCAGCACACCCATGGGAACTCCCTGGACGACGCCGCGGAGCCGGGCGACCGGAGGAGCCGAGCGCCCGGGGCGGCGGATGGATTACACGAAACTGTAGGCGGGGAGCGGACCGCGCAGCCGCAGGTTGAAGTCCTCGCCCAGTTTCTCGGCGAGTTCCTGCACCGCGGTACGCAGGCGTTCCTCCTGGTCCTTCTCGACGAGGAAGGACACGCTGAGGAAGTCGTCGCCGGACGGCTTGACGGTGTTTTCCTCACGGGCCAGCCCGGTCAGCGCCTCGGTGACCGAAGCGGCGAGCCGGTCCTTGCGTGCCTCGATCTCCTTGGCGACCAGTTCACCGAGGGCGAGCGGCATGTCCGGGCCGCCCCGGCCGGCTTTGATCTCCTCGTTCATCCGTCGCGCCTGGTCGGACTCCAGGAGGATCTGGCGCAGCATCGCCTCCTCGTCCTGGCCGGCCTTGAGGTGGTACTCGACACAGTCCTTCAGTGCCTGCAGCCGCTCGGCGAACTCGTCCGCGCGTTCCTCCAGCACCGTCCGTACCGCGTCCTCGTCGTCGGCGACGAAGCCGAACTGCAGCGGCAGGACCGTGCCGTCGGCCATCAGCCGCTCCTGGACCGCCTGGTGGGCGGCGAGGTCGCGACGCTTGGGCCGCAGCTGTTCAGGAGCGTCACTGATCACCGCGGACAGCTTGTCGACGGTCAGGGTGCGCAAAGCTGACGGCGGGTCTCCCACTCCCTGTACGCCGTCCAGACCCTGCGGATGACTGCGGGAGACGATCGAGTAGACGTAGACGGGCATGGCTCAGTCCTTTCGGTGCCTCACCGGTCGCTCGCGCTTGCCCGCGGGCTCCCTGTGCCGTTCCCCGGCCTCCTCGGTGGTGCTCTTGAGGGCGTCGGCGACGGCATCCGCGACACCGCTCAGGGCGCCCTTGGTCTTGCCGTGCGCACCGCCCTCGGTGACCTCGCCGACGACGTCCGTCAGCTTGGAGGGTGCCTTGCGGCCGGACTCCAGGTCGAGGCGGTTGCAGGCCTCGGCGAAGCGCAGGTAGGTGTCCACGCTGGCCACGACGATGCGGGCGTCGACCTTGAGGATCTCCAGACCCACGAGCGAGACGCGGGCGAAGACGTCGATGACGAGTCCGCGGTCCAGGAGCAGTTCGACGATGTCGTAGAGGTTGCCGGTCCCGCCACCACCGGTGGCCACGGCCCCTCCTCCTTGCGGCACTACAGTCACGGTGCCTCCCTTTCACCGGCTCCTCCAGGTCGTCCCGGAGTGGCCGTGTCGTTCATGTGGCGAACGGTGGGTGTCGGCGATGCCGGCCTAGCTCTGGCCGACCTGCCCCTTGGTGTAGCGGCGAGTGCGCTCGTACGACACCAGTTCGCCTTCCTCGTCCAGCGTCACCCGGTAGCTCGCCATCACGCTGCTCGTGGTGGGGACGCGTTCGAGTTCCAGGACTTCCACGTCGGCCATCCAGCCGTCCTCCGTGGGTTGGAGCGCGGAGACGGAATCGGGCGCCCGGCCCAGGAGCTCCTGGAGCTGTTCGGCCGCGTAGCGCATCGCCCGCGGCGCCGAAACGCGGCGGGCGGCGCGCTCCGTACCCCTGTCGTTGGTCCGGTCGCCGGCGTTCGCGTCACTGCTTTTCCCGGCCGTCTTCTTGCGGGTCGGGCGCCGGTCCGGTGTTTCTTCGTCCTCTTCGTCTGCGGCCATGTTTCGTCTCCGAATGCGGAGGTGACATGCTGCCCGCGCCAAGTTCAAGAGGCGCCATTACATGATATACGGCGCTTTGCTCCATCTCTCGGCATAGCTCCCGATATGGGCTGCCCGCGGCCGCCCGCCCACCCCGGCCCCCGTACGGCCCCGCCTCGGGTGCCGGTCCGGGTGGCCGCTCGCATGCCGTGGTCCGGCCGTCGGCGTAACGTCAGCACTGTTCCGGACGGACGGCGGGCCGGAGCGGGTCGCAAATGTCACGACGACAGCGGTGTGAAGGTGCGAGATGAGCGGCGGGACCGGGACCGACCCGCTGGACTGGGCACTGCTCCGGACGATGCTGGACGCCGGGGCGTCCGCCGGCGGCGTGTACGTGCTGGCGGACGACGAGCCGGTGCTGCAGCTGACCGTCATGAGCGGGGTGCCCGCGCCGTTCCTGGAGCCGTGGAGCCGGGTGGCGCTGGCCGCCCCCATCCCGGTCGCGGTCGCCGTCCGCCGGCGGCACCTGGTGTGGGCGGGCAGCCATCAGCAGCTGGTCCGTGACTTCCCCCGGACGGCGGTGGCCGTGCCGTACGACTTCGCGCTGGCCGCCGCGCCGATCGGCGACCGGGACGGGGACGGGAGCCGGGGGGCACTGCTGCTGCTGTGGCCGGCAGATCATCCGCCGCACCTGTCGCCGGACGAGCGGGAGCACGTGGAGAACGGCTGCCGGCAGCTGGCGGAAGTGCTGGCGCGGCACCCCCGGCGGTCCGAGGGGCACCCGCCGCGGCCGGTCGAGCCGCGGGTGCTGACCCCGCCGCCGGCCCGGACCGTCGGCCCGCAGGAGGCATGGGCCGCGGTCGATTTCGCCGAACGCCTCCCGGGCGGCGCCTGCGCCCTCGACCTCGACGGCGCCGTCACCCTGGTCACGACCGGCGCGGCGGAGCTGCTCGGCGAGGAGCCGGACCGGCTGATCGGCGCGCGCCCCTGGGAGGCGCTGCCCTGGCTGCGGGACCCGGTGTTCGAGGACCGGTACCGCGCCGCGGTGATCAGCCGTCAGCCGATGTCCTTCGTCGCCTTCCGCCCGCCCGACCGCTGGCTCACCTTCCGGCTGTTCCCGGACGGCCGCGGGCTGAGCGTGTGGATCGCGCCCTCGGAGGTCCCGGCCGGCAAGGACTACGGCCCGCTGCCGGTCCCCGCACCGGGAGAGGCGGTGCCGCCCCGGGCCGGGCAGATCTACCACGTGCTGCATCTGGCGGCCGCGCTCACCGAGGCGGTCGGCGTCCAGGACGTCGTCGACCTCGTCGCCGACCAGATCGTGCCGGCCTTCGGCGCCCAGGGCATGCTCATGTACGCGGCGGAGGCCGGCCGGCTGCGGACCATCGGCCACCGTGGTTACCCCGCCGAGGCCATCGCCGCCTTCGAGGGGCTCGCGCTGGGCGCCGCGAAGAGCCCGGCCGTGCACGCGCTCGCCACCGGGGAGCCCAGTTTCTACACCACCCCCGAGCAGATGGAACGCGACTACCCGGGGCTGCCGCAGCTGACGGGCAAGGCGGCCCGGGCCGTGCTGCCGCTGATCGTCTCCGGCCGCCCGGTCGGCTGCTGCATCCTCTCGTACGACCGCCCCCGCACCTTCAGCACGGAGGAGCACCAGGTCCTCACCTCACTGGCCGGGCTGATCGCGCAGGCACTGGACCGGGCCCGGCTGTACGACGCCAAACACCAGCTGGCCCACGACCTGCAGGCCGGGCTGCTGCCGCACGGTCTGCCGCCGGTGCCCGGCCTCGCGGTCGCCGCCCGCTATCTCCCGTCGACCCGCGGGATGGACATCGGCGGCGACTTCTACGACCTGATCCGCCTCGACACGGACAGCGTGGCCGCGGTGATCGGCGACGTACAGGGCCACAACGCGGCGGCGGCCGCCCTGATGGGGCAGGCCCGTACCGCCGTGCACGCCCACGCCACCGCGGGCGCCTCCCCGGGCGAGGTGCTGGCCCGGACGAACCGGCTGCTGACCGATCTGGACCCCGACCTGTTCACCAGCTGCCTGTACGTGCACATCAATCTGCGCTCCGGCCGGGCCTGTCTGGCCAGCGCCGGCCATCCGCCGCCGCTGCTCCGCCAGCCCGACGGGCACACCCGGGTCCTGGACGTGCCGCACGGGCTGCTGCTGGGCATCGACCCCGACGCCCGGTACGAGGCCACCGAGATCGACCTGCCACCGGGCTCCGTGCTGGCCCTCTACACCGACGGGCTCGTCGAGCAGCCGGGGGTCGACCTGGACCGTGCGGTCGCGGAGCTGGCCGGCCGGCTGAGCGCGGCGCCGCCCCGGCAGCCCGACGCCCTCGCGGACGCCCTGCTGGAGAACCGGTACTCCGGGGCGGACCGGTTGGACGACGTGGCGCTCATGCTGCTGGTCCCCGACACGATCGGACCGGACGGGCCCGCTTGACCGCTCCCTTCGCGGGGTAGCCGCCCTTCCCCCGGGGGTCGCCCGGCCCCGGCGTGCCCGACGCGAACAGGAGTGACCCGATGTCCGGTGCCTCACCGATCCGCCCGGTCCTGGCGGGAGTTGACGAAGGAGGCGGCCAACGGACGGTGGTCCGGCACGCCGCGCGGCAGGCCGGACTGCACCACACCCCGCTGCATCTGCTCCACGTCACCGGCCACCCGGACCCCGCCGGCACCGCGGCGGACGAGGCCGGGCACGGCCCGCCGGCCCCGGGCGCCGCCGGCACCGAACAGCTCGCCGAGCTCGTCCGCTCGGAGTTCCCCGGCATCACGGTGACCACCGAGACGGTGCCCGGCCGACCCGCGCCGGTCCTGCTGGAGCGCGCCACCGAGGCCTCCTTCCTCGTACTCGGCCACCGCGGCGGCGGCGGCTTCCCGCGGCTGCCGCTGGGGTCGGTCAGCCAGCAGGTGGCCACCCACGCCGACTGCCCGGTCATCGTCGTACGGCCCGGGGAGACCTCCGCGGCCCCGGACAACCGGGTGGTGGTCGGGGCGGACCTCGGCGACCTCTCGGCGGAGGCGCTGGACGTGGCGTACGGCGAGGCGGCGGTGCGCGGAGCGAGCCTGGAGCTGCTGCACGCCACCTTCCACCCCGGCGAGGTGCCGACCGGCCCCAGTCTGGTCGCGCCCGACTACGAGGCGCTCGACGCGGCCGCGCTGGAGATCCTGCGCACCGAGGCGGCCAAGCGTCTCGACCGCTTCCCCGACGTCACCGTGCACGCCCGGGTCGAACGCGTCCGCCCGGCCACGATGCTGACCGAGGCGTCCCGCGGCGCCGCCCTGCTGGTCGTCGGCACCCACGGCCGCAGCGGCCTGCGCCGGCTGATGCTCGGCTCGGTGAGCGGCGAGGTGCTGCACCGTGCGGCCTCGCCGGTCCTGGTCGTGCCCGGGCGGGACGGCGGCCGCCAGGCGGCATAGGGCGCGGCGGCCGTCACGACGGCGGGCCGGGTCGGGGCCGGCCGTCACGAGGGGCGCCGGCGGGCCGGGTCGGGGCCGGCTGTCACGGCCAGGTGCCGGCCCGCAGCGGGGCGCCGCGTCCCAGGGCGTCCTGGGTGCGGTGGAGCAGGCTGCCCGGCGCGCGGCGCAGCGCCGCCCGGGCCGCGTTGGCCCCCGGTGCGCCGTGCACCCCGCCGCCCGGGTGCGCGCCGGCCGAGGCCAGGAAGAGCCCCTCCACCGGGGTTTCCGGTCGCCCCAGGCCCGGCAGCGGCCGGAAGAACAGCTGCTGGTGGACGGCGGTGGTGCCGCCGTTGACCGCGCCGCCGTGCAGATTGGCGTCCAGCGCCTCCAGGGTGGGCGGGGCGAGGATGCGGCGGGCCTTGATCCGGGCCCGGAAGCCGGGGGCGAACCGCTCGACCTGCGCCTCCACCCGGTCCGCCATCGCCTCCTGCTCGCCGCGGTCCCAGGCGCCGGTGATCCCGCCCCGCTCCGCCGCGTCCCCGCGGACCCGGTGCGGTACGTGGGTGTAGGCCCAGGCGGACTCGGTGCCCGGCGGCGAGCGGGTGGGGTCCGCGGTGGTCATCTGCCCGAACAGCGCGAACGGCCGGTCCGGCACCTGCCCCATCGCGATCTGTGCGGCGAACCGCGTGAGTTCGTCCAGCCCGTCGGCGAGGTGCACGGTGCCGGCGGTGGCCGCGCCCTCGGCGGCCCACGGCACCGGGCCGCCCAGCGCCCAGTCCACCTTGAACGTGGCGAAGTCCCACTGGAAGCGCCGCAGGTCCGCGAGCAGACGGCCGGGCAGTTCGCGGGGGTCGAGCAGCCGGCCGTACAGCGCCGGCACGGACACGTCGGCGAGCACCGCCCGGCGGGCCGGCACCGTCTCGCCGATCGCGGTGCGCACCGCCACCGCGCGCCCGGCGCGGACCACGATCCCGACCACCCGCTCCCCGCAACGCAGCACCCCGCCGCGCCGCTGCAGCCGCCGGACCAGCGCCCAGGTCAGCTCCTGCGCCCCGCCGGCCGGCACCGGGAAGCCGCAGGACTGCGCCAGCATCGACATCAGCCAGCCGAACCCGCCGCTGCCCGCCGCTTCCGGGGCGAGGTCCGCGTGCAGTGCGTTGCCGGCCAGCAGCAGCCGCCCGGCCTCGCCGCGGAACTCCTCCTCGCCCAGGCGCCGTACGGGCAACAGCAGCAGCCGGGCCAGCCGCAGCCCGCCCTCCGCGCGGAGCCGGGCGGCCAGCCGGGCCGTCGCGCGCACCGGCGGGAACGGGGTGAACAGGGCCTTGAGCAGGTCCGGGCCGATCCGGTCCCAGATGCCGCACAGCCCCTGCCAGGCGACCCCGTCGCCGGCGCCGAAGGCTTCCAGTGCGGCCGCGGTGTCCCCGGGGGAGCGGTCCAGCACTGCGCAGCGGCCGTCCGTCAGCGGATGGGCCAGCACCCGGGGCGCATGGCTCCACACCAGCCCCTGCTCGTACAGGTCCAGGCGCGCGAGGACCGGCGAGGCGGCGGCCAACGGGTAGAAGGAGCTGCACAGGTCGCTGACGTAATCGGCGTGCACGCCGCGGTCACTGCGGACCGCTCCGCCCGGCTCCTCCTGCTCCTCCAGCACCTCCACCGTCCACCCGGCGTCGGCCAGCAGGTTCGCCGCGACCAGCCCGTTGGGGCCGGCCCCGATCACCACTGCGTCCGGCATCGCCGTCTCCCGTCCGGAAACCGCCCCTCCGCATCAGGTGCATCAGGCGACCGCCCCCTCGGCTCGGGCAGCGCCCCTCCGCGTCAGGAAGAACCGGCGCGGCTCACCCGCCCTGCTCCACCAGCTCCTTGAACTGCTGCAGATCGCTGCGCAGGCCCCGTTCGATGGCGGCAGCCTGGGCGAAGCCCTTGGGACCGCCGAAGGCCTCGGTGATGGTCCCCGGCTCGTACTCGAACCGGGCCTGCAGGCGGGTGTGCTCGTCGTCGAGGGGCAGCAGCGAGAAGGCGCCGCCCAGGCTGGGCCCACTCGTGGTCCGCCACGTCATCACGTTGTCCCCGCCCCGGTCGGTGATCGTGACCTCGAACTCCCGGGTGCGGCCGCCGGCCTCGACGTCCAGCCGGGTCCGCTCGCCCTCCGACCGGGCCGCCTGCACACCGTCCAGGAACTGCGGATAGGACTCCGCACGATGCAGGCATTCCCATGCCGTATCGAGCGGAACGCTGATGTCTATGTGTTCTTCGAGAGTGCTCATCAGGCACCTCACAGCTCGGCTCATGGCACGCGATTACGCTTCCAGGGTGCCCCGCCCGGAGCGGGGCGGCGACCCGGCCGGGGCAGCTCCGCGCGTCCCCGGAAAGGCGCCGCGTCGATGGGCTACGTCCGGGGCGCGGCGAAGGTCTGTTCGCGGACGAAATCGCAGGAGCGGCGCAGGAGGCGGGAGATGTGCATCTGGGAGAGGCCGACCCGGTCGCCTATTTCCTTCTGCGTCAGGCCCATGAAGTAGCGCAGGTAGAGGATGCGGCGCTCACGCTCCGGGAGCATGCGCAGGCCCGCGGTGGCCGCCGCGCGGTCGTCCACCAGGGCCAGCGCCGGGTCCTCCTGGCCGACGAGTTCGCCGAGCGTGTCGGAGCCGTCGCCGCCCAGGGGGCGTTCCAGGGACAGTGCGGTGAAGGTGTTCTCGGCGTCGAGGCCGAGCAGCACCTCGTCCTGGGTGAGGCCGGTGTGGGCGGCCAGGTCGCGTACCGTGACCTCCTGCTGACCGGCGCGGGCGGACAGCTCCTCGCGGGCGCGGAAGACCTTGGTCCGCAGGTCCTTGACGCTGCGTGGGACGTGCACCGCCCACATCGCGTCGCGGAAGTGCCGCTTGATTTCGCCGACGATGGTGGGCACCGCGAACGCGCCGAACGGGGTGTCCGCCCCCGGGTCGAACGCGTCGATCGCCTTGAGCAGGCCGAGCGCGGCCACCTGCCGCAGGTCCTCGTCGCTCTCGCCGCGGCCGGTGTAGCGGCGGGCCAGCCGGTGGGCCATCGGCAGCCAGGCCCGCAGGATCTCCTCGCGCAGCCTCTCCCTGCGGTCACCGTCGGCCAGCGTGGCCAGTTCCTCGAAGGCCGGGCCGGTATCCGGGTCCAGGTGCGCGTACCGGCCGGAACCGGCACCGCTGGTCATCGCCCCTCACGCCTCCCGATCAGCCGTTTCTCCCTGCCCGCGGGCGGTGTGCCCGCTGCTCGTCGAGCTCGTCGTTTCCACTGTGCGGCCAGGGGCGGACGCGCGCGAGACGACCGGCGGGGGTGGCCGGCCGCACCGCCCGTGCCGGGCACACGGTGGGAGAATGGGAGGGAGGACGAGCCGCGCCCCGGGTCCGCAGGTGGTGGGTGAGGGAACCGCCGCGGTGCCCCCCGGTGACGAGCGGCTCGGCTCAGCGGCCCCCGTGCCGAGGATCTCCCCGGCACGGGGTCGGCCGACCGGAAGGGGGACGCGACCGTGCCCGAGGACCGTCCGGACGAACCCGTGCCCGAGGACCCTCGGCGCAGCGGCACCGAGCCGGTCACGGCCCGCAGTCCGCTGCGGCTCCGGCTGATCCTGTCGGCCGTCGCGGTGGTGGTCTTCGGCGCGGGAACGGTGGGTTTCGCGGTGTGGTCGGGGGCGGCCGGCCCGCAGGACTCCCCCGGCCCGACCGTGCTGCTGGTCCTGGCCGTGGTCTGCGGGGTGCTGGTGCTCCTCGCCGCGCTGGACCTCGTCGTCCTGCTGCGCCGCATCCGCCGCGAGCGACGCCCGGTCACCGGGCCGGGCCCGCGCTGAGCCCCGTTCTCAGCGCGCCAGGGCCGGGATGATGCCGCCCGCCAGGACCGCCCGGCGGCGGCCGGGCGAGAGCCGGTGATGGACCGGATACTCCTCGTCACGGGTGGTGTTGCGGACGCGGAGGGCCGGCGGGCCGTGCTCGGCGAGCGCCTCGTGCAGTCCGGTGAGCCGCAGCCGGTCCCCGGGGCCGATGCGCCCGTAGGCGTCCGGATCGTCGAATTCCAGGGCCAGGACGCCGAAGTTGGCGAGGTTCTGCCAGTGGATCCGGGCGTACGACTTCGCGAGGACGGCGCGTAGGCCGAGGTGGCGCGGGGTGAGGGCGGCGTGTTCCCGCGACGAGCCCTGCCCGTAGTTCTCCCCGGCGACGATGACATGACCGCCGCCCTCCCGGACCTCCTTCGCACGCCGCGGATAGTCCGGGTCGAGCCGGGTCAGGGTGAATTCCGCGAGTTTCGGGATGTTGGACCGGTACGGCAGGGCCTTTGCGCCCGCCGGGGAGATCTCGTCGGTCGAGACGTCGTCACCGGCCTTGAGGAGAACGGGGAGTTCCATCTCGTCGGGCAGCGGGTCGAGTTCCGGCAGCGCGGAAATGTTGGGGCCGCGTTCCAGCTCCACCCGCAGCGCCTCGTCCGGGGGCAACGGCGGCTCCAGCATGGCGTGGTTGACCGAGACCGGATCCGGGGCGGCCGGTGCCGGGCAGGGCATGGCGCAGCGGGCGGCCCAGTCGCGGGGATCGGTGAGGGTGCCGGTCAGCGCGGAGGCGGTGGCGGTTTCCGGCGAACACAGCCAGACGGCGTCGTCGTCGGTGCCGGAGCGGCCGGGGAAGTTCCGCGGGAAGGTACGCAGCGAATTGCGGCCCGCGGCCGGCGCCTGCCCCATGCCGATACAGCCCAGAGCGCCCGACTGGTGAATTCTGGCGCCGGCGGCGATCAGTTCGAAGGTGGCTCCGCACCGGGTCAGGTCCTGGAGGATCTCCCGGGAGGTGGGATTGATGTCGAAGCTCACTCCCGGGGCGGTCTGCCGCCCCTTCACCATGGCGGCGGGCACCGCGAAGTCACGGAGTCCGGGGTTCGCCGACGAGCCGATGACGACCTGCCCGACCGGCTCCCCGGCGACCTCCCGTACGCCGACGACATTTCCCGGAGGTCGGACGCCCCCCTGAACGCCGTGGCGGCGGAGCATTTCCAGGATGACGTCCTTGGCGCTCACCCACGGCGGGAGTTCACCGGTCAGCCGGATTCCCCAGATCTCCGGCATGGTGAGGTGCAGTGGCCGTCCGGCCATGGCGAGGGCCACTTCCAGCCCGCCGGTTCCGATGGCCAGCATGCCCAGCGATCCGCCGGCGCAGGTGTGGGAATCCGAACCGGCCAGGGTTTTCCCGGGAATTCCGAAGTGCTGCATATGCGTCGGATGGGAGACGCCGTTCCCGGGCTTGGAGAACCACAGCCCGAAACGGCGGGCGGCCGAGCGGAGGAAGAGGTGGTCCTCCGCATTGCGCTCGTCGGCCTGCAGGATGTTGTGGTCGACGTACTGCACGCTGACCTCGGTCCGCACCCGTTCCAGCGCCAGCGCCTCCAGCTCCTGCATCACCAGCGTGCCGGTGGCGTCCTGAGTGAGCGTCTGGTCGACCCGGAGGGCGATCTCCTCGCCCGGCTCCATTCGGCCGGAGACCAGGTGGTCGCCGATCAGTCGTTGCGTCACAGTCCCACGCGAACGCCCCATTTGTTCATGTTAGCCCTCCCTTGCCGGGCCGGCCCCGCCCCGCGGCCACCGGCCACCGGCCACCGGCCACCGGCCACCGGCCACCGGCCACCGGCCACCGGACCACGATCCTCCGCGCCTGGGGCAGACTTGTCGGACAGGGCGGGACGGCGTGGAAGAGGGAGAACGACATGGCCGGCAGGCAACCGCAGCGGCGTCCGGTCGTCGCGCTCTACGAGCGCATGGTCGAGGCGGTCCGGGACGGCACGTACCCGCCGGGCTCCACCCTGCCGACCGAGCCCCGGCTCGCCGCCGAGCTGGGCGTGAGCCGGCCCGCGCTGCGCGAGGCGCTGATCCTGCTCCAGGAGGACGGCGTGATCAACGTACGCCGCGGGGTGGGCCGCACGGTCAGCCACCACCTGCCGCCGCGCGGCTTCGAGTACCTCAAGCCGGTCGAGGAGCTGCTGGGCGAGGACCGCCAGGTCACCACCACCGCCCTGGCCCGTACGCACGAGGAGCCGACCGACTTCTCCACCCAGCACCTGCTGCTGCCGGGCACCTGCCGGGTCCGCTTCTGGGAGAGCCGCATCGAGGTGGCCGGTCTGCCCTCGTGCCTGACGCAGGAGTGGGCGGCGCAGGACGAACTGCTGGCGGAGCTGCTGCCGGCCGCGGTGGAGGCGTTCGACGGGCAGGCGGCGGGCTCGTCGTCCATGCTCCGGCTGCTGCTCGCGGCCGGCCGCGGGCTGCCGCTGACCGGCGGCAGCACGGTCGTGGCCACCACCCTCGGCCGGCAGCGCGGGGCACAGCTGGACCGCCCGGCGGACACCCCCGCGGTACTGATCACCCAGGTCGTCCGGCTGGACCGGACGCCGCTGCTGGCGGCCAAGCACATGCTGCCGCCGGGCGCGCCGGCCCTGCCGGTCTGGCAGGCCCGGTAAGCCGGGCGGCGGGACGGGGAGCCGGGCGGCGGGCGGCGAGCGGCGAGGCACCCGGCGGAACGGCCGGCGGGCCGGCCCCGGGGACGGCCCGCCGCTCGTCCGGCCGGCACCGCCCCCCGGGACGCGTTCGCCGTCCCCGGGAAGTCGTGTCATACTCCCGCCTCATGACCTTGTCTGACAAGCTGCCGCTGGCGGCCCCCCACGTGCTCGACGAGCAGCAGATCCGGCGCGCCCCCAAGGTGCTGCTGCACGACCACCTCGACGGCGGCCTGCGCCCCGCCACGGTCATCGAGCTGGCCGAGCACATCGGGTACCGGAACCTGCCCACCACCGACCCCGCCGAGCTGGGCCGCTGGTTCCGGGACGCCGCCGACTCGGGTTCGCTGGAGCGCTACCTGGAGACCTTCGCGCACACCTGCGCGGTCATGCAGACCCCGGAGGCGCTCTTCAGGATCGCCGCCGAGTGCGCCGAGGACCTCGCGGCCGACGGCGTGGTCTACGCCGAGGTGCGCTACGCCCCCGAGCAGCACCTGACCGGCGGGCTGACCCTGGACGAGGTCGTGGACGCGGTCAACGCCGGATTCCGGGAGGGCGAGCGCCGGGCCGCGGCCGCCGGCCACCGCATCCGGGTCGGCACCCTGCTGTGCGCCATGCGGCACGCGGACCGCTCGCCGGAGATCGCCCGGCTCGCGGTCGCGCACCGCGACCGCGGGGTGGCCGGGTTCGACATCGCCGGCGGCGAGATCGGCAATCCGGCGAGCAGGCACGCGGAGGCGTTCGACTACCTCCGCGCCCAGGGCGCCCGGGTGACCATCCACGCCGGTGAGGCCGTCGGCATGGACTCCATCCACGAGGCGGTGCTGCGCTGCGGCGCCCACCGCATCGGCCACGGCGTGCGGATCACCGACGACCTCTCGACCGGTCCCGACGGCCGGGTCACGCTGGGCCGGCTCGCCTCGTACGTCCGCGACATGCGCATCGCGCTGGAGGTGTGCCCCACCTCCAACCTCCAGACGGGCGCCGCCGCGAGCTACCCGGAGCACCCGATCGACCTGCTCCGCCGGCTCGGCTTCCGGGTCTGCCTCAACACGGACAACCGCCTGGTCAGCGGCACGACGATGACGCAGGAGTTCCAGCACCTGGCCACCACCTTCGGCTACGGCGCGGCCGAACTGGAGGAGTTCACGGTCAACGCGGTCAAGGCCGCCTTCCTCCCCTTCGACGAGCGCACCGCGCTGCTGAACGAGGTCGTCCTCCCCGGCTACGCACGACTGCGCGCCGAGGAACTCGGCCGGGTCCCGGCCGGTGCGGGCAGCCTTGTCTGACAGCTAGCACACGCACGGCGGCCGACGGCCCGGGCACCAGCCGCCCGGGCCCCCGGTCCGTCGGCCGGCACGCCGGTCCGTACGCCGGTACGCCTCCGTACGCCGGTCCGTCGGCCGGTACGCCGTCTGCACGCTTACCAGGACGACTTGGTGACCCCGGGGAGGAAGCCGGCGTGCGCCTGCTGGCGCACCCGTACCCGGGACAGCCCGAACTTCCGCAGGTGGCCGCGCGGGCGGCCGTCCACGCCGTCCCGGTTCCGCACCCGGGTCGCGCTCGCATCGCGCGGCTGCCGCCGCAACTCGGCCTGGGCGGCGGCGCGTTCGCCATCGGTCGACGAGGGCCGCCGGATGATCTCCTTCAGCTCGGCACGCCGGGCCGCGTACCGCGCGACGACCACCTTGCGCTGCTCGTTCTTCGCGATCTTGCTCTGCTTGGCCATCAGACCTTCACCCCTCGTGCGCGGATGCGCGCCACCGCGGCCTCGACCCCGATGACGTCGACCGTCCTGATCCCTTTGGCGCTGAGGGTGAGCCGGACGTACCGGCCCTCGCTCGCCAGCCAGTAGCGCTTGCGCTGGATGTTCGGGTCGAACCGGCGGGAGGTCCGGCGGTGCGAATGGGAGATGGTCTTGCCGAAGCCCGGTGTGGCACCGGTCAGTTGGCAGTGGGCGGACATGTACGGACTACCTCTCGTCGGTCCCCGTCTGGGCCTCTCGGTATCCCTGCCCACATTAACGGTAATGGAAACCATTTCCAAGTGCTGGGGTGCGGCCGCCCCGGGCAACCTCGGCGGCGGCGCGGTGCGGGTCAGCGGAGCGTGAGCACCATCCGGAAGCGGGCGGTGCCGGAGAGCATCTTGCGGTAGGCCTCGTCGGTCCGGTCCAGCGGCGCGGTCTCGATCATCGGGCGGATGCCGTGCAGCGCGCTGAAGGCCATGGCGTCCTGGACGTCCTGTGCGGTGCCGGACGGATGGCCGCGGACGGCCCGGCCACTCATGATCAACTGCAGCGGGCTGATCCCCAGCGGTTCCGGGGAGACGCCGATGACCACCAACTCGCCGCGGTGGGACAGCCCGTCCACGGTCGCCGCGATGGCGCCCGCGCTGGGCGCGGTGGCCAGGACGACCTTGGCGCCGCCGAGGGACTGCAGGGCGTCCGCGACCGGGGTGGCCGCCGTGCTGTCGACGTAGTGGTGCGCGCCGAGCTGCTCGGCGAAGTCGGCCTTGGCCGCGCCACGGGCGATGGCCACGGTCTCGAAGCCCATCGCGGCCGCGTACTGCACGCCCAGGTGACCCAGGCCGCCGATGCCGAGGACGGCGACCAGATCGCCCGGCCGGGCGGAACTGCGCCGCAGCCCGTTGAACGTGGTCACCCCCGCGCAGGCCATCGGCGCCGCCTCGGCCGCCGGGAGCGCCTCCGGGATGCGGGCCAGGGCGTCGGCCGGCGCGATCACCGCGTCCGCGTAGCCGCCGTCGTACGCCCAGCCCGGGACCTTGAGGTTCGCGCAGACGATGAAGTCGCCCTGGCGGCAGGGCGGGCAGTGGTGGCAGCTGCCGCCGAACCAGCCGACGGCCACCCGGTCGCCCGTGTGCCAGCCGCCGTCCACGCCCTCGCCCAGCGCCTCGATGCGCCCGGCGATCTCGTGCCCGGGGACCAGCGGAAACCGTACGCCCGGGACCTGGGCCTCCACGAAGACGACATCGCTGTGGCAGACCCCGCAGGCGTCCACGGCCACCCTCACCTGGCCGGGGCCGGGCTCCGGCACCTCGCGCTCGACGACCTCGAACGAGCCTCCGGCGGCGGCGACCTGCGCCACGCGATAGCTGCTCATACGGCTCTCCGGATGCGGACTGCGGGGACGTGGTGCGGGGGCCGACGGGCGCCCCCGTTCCAGCAGACCACCTCCCGGCCGATCACGCGCGCGGAGGAGCCGGGGCGCGTGCACCGTGCCGCGAGGGGTAGGCCGTACGGGACCGCGACACCGGGGCGCGCCGCTGCCGTCGGCGCCCCCGCGGCCGATACTTGAACCGCCGGACCGCCCGCTCACCAGGAGGTACCCGTGAAGATGCTGATCAACGTGCCGGAGACCGTCGTCGGGGACGCCCTGCGGGGGATGGCCGCCGCGCATCCGGAGCTGGTGGTGGACGCGGAGAACCGGGTGGTGGTGCGGCGGGACGCGCCGGTGGCGGAGAAGGTGGCCCTGGTGTCCGGGGGCGGCAGCGGGCACGAGCCGCTGCACGCGGGTTTCGTCGGGCCCGGGATGCTGGACGCGGCATGTCCCGGAGAGGTGTTCACCTCGCCGGTGCCGGACCAGATGGTGCGGGCGGCGGCCGCGGTGGACAGCGGGCGCGGGGTGCTGTTCGTGGTGAAGAACTACACCGGTGACGTGCTCAACTTCCAGATGGCGGAGGAGCTGGCCCAGGACGAGGGGATCCAGGTCGCCAGCGTGCTGGTGGACGACGACGTGGCGGTGACGGACTCGACGTTCACGGCCGGGCGGCGCGGCACGGGCGCGACGCTGTTCGTGGAGAAGATCGCCGGAGCGGCGGCCGAGGAGGGCATGCCGCTGGAGCGGGTGGAGGCGGTGGCCCGGCAGGTGGTCCGGTCCTCGCGCAGCTTCGGGGTGGCGCTCAGCGCGTGCACGACACCGGCCAAGGGCAGCCCGACGTTCGAACTGCCCGCCGGCGAGCTGGAGTTGGGGGTGGGGATCCACGGCGAGCCGGGGCGGGAGCGGCGGCCGATGATGACCTCGCGGGAGATCGCGGACTTCGCGCTGGAGGCGGTCCTGGAGGACCTCGAACCGCGGCTGCCGGTGCTGGTGCTGGTCAACGGCATGGGCGCGACACCGCTGCTGGAGCTGTACGGGTTCGCCGCGGAGGTGCGCCGGGTGCTCGACGAGCGGAAGGTGGCGGTGGCCCGTACGCTCGTCGGCAACTACGTGACGTCGCTGGACATGGCGGGGGCTTCGGTGACGCTGTGTCAGGTGGACGGGGAGCTGCTGCGGCTGTGGGACGCGCCGGTGCAGACGGCCGCGCTCCGGTGGGGCCGGTAGCGGGCACCCCCGGCGGCCCCGCTTCGTTTACGCGTCCTGGTGCTCGTGTATGTAGCTGGGTACCCGTTGCCGCAGGTGAACCGAGAGCAACTCGATCCGAGGAGAGTGGTCCGTGTCCGGAACGGCCCTGGATGCCGCGTTCTTCGTACGCTGGATGACGACGGCGGCCGCCGCCATCGACCGGGAGGCGGAGCGGCTCACCGAGCTGGATTCGGCCATCGGCGATGCCGACCACGGCACGAACATGCAGCGTGGTTTCGCGGCCGTGGTGAAGGTGGTGGAGGCGGAGCCGCCGGCGACGCCCGGGGCGGTGCTGACCGCGGCCGGGCGGCAGCTGATCTCCAGCGTGGGCGGGGCGTCCGGGCCGCTGTACGGCACGCTGCTGCGGCGTACCGGGAAGACGCTGGGCGACGCGGCGCAGGTGTCCGCGGAGGAGCTGCGGGCCGGGCTGCGCGCCGGGGTGGACGCGGTGGGGCAGCTCGGCGGGTCGGCGCCGGGTGACAAGACGATGCTGGACGCCCTGGTGCCCGCCGTGGAGGGGCTGGCCACGTCCTTCGAGGCGGCGTCCGACGCGGCCGAGGAGGGCGCGCGGTCGACGGTGCCGATGCTGGCCAGGAAGGGCCGGGCGAGCTATCTGGGCGAGCGCAGCATCGGGCATCAGGACCCGGGCGCGACGTCCTCGGCACTGCTGTTCGCGGCACTCGCCGAGGTGGCGAAGTGACCGGCGGTGGCCCGGCCGGCGGCGGGGAGGGGCTGGTCGGGGTGGTGCTGGTGTCGCACAGCGGGCCGGTCGCGGAGTCCGTGGCCGCGCTGGCCGTCGGGCTGGCCGGGGGCGGCGCCACGGCGCCGGTGGCGGCCGCGGGCGGCACTGCGGACGGTGGGCTGGGCACCAGCGCGGAGCTGATCACGGAGGCGGCCCGGCGGGTGGACCGGGGCGCGGGGGTGGCGCTCCTGGTGGATCTGGGCAGCGCCGTGCTGACCGTCAAGGCGCTGATCGCCGAGGGGGACGAGCTCCCCGAGGGCGCGCGGCTGGTGGACGCCCCCTTCGTGGAGGGTGCGGTGGCCGCGGTGGTCACCGCCTCGGCGGGGGCGGATCTGGACGCGGTCGCCGCGGCGGCCGGGGAGGCGTACGGGTACCGGAAGGAATGAGCGGGCGGGCGGACCCGTGGGATCCCGGGCCCTCGGCCCGGCCTTCGGGTCCGCCGTCAGGGCTTGCGGGCGATGGCGGCGTAGCAGGCGGCCTCGGCGTCGGTGACGTGGGTGGCGTCGGCGGGGTCGTCGGGTCGCCATTGGTGGGAGAGGGTGATGCCCGGCTCCAGCAGCTCCCAGCCGTCGAAGAAGCGGACGAACTCGGCGCGGGTGCGGAACTGGAGGCGGGTCCCGGCGTCGCCGTAGATCTTGAGGATCTTCCGCATCGCCTCGGGGGCGAAGTCGGCGGTGGCGTGGCTCATGGCGAGCGTGGAGCCGCTGGGGAGGGCCGACTTGAGGGTTTCGACGATGGTGCGGGCGCGGTCCGAGCCGTCGTCGGGGACGAAGTGCATCAGGGCGTTGAGGCTGAGGGCGACCGGGCGGGACAGGTCGAGGGTGTCGAGGAGTTGCGGCGCGCCGAGGATGCTCCCGGGGTCGGTGACGTCGGCCTGGACGTAGGCGGTGCGGCCCTCGGGGGTGCTGAGCAGCAGGGCCGCGGCGTGCGCGAGGACGATCGGGTCGTTGTCGGTGTAGACGATCCGGGCGTCGGGGGCGATGCCCTGGGCGATGTCGTGCAGGTTGGGCGGGGTGGGGATGCCGGTGCCGATGTCGAGGAACTGGCGCAGGCCGGACTCGGCGAGGAAGCGGGTGGCGCGGTGCATGAACTCGCGGTTGATGCGGGCCGCGACCAGCGCGGAGGGGAACACCGCGAGCACGCTGCCGGCGGCCACCCGGTCGGCCAGGAAGTTGGTCTTGCCGCCCAGGAAGTAGTCGTAGATCCGGGACGAATGGGCCCGGTCCAGCTGTAGGTCCACCACGGGCTCGTGCTCGTTCATCGTCCGCTGCCTCCCCAGGTCCGGCACACCGCTCGGGCCCCGCGCCGCCGGGCGGGCGGACCGGGGGCGCACACACCGAAGCCGTGCGCCCCCAGCGCGCGGTTTCGGCCGTTGTGCACGGGGCTGTGGGAGCTCTGCCCGGTGACGGCCGGATCATGCGGGGCGCACACCCGCGCAAGCGGTGACAGTCCGCCATGTCGGTGCCACGATTCGCCACATGCCATCGTCAAGGGTAGTCATATGAATACGCAGCGGAAGATTTTTGCGCCCCTCGTGCCACAAACGGGGGCTGTTTCCTGTTCATTGGAGGGTGAGGGCAAACCGTCCTCCCGCTGCCCCCGGCGCCCCGCCACCCGGTCAGCGGTGCACGGCCGACGGAACGAGGACTGCTCGTGAGCGCAGACCGGGACCGACTTCTACCGGCGTGCGCCCCGGCGCACGCCATCATGAGGGAGTTAGCCGCACTCCCCCGGTACCCGACTCCCGCCACACCGGACCGGTCCGACCGCCACCTTTCGATAACCTTCGAGGCCTTCCTCGCGACCCATGCCCGCAAGTGGCTGACCTACGCCTATCTGCACACGGGCAGCGAGCCCGCGGCCCGCGAGGTCACCCTGGCCGCCTACGAGCAGCTCGGCCGGCTGTGGCCGCACGCGCTGCGGCAGGCGTCGGTGGAGGCGTACGCCTGGTCGGTCCTCAAGGAGCGGGTGGTGGAGTGGCTCTACGACCACCAGCAGCCCACCGCCCTCACCGAGACCGCCGCCTTCGCCGTCGTCACCCACGCCCTGCTGCGCGAGTGCCAGCAGCAATTCGCCATGCTGGAGAGCCAGTTGGGGCTGTACGCGGCGATCGCCAGACTGCCGGAGCGGCAGTGCGACGTGATCGTGCTCCGGCACGTCATCGGCTACAGCGACGCCCAGATCGGCGCCCTGCTCGGCGTCGACGAAGTCACCGTCCGCTCCTACGCGAGCCGCGGCAAGCGCAAGCTCGCCGCGGCGCTCGGTATCGATCAGGGAAATCCCAGGGGGAACTGACCATGTCGCACACCCACTCCGCCGACCGCCAAGAGACCGTCGAGACGCTGCTCAGCGCCGCCGCCGCGGTGTCCGGGGCCGACGGACCGGCGGGCCTGTACGGTCTCGACGGCCCGACGCCGCCCGGTGGCCCCCGCCGGATCGGCGTCCCCGTTGCGGCGGGCGCGCTCGCGGCGGACGGGGCACGGCCGGCCGGGCCGGCGGGCCGGGTGGACCGCGCCGCGCCGAGCGGGTACCCGAGCGCCCGGGACGAGGCCACCCATGAACTCCAGCTGGCCTGTGCACTGGTGGTGAACGCCGCGGCGGCCGCGGCCAGTCTGGAGCGGCTGGTCAACGACCACCGCATCGACCCCGAGGGCGCGCTGGTCTTCGCCTGTCTGCTGCACATCACGGGCCGCACCGACGCGGCACACTTCTGGTGGCACTTCGGCGCCGGCGCCGGCAGCCGGACCGCCGCGTACTGCCTCTACCTCTCGCACCGCCGCAACGGCGAGTACCGCGACGCCGCGTACTGGCGGGAGCAGGCCGCGCACGGGCCCGACGAGGAGCGTCCTTCGGTGGCCGCGTTCGACGAGAAGCAACTGCTCCCGGACGCGGCCCGGCACAACCTCCTGGTGCAGTGGCACAGCGGGCTCGCGCCGACCCTGCCGGCCGCCCTGGAGCATGTGATCAACCAGCTCGTCGTGGACAGCGACGACGAGGACTTCGGGGAGATCCCGCGTCCCTCCCCCACGCTGGTGCGGGACCTCGGCCGGACCACGTAGCCGGGCGCCGGTGGGAGAAGGGCGCACAGGAAGCAGCGTGTCGTCGCGCTCCTGGGTGAGCAGGGGCCAAGGGGTGATCAGGGGGCGGGGACCGGTTCCGCGTCGATCAGCTCCCCGTGGTCCAGGGCGCGTAGCGCGGCACCCGCCCGGAGGGTGAACAGCGCCTGCCGCAGGGAGCGGTCCTGCTGCTCGGCGTAGAGGGCGAACGGGTCGGCGACCGGGCGGCCGATCGCCCCGGCCAGCCGGTCGGTGTCGTAGGGCGCACCGGCCAGGCCGGCGTCGTGGCGGCCCGCCCCGGTCAGGTTGGAGCGGAAGATGCCGGCGGCGGAGCGCGGCAGGAAGTCCTCGTAGACGATCGGGTGGGCGGTGAGCCAGCCGTGGGTGAGCAGACCGGCCAGGTCGGCGGGCGGGCGCCGGCCGTCCCGGGGGCGGGCCGGCACCGCTCGGTAGGTGAAGAACGCCAGGTGGGAGACGGCGAGTTGGTGTTCGGAGCCGGGGAAGCCCTGGAGCCAGAGGCAGCGGGCGGTCTGCTGGCGGTCGGCGTCCGGGCGCAGCGCCGTCCTGCGGTCGGTCTCGGCCATGAGGTGGTCGTAGCGGGCCCGGCCGGCCCGGGTGAGGGCGATCCCGCGCGCCTCGACCTCACCGAACCGGACGCGCAGCGCGCCGCGGGTGAGCCGGCCGTCGGGCTCGCGGAAGGTCCGGGTCTCGGCCAGGGCCCGGAAGGAGGTCTGGCGCAGCAGGACGTCCGGGCCCTCCCAGCGCGGGGGGCCCTGGATCCGGTCGATCATGGTGATGCCGCGTGCGCCCATGCGGCGGTGGAGCGCGTCGATGTCGAGGACGCGCGGGGTGAGGTGGTTGAGGTGGGTGGTCGTCACCCCGCCGATGTCGGCGGCGACGGCACAGACCCGTTCCAGTTCGGCGTACCAGGCGCGGTCGACCGGCTCCGGTGAGAGGGCGAACGCGGCGGCCGCAAGGGTGAGGAAACGTTCGGCCTGGGGATCGGGGAGCCCGCCCTCCGCCTCGGCGCGGGCGGCCAGGGTGAGGAGTTCGGGCGGGAAGAGCTGCCGGCGGGCGAGGAAGGCGCCGAGCCGGGCGGCGAGGTCCGGGGGGAAGAAGCGGCGGTCGGAGGTGGTCAGGAGAGAGGTGAAGACCCGGAAGGGGTTGCGCTCCAGTTCCTCGGGGGCGGTCGGCCGGAAGGCGGTCGAGACGACGGGCACCGCGCCCTCGCCGCCGTCCCGCAGGTCGTAGAAGCCCACCGGGTGCATGCCGAGCGCCGCGAAGACCTGGGCGGCCTGCCGGAGTTCCTCCGGTGTGCCCACGCGGATCGCGCCGTGGCGTTCCACGCCCACCCGGCCGAGGCCGCCGAGCCGGTCGGCCTCCGGGTCCCGGGCCGCAACCTCGTCGTTGATCTGCCCGGTCACCTCCAGCAGCGTGGTGTACGCGGGGACTTCGGTGCCGTACATGACGGACAGCCGGCAAGCGAACGCGGCGCGCAGTTGCCAGGTGGGGACCATACGCAGCTCCGGGGGACGGGGACGGGGACGGGAGGGATGCCGGGCGGGGTCGGATGAGGGGGTGCCGGGCGGGGTCGGATGAGGTGGGGCTCCGGGCGGGGCGCGGTCACCCCGCCGCCGACGATCACCGCGTCGGCCCGTTCGGGGCGGGGCGCCGCGGCGGTGGCCGATGCCGCGTCGGAAGCCATCCGGTCCGCCTTCCCGTTGTGGAGGTGCGGGAACCGGTGCCGGCCGGGCACCGGTGGTGCAGTGGATGACGGGCGTGCCGTCGCGCGTCCGTGGGGCGGGGTGGACGCGGGTGTTCCGGGTTCCGGAACTGCGGGGTTCCCGGTCCCAGGGTTTCCGGGCGGGGCGGGGTTGCGCAAGGTGGCCGTCTGCTCCGGGCGCGCGGTCCGGTCACCCCGACGGGGCCGGTCGGCGCGCCCGCACGGACGGCCTCCCGCAGGCTGGAGCGGCCCCCGTCGTGTCCGCCTGGAGGAACCGGTGCCCGCAGCCGCCCGCTCCCGCGCCCTGGCCGCGCTGCTCGCCGCGGGCGTCGGCGCCGCCCTGCTGACCGCACCGGGGGCGCCCGCCGCCGGCACGGTCCCGGAGGCCGGCCGGGGAGCCGCCGGGGGCGCGCTGTTCGAGACCACGGATCTGGCGGTGTCCGGGCAGGGCGCGCACACGTACCGCATCCCCGCGCTGGCCACGCTCCGGGACGGCACGCTGATCGCGGCGTACGACCGGCGGATGGACAGCGCGGCCGATCTGCCGGGCGATGTGGACGTGATGGTGCGGCGCAGCCGGGACAAGGGGCGCACCTGGAGCGCGCCGCGGGCGGTGGTGGACTACGACGGCGGGGTGGGTGCCGGGGATCCGAGCCTGCTGGCGGACCGGACGACCGGGCGGGTCTTCCTCTTCCACGCGTACGCCCCCAAGGGGGTCGGTTTCGGCACCGCGGGCGCCGGCAACGCGCACGACAGCACCACCGTGCTGCACACCGATTACAGCTATTCCGACGACGGCGGCCGCAGCTGGCGGCACCGCCGGATCACCCGCGCCCTCAAGGACCCGTCCTGGCGCGGCATCTTCGCCTCGTCCGGTGCCGGCAGCCAGCTGTCCGGCGGGCGGCTGCTGCAGCAGTACGCGTTCCGCAAGGCGGACGGCAGCATGTGGGCGGCGAGCGCGTACAGCGACGACCACGGGGCGACCTGGCGGCTGGGAACGCCGGTGGGGCCGCGGATGGACGAGAACAAGACCGTGGAGCTGGCCGACGGGCGGGTGCTGCTCAACAGCCGCACCACGAGCACGCCCCGGCGGCTGGTCGCGCACTCGCGGGACGGCGGGCTGTCCTACAGCGCCCCGGCGGCCGACGACGAGCTGCCCGACCCGGCCAACAACGCCTCGGTCCTGCGCTACGACCCGGCGGCGCCGGCCCGCCGGCCGCGGGCGCACTGGCTGCTGTTCAGCAACACGGCGAGCGCCCGGGCCCGGGAGAACCTGACCGTGCGGGGGTCGTGCGACGACGGCGAGAGCTGGCCGGTGGCCCGGACCGTGGTGCCGGGGCCGGCCGCGTACTCGACGCTGACCCGGCTGCCGGACGGCACGTTCGGGCTGCTCTACGAGTCCGGCCCGTACCGGAGGATCACCTTCGCCCGGTTCAACGGGGCCTGGCTGGGGATGCGCTGCCCCGGGCCGTCACCCGGGTGAACCGCCGCTTCACACGGACGGGTCCTCGACGGCGGGCGGCCAGGCCGGGCGGGCGCCGTCGGGGACGGCGGCCAGCGCATGGCCGACCGTCGGGTAGCAGGAGAAGACGCCGAGCGACTGGGTGCCGACCAGCAGCCGGAGCATCCGTACGCCCAGGGACGCCAGCAGCAGCCGGCCCTCCAGGCGGCGGCACAGCCACTCCAGGGCCAGCAGACAGCTCAGCCCCCGGGAGTCGCAGAAGCGCAGGGCGGTCAGGTCCAGCACCAGGAAGCGGTGCCCGGCCGAGACCACCGACCGCGCCTCGGCGAGGAAGGCCTGCTCGGTGCGGAGGTCCAGTTCCCCGCTGACGCGCAGCACCGCGCACTCCTCCGCCTCCACGACCGAGGTGACCGCCAACGACCGCATCTCCGAGCTCATGCCGTCCAGACTATGCGGCGCGGCCGCCGGCACCACCGCTGCGTGTGGCCGGAACGGACCGGGTGGTCCCGGTGGGCCGCGGGCAGCTCAGGGAGGCGGTACGGGCAGCCGCCCGGTGGCCCGGCCGGTGCATCGGCGGTCTGAAGCGGGCAAAAACGGGCAGTTTTCCTGTCGCTACGGGCAGACCTTCGGTCGTCCCCGGTTGCTATAAACCTGATGCGGGCGGAAACGGGCAGGCCCGTGACCGAACGGAAGCCACCGGAAACCGCCGGAACACCGGGCAGGAGTGAGCCATGAGGGCCGAGGAACGCCAGCACCGCATCCTCGCGCTGGCCCGGCGTTCCGGCCGGGTCGAGGTCGCCGATGCCGCGTCCGAGTTCGGCGTGGCCCGCGAGACCGTCCGCCGTGACCTCAGCGAGCTGGAGCGCCGCGGGCTGGTCCGGCGGACGCACGGGGCGGCGTACCCGGTCGAGAGCGCCGGTTTCGAGACCACGCTCGCCCGGCGGGAGACCCAGCAGGTGGCCGAGAAGCGGCGGATCGCGGCGGCCGCCGCGGAGCTGGTCGGATCCGCCGAGACGGTCTTCGTCGACGAGGGCTACACACCCGAGCTGGTCGCCATGCTGCTGCCCACCGACCGCCCGCTGACCGTGATCACCGCCTCGCTGCGGACCGCGTCCCTGGTCTCCGCCTCGGAGTCCGCCACCGTCCTGCTGGCCGGGGGCCGGGTGCGCTCCGGGACGCAGGCGACGGTGGGCTCCTGGGCCCGCGACATGCTCTCCCGGTTCGTGATCGACCTGGCGTTCCTCGGGGCAAACGGCGTCTCCCGGGAGCACGGACTGACCACCCCCGATCCGGCGGTCGCCGAGGTGAAGGAGCAGGCCGTCCGCTCCTCCCGGCGGCGGGTGCTGGTCGGGGTGCACAGCAAATTCGGCGCCAGCAGCTTCTGCCGGTTCGCCGAGGTCGGCGACTTCGACACGATCGTCACCGACGCGGGGCTGTCCGCTCCGGAGGCCCACCGCTACTCCCTCCTGGGGCCGCAGGTGCTCCGGGTCTGACCCCGGGCCCGGACGGAACCGGTCCGCACAACACCATCAAGCCGCCGCCGAGGCCGCACCCCACGCGGGCCCTCGTGCGGTTCCCCACCGTGCCTCGGCACGACTCCGTATCCCCGACATGCCGACATGCAGTGAAAAAGAGAGGTATGAGCCGTGCGAGCACGATCCCCCGGGGCAGGCCGCGGCCCCCGCGCGGCGGCACTCACCGCCCTGGCCCTGGCCCTGTCGCTGTCCACCACCGGCTGCTACCGCGGCGCCGGTGACGCGGGCAACGACGGCCGCAACACCCTGAACGTCCTGATGGTCAACAACCCGCAGATGGTGGATCTCCAGAAGCTCACCGCCGAACACTTCACCAAGGAGACCGGCATCAAGGTCAACTTCACCGTGCTGCCGGAGGACGACCTGCGCGACAAGATGAGCCAGGACTTCTCCAGCCAGGCCGGCCAGTACGACGTCGCCAGCCTCAGCAACTACGAAACCCCCCTCTACGCCCGCAACGGCTGGCTCACGGAACTCGGCACCCGCGCCGCAAAGGACCGTGCCTTCGACCAGAACGACATCCTCGCGCCGCTCCGCAGCTCGCTCACCGCCGCCGACGGCAAGGTCTACGCGGAGCCGTTCTACGGCGAGTCGTCCTTCCTGATGTACCGCAAGGACCTGCTCAAGGCCGCCGGGCTGACCATGCCCGCCCACCCGACCTGGCACCAGGTCGCCGCCCTGGCGGCCAAGTTGGACGGCTTCCGCAAGGGCATGAAGGGCATCTGCCTGCGCGGCCAGCCCGGCTGGGGCCAGCTGGCCGCCCCGCTGACCACCGTCGTCAACACCTTCGGCGGGACGTGGTTCGACAAGGGCTGGAAGGCACGGGTCGACAGTCCGGAATTCACCCGGGCCACCCGGTTCTACGTCGATCTGGTCCGCAAGCACGGTGAGGCGGGCGCCCCGCAGGCCGGCTACACCGAGTGCCTCAACGACATGCAGCAGGGCAAGGTCGCCATGTGGTACGACGCCACCGCCGGCGCCGGCTCCCTGGAGACCGCCGGCTCCAAGGTCGCCGGCAAGATCGGCTACGCCCCCGCCCCCGTCGAGCGCACCCGCACCTCCGGCTGGCTCTACACCTGGGCCTGGGGCGTGCAGAAGGCCAGCACGCACCAGGACGCGGCCTGGAAGTTCATCCGCTGGGCCTCGGGCGCCTCGTACGAACGGCTGGTCGGCCGGGAGTTGGGCTGGTCGCGGGTGCCCGGCGGCAAGCGGGCCTCGCTCTACCGCAATCCCGACTACACCCGCTCCGCCGGCGCCTTCGCCGCGGCCACGCAGCAGGCCATCGGCTCGGCCCGGCCCGGCGACCCCGGTGTCCAGCAACGCCCCGCCCCCGGGATCCAGTTCGTCGGCATCCCCGAATTCTCCGACCTCGGCACCAAGGTCTCGCACGAGATCAGCGCGGCCATCGCCGGCAGGCAGAGCGTGCCCGAGGCCCTCACCAAGAGCCAGCGACTGGCGCAGGAGGTGTCCGATGCCTACGCAGACCACTGAACCGGCCCGGGAGGCCGCGAGCCGGGGCGTACCGCCGGCCGGCGGCCCGGCCGCCCGCGCCCGCCGCACCGAGCGGGCCAAGGACTGGGCCCGCCGCGCCCCGCTCCTGCCCGCCCTGGTCTTCCTGATCGTCGTCACCCAGCTCCCGTTCGTGGCGACGGTGGTGATCTCCTTCACCCGCTGGAACGCGCTGGCCCCCGACAACCGCGGCTTCGCCGCCTTCGCCAACTACCGGGCGGTCTTCACCGATCCGGCGCTGCGGTCCTCGGTGGGCACGACGGTGCTGCTGACCGTGACCGTGGTGCTGGTCAGCCTGGTGCTCGGGCTGGGCCTGGCGCTGCTGCTGGACCGCAGCTTCCGCGGCCGCGGGATCGTCCGCACGCTGCTCATCACCCCGTTCCTGGTCGTTCCGGTGGCCTCCGCGCTGCTGTGGAAGCACGCCCTCTACAACGCCTCGTACGGGCTGATCAACGGCTCGCTGACCTGGATATGGGGGCTGTTCGGCAGTGACAGCCCGCCGCAGCCGGACTGGATGACCGAGGTGCCGCTGGCCGCGGTCGAGGTGTCGCTGATCTGGCAGTGGACGCCGTTCATGATGCTGATCCTGCTCGCCGGGCTGCAGAGCCGGGCGGCCGACGCGGTCGAGGCGGCCCGGATGGACGGGGCGTCCGCCTTCGACATCTTCCGCTGCCTCACCCTGCCGCATCTGCGCCGCTACCTCGAACTGGCCGCGCTGCTGGGCACCGTGTACGTCGTCCAGAACTTCGACGCGGTGTTCACCATCACGTCCGGAGGCCTGGGCACCGCCAACCTCCCGTACACCATCTACCAGACCTTCTACCAGGCCCACGACTACGGACGGGCGTCCGCGCAGGGCGTCGTCGTGGTGGTGTGCTCCCTGATCGTGGCAACCTTCGCGCTGCGTACCGTCTCGTCCCTGCTGCGCGAGGAGGTCACCCGATGAACCGCGCACCCCTGACCCGGCGCCGGCGGCGGACCGGGAGCCTGCTGGGCCTGGCGGCCTGGCTGTGCGGCATCGCCTTCTTCCTGCCCGTCGCGTGGATGGTGCTGACGTCCTTCCACAGCGAGGCGGACGCGGCGACCAACCCGCCGAGCGTCGGCGCGGGGCTGACCCTGCACGGCTACCGGGAGTTCTTCGGCTCCGGCAGCGGCGTCAGCCCCTGGCCGCCGCTGGTCAACTCCCTGACGGCCTCGGTGGTGTCCACCCTGCTGGTGCTCGCGCTCGCCGTCCCGGCCGCGTACGCCCTGGCCATCAAGCCGGTACGGAAGTGGAGCGACGTCCTCTTCTTCTTCCTCTCCACGAAGATGCTGCCGCTGGTGGCCGGGCTGCTGCCGGTGTACCTCGTCGCGCAGAACACCGGGCTACTCGACAGCGTCTGGCTGCTGGTCATCCTCTACACGTCGATGAACCTGCCGATCGCGGTGTGGATGATGCGCTCGTTCCTCGCCGAGGTGCCGGTGGAGATGCTGGAGGCCGCCTCGATCGACGGCGCCGGGCTGACCACCACCCTGACCCGCATCGTGGCCCCGGTCGCCCTGCCCGGCATCGCCGCGACGGCGCTGATCTCGTTCATCTTCAGCTGGAACGAGCTGCTGTTCGCCCGGGTCCTGACCGGGATCGTCGCCGGTACGGCGCCGGTGTTCCTGACCGGACTCGTGACCAGCCAGGGCCTGTTCCTGGCCAAGGTGTGCGCCGCCGCCACCGTCATCTCCCTCCCGGTGCTCGTCGCCGGGTTCGCCGCCCAGGACAAGCTCGTCCAGGGCCTCTCGCTCGGAGCCGTGAAGTGAAAGGAACCGCCATATGAAGGCCGCAGTGATCAGCGCCCCCGGCAAGGTCGAGGTCACCACCGTCGACGACCCGGCCCCCGGCCCGCGCGAGGTGGTGGTGTCGGTCGCCGCCTGCGGGCTGTGCGGCACCGATCTGCACATCCTCCAGGGCGAGTTCGCGCCCACCCTGCCGGTCGTGCCGGGCCACGAATTCGCCGGTATGGTCGTCGCCCGCGGCAGCGCGGTCACCGAACTCGCCGAGGGCGACCGGGTGGCCGTCGACCCCTCCCTGTACTGCCACGAGTGCCACTACTGCCGGATCGGCCGCAACAACCTCTGCGAGCGCTGGGCCGCGATCGGGGTGACCACGGCCGGCGGCGCCGCCGAGTTCGCCGTGGCTCCGGTCGCGAACTGCGTCAGACTCCCCGACCACGTGCGCACCGAGGACGCGGCCCTGATCGAGCCGCTGTCCTGCGCGGTCCGCGGCTACGACATCCTGCGCTCCCAGCAGCTGGGCAGCCAGGTGCTGATCTACGGGTCGGGCACGATGGGCCTGATGATGCTGGAACTGGCCAAGCGGACCGGTGCGGCCGGCGTGGACGTGGTCGACCTCAACCCCGAGCGGCTGGCCACCGCCCGCACGCTGGGCTGCAGCAACGCCGCCGGCTCCGCCGACGAGCTGGACCGGCCGCGCGGCTGGGACGTGGTCATCGACGCCACCGGCAACGAACGTGCCATCCAGGACGCACTCGGCCGGGTCGGCAAGGGCGGCACGTTCCTCCAGTTCGGCGTGGCCGACTACGCCGCCCGCGCCGTCATCGAGCCGTACCGGATCTACAACCAGGAGATCACCATCACCGGCTCGATGGCCGTCCTGCACAGCTACGAACGCGCCGCGGAACTCTTCGCGGCGGGCGTGCTCGACCCGGAGGTCTTCATCAGCGACCGCCTCCCGCTGGGCGACTACGCCGGGGCGCTCGACCGTTTCCGGGCCGGGCAGGGCCGCAAGATCCAGGTCTGCCCGTAGGACGGGGGACGTCTATGCCCTCACTCACTCCGGCAGGCGTGCCGGTGCGAGCTCACCGTGCAGCAGCGCGGTGCCGAGCGGGGTGAGGGCATGGACGACCCGGCCGCCGTCGCGCCGGCTGCGGGCCAGGCCGGCCGCACGCAGGGCGCTGACGTGCTCGCTGGCCGACGGTGCGGAGACCCGTAGGCGGCGGGCCAGTTCACCGGTGGTGGCGGGTGCGTCGAGGGCGGCGAGGATGCGGGCCCGGGTCCGGCCGAGCAGGGCGGACAGGGCCTCCGGACGGACGTTGCGGGTGGCGGCGGGCGCCCGGACGGTGAGGTGCTCCACCGGGTGGACGAGGACCGGCGGCAGTCCCGGGTCGGCGAGCGCGATGGGCCGGCCCCAGCAGAAGTGCGACGGGATCAGCCGCAGCCCGCGGCCGCGCAGATGCAGCTCCCGCTCGCACGGATAGGCCACGGACAGCACCGGCGGGTCCCAACGCGCGGCGGGGAAGAGGGAGTTGAGCATGCCGTCCACCCCGCCGCGGCAGAACGCGCGGGTGCGGGCGGCGCGGTCGCAGCCGACCATGGCAGCCACCTGTGTCCAGTCGGGGGCGACCACGGCGCGGTGCACTTCCCCGAGGGCGGCAGCCAGTTCGTCGAGCGGCTGCCGGCTGCCCGCTGCCAGCGCACCGGTCCAGCGCGGCAGCCGGGCCGGCAGCGCGGCCCGGGCGGCCTCCGCGAGCAGCCGCTCGGCGGGCGTGGCGCGGAGCTCCGCCAGGCCCGCCGCGAGCCCGTCGCGGGCCGCGTCGGGGGTGAGGAAGTCCGGGAAGTAGCGGGCGTCGGCCGGGGCGAGCGCGCTGATCAGCCGGGCGGCCCGGCCCAGGCCGCGGGCGTGCAGTTCGCGCCGGGCCCGGGCGCGCCAGGCCGCGTACACCGGCGCCCCGGGGCCGGCCGGCACCAGTTGGTGCATCGCCAGCACCGTCTCCCAGAGCGGGTCGGGTTCCGCGGCGATCTGCACCCGCGCGACGTCCCGGTCCTCGAAGTGGATGCGCAACATGCGGCCCCCGCGGCATGCTCATGACCCCGTTGCCCAAGCCCCCGTTCCGGGCCTCCCCCAGGCCCCGCCGTCAGCCTGCCGGTCGGGGGACGGGGTGTCCAGGGCGGCCGGCGGCCGGCCGTGTGCGCGGGGGTGAAGGCGGGGAGCGCGGGGCGCGTCCCACGGCGGTCCGGCGGCCGGTTCCGGCCAGGGCGCGGGGGCCCGCTCCGCGTGCCCCGGAGGTCAGTTGCCGCCGGTGAGCCGCTCCGCGAGGCGTTCCAGGAAGACCCGCTGCCCGGCCACCAGCCGCCCGTGCGCCTCGTCCGGGGAGAACCACGCCACCCGGTCGATCTCCGGGAAGCTGCGGACCGTACCGGAGCCGCGCGGCCATTCCATGGTGAAGGTGCCGGGCACGATCCGTTCCGGGTCCAGATCGCCCTCGACGGCCCACACCGTCACCACCTTGCCCCCGGACTGACGGGTCTCCCCCAGGGGCAGGTACCTGCCGTCGGGCGGCGGCATCCCGAGCTCCTCCTCGAACTCCCGCCGGGCGGCGGCCCGCGGTTCCTCGGGCGGCAGGTACTCCCCCTTGGGCACGGACCAGGCTCCCACGTCCCGCCGGGCCCACAGCGGGCCGCCCATGTGCGCCAGCAGCACCTCGACGCCGGGCCCGGCGCCCCGGTACAGCAGCAGCCCGGCGCTGCGCCGCGGCGCCACGGCCTACGCCTGCCCGCCGGGATGCGCGGCGAGCACGGCCTGGACCGGGTCCGCGTCCGCGGCCGTCTTGTCCTCCCGGTAGCGCACCACGCGCGCGAACCGCAGCGTCACCCCCGCCGGGTAGCGCGAAGACGTCTGCAGCCCGTCGTAGGCGATCTCCACGACGAGTTCCGGCCGCACGGTCACCACGTACCCGTCGTCGGACACCGCGAGTTCCCGGAGCCGCTCGGTCTGCCAGCTCAGGACGGCGTCGGTGAGCCCCTTGAAGGTCTTGCCGAGCATGACGAACCCGCCGTCCGGGTCGCGGGCGCCCAGGTGGAGGTTGGACAGCTTCCCGGTGCGCCGGCCGTGCCCCCACTCCGCCGCGAGCACCACCAGGTCGAGGGTGTGCACGGGCTTCACCTTCAGCCAGGCGGCGCCCCGGCGGCCCGCGCTGTACGGGGCGTCGAGCGCCTTGACCATGACGCCCTCGTGGCCGCGGTCGAGCGTCCGGGTCCAGAACTCCTCGGCGGCCGTGCGGGCCGCGGGGTCGGCCGGGTCCTCGACGACGCACCGCCGCACCCGCATCGGCTCCGGCACCAGCCGCGCCAGCTCCGCATACCGCCGGGCGCCCGGCAGTTCCAGCAGTTCCCGGCCGTCCACCGCCAGGACGTCGAAGAAAACCGGTGAGAGCGGCAGCGCGGCCTGCGCGGCGGCGACATCGACCCGCGACCCGAACCGGCCCGCGACCTGCTGGAACGGCACCGGGCGGCCGTTCGGGCCGAGGGCGATCACCTCGCCGTCGAGGATGAAGCGGGTGGCCGGCAGCTCCCGGGCCGCGGCGGTCACCTCGGGCAGCCGGCCGGTGACCTCGTCCAGCGTGCGGGTGTAGATCCGTACGTCCTCGCCGTCCCGGTGCACCTGGACGCGGATGCCGTCGAGCTTCTCCTCCACCGCGCAGGCCCCCAGTTTGCCGATGGCCTCGGCCACGGACTTCGCGCTGTGCGCCAGCATCGGCCCGACCGGACGGCCGACGGTCAGCCGGAAGCGGGTCAGCGCCGCCGGCCCCTCGGCGAGCAGCTCCCGGGCCACGTCCTGCAGCGAGCCCGCGAGCATCACCGCCCGCCGGACGTCCTCGGCGGGCACCTCGGTCGCCGCGGCCAGCCCCTCGACCGCGAGCGCGTCCAGCGCACCCTGGCGCACCTCACCGGTCAGCAGCCCGACCAGGAACCGCTGCTCCTCCGCGGTCGCCGCCCCCAGCAGCTCCCGCACCCGCCGGCGCCGCTCCGCCTGCGCCCCGGCCCCGGCGACCCCGGCCAGCCCGGTCAGCGCCGCGTCCGCGTCCCGTACGGTCAGCGTGGCCCGGCCCGCCGCCGGCACCGGCTCGCGCAGGACGCTCCAGCCGATCCCGATCCGCCCCTGGGGCAGCCTGCCGGCCAGATACGGGATGACCACCGGGACGTCCTCCGGCGCCGCGGCCCGGAAGAGCCCGGCCAGCAGCGCGATCTTCCGCGACCGCGCCGAGGTCGCGGCCACCTTCCCTGACACCTGCGCGAGATCGGCCAGCAGCACAGTCCCATGGTGCCTCCGCAACGCCCGCGGCGCAGGTGGGCCGCCGTGAAGTAGCCGCACGCACAAGCAGGTTCCGGGCCGGACGGGCTGCGGCTCAGCCGGTGTGCCCGGTGCCGCGCGGAGGGCGACGCCGGTCGGAGGGTGTGCGAGGGCCCCGGAGGACCTCATGGCGCACGGTCCGGAGGGAGCAGCTCCACCCGGAGCCGGGCGCCCGCGCCAACGACGCCTGGCGGGGCCGGGCGGACCGGCACTGGACTTGAGTTCCCGTCCGCCCGTGGCCGGCCTGCTCACTCGTACATCACGTACTCCGGCTGCGGCCTGAGCGCCAGCACCTCCTTCGGCGTCATCAAGCGGCCGCCGCCCTGCGCGTCCTCGTCGTAGAAGAGCTTGAACCCGGTGTGCACCCCGTCCGGCAGATCGCGCACCAGCCGCTTCCAGGTACCGCGTTTGAGCCCCGGCGAGCCGATGCCATCGGCGCTCTTGACCAGCGCCACGCCCGGCTGCGGCCGCAGCGCGGACTGCTCCCGTACGACGGACGTGGCGACCTGATGGAAGACCAGCGGTTTCTCCGGCAGATCGTGCGCCGCGACCAGGCCCGACAGGTAGCGGGCCACCGAGGTCAGCTCATGGCCGTCGGTCCGCCCGTAGGAGTCGCCCGGCACCTCGCCGGGGCCCATTTCCCACTCGGGGTCCAGCGCCACCCCCACGTCCGGGTGGACCAGCCACTTCCGCAGCGCCTTGACCTCGTCGAGCACCGCCGCCCGCCCGGGCTGGACGTTCAGCAGCAGCATCGCCCGCCGGCGGCGCGCCAGCCGGTGGAAGCGGTCGATCGTCGCGGCGGGCGTCCGGGAGCGGTAGGCGCCGTCGGGGCCGGGGGTGGAGTTGGCGACCACGGCCAGCAGCTCCAGTACGGGCAGCGGTTCGCGCCCCGCTCCATAGCGGCGGGCCGTCTTCTCGATCTCGTCGGCGCGCCCCGCGGGGTCCCCGGTCCCGAGCCGGCCGAGCGCCGCCGCACCGGGCAGACCGCAGAAGCCGACCATCCGGTAGCGGGGGAACAACTTCCGTCCGCCTCGGGGGAGTTCGGGGCGGGGGCGGCGCGGTGTCCGGGCCGGTGCGGGGGTGCTGTGCCGGGCGGACGGGCCGGGCGAGGTGTGTGAGGGCCGGGGAGCGGGCTTGGCGTCCGAGCTGCCGGGGGACGGCGCGTCCCCGCAGCCGGTGAGCAGCGTGAGGCCGGCCGCCGCGGACGCCGCGAGTACCCCCCGGCGGCCGACGCCCGCTCCCGTCCCCGGCGCTCCGTCCGCTGTCCGCCGTATTGCCCCGTCCGTTCCGGTTCCTGCCACGGTGTCCGGCACACTGCCTCCGTTCTTCGGGCGACCTGGTCCGTGCAGTGCGCTTCTCCAGCCGATTCCACGCAAAACCCGCGCCGCCGCCCGCCTTTCGCGCACCCGGTCGGGACAGGCGATTTCCGGCCCCGGGGCGGCCCGGCCCGAGGACGGTGACGCGCCGGGGTGGCGGACGTCCGAACGCGGCGCACGCGCCACACCTCCTCCCGGCGCGTAGCGTGAAGACGTGACCGGGCCCCGACGCCTCGACGACGCCACCGCCCGCCCGGACGGCGAGCGTCACCTCTGGTACGCCGCCTACGGCTCCAACATGCACCTCGACCGGCTGACGTACTACCTGGCCGGCGGCTGCCCGCCCGGCGGGCTGCGCGGCTTTCCCGGCTGCCGGGACCCGCGTCCGCCGGCCCGTACCGAGCCGGTCATGCTGCCGGGCCGGATGTACTTCGCCACCACCTCCCGGGTGTGGACCGGCGGCCGCGCCTTCTACGACCCGGACCACCGCGGCCCGCGGCCGCCGCACGGCAACGGCGGCGGGCCCCCCGAACTCCCCGCGCGGCTCTACCTCCTGACCGCCGAGCAGTTCTGCGACATCGCCGCCCAGGAGATGTACCGCGAACCGGGCGGGGAGCTCGATCTCACCGAGGTGCTGCGCGAGGGAAGGGCCCGCATCGGCCCGGGCCGCTATGAAACCCTGGTGTGTGCCGGGCGGCGGGACGGCCTGCCGGTGCTGACCTTCACGGCACCCTGGAGCAGTGACGACGGCACCGTCGACCTGCACCCGCCGTCCGCGGCCTATCTGCGCCACATCGCGGCCGGGATCATCGCCTCCCACGGATGGAGCGCACGCCGCGCCGCCGACTACCTGGCGGGCTGTCCGGGTGCCCACGGCCACTGGACGGCCACGGACATCGCCGCGCTCCTCACCGGCCCAGCAGCCCCGGCAGATCGGCGAACGAGTCGATGACCCGGTCCGGTGTCCCGTCGGCCGCCTCGACGGCCTCGGGCTGGTACTTACCGGTCCTGACCAGCACCCCGGTCATCCCGCAGCGCTGCGCCGCCAGCACATCGGACTCGACGTCGTCGCCCACCATCAGCGTGTCCGAGGCGGCCGTGCCCAGGTGCGCCAGTGCGGCGGCGAAGAACGCCTCGGACGGTTTTCCGGTCACCTGGGCCTCGACCCGCGCGGCCCGTTCCAGCCCCAGGAGGAAGGCGCCGGTGTCCAGGTCCAGCCCCTGCGCCGTACGCCAGTACAGATTGCGGTGCATCGCGACGAGCCGGGCACCGGCCTGCAGATGCCGGAACGCCGCGTTCAGCGCCGGATAGCTGAATTCCTCGCCCGCGCCGCCGAAGACCACCACATCCGGCGCCGCCCCGGAGTCCGGCTCCGCCCCGTCCGTCCCCTGCATGATCTCGACGCCTTCCAGGTCGGCTCGGACGTCACCGCTGTTGATCAGCAGACAGCGTCCGTCGGGATGGTGTTCCCGCAGGTAGGCGGCGGTGACCGCGGGCGCGGTGAGGATGTCGTCGGCGCTGACGGGGAAGCCCTCCCCGGTCAGTCGCCGGGCGATCTCGGCGCGGGTGCGCGAGGTGGTGTTGGTGACCAGGGCCAGCGGAAGGTCCGCGGCGCGCAGCCGTTCCACGGCCTCGACGGCGCCCGGCAGCGCCTTCCAGGAGACCGTGAGCACCCCGTCGATATCGATCAGCACCGCCCGGATGTGTTCCATGTCCGCGACGGTAACCACCGTCGTGCACCTACGCCGGTACGCGGCCGACGGCGGCCGGCCCGACTTGCGCCCGCTCTCCACTTGCGGTTACGTCAAAGACAGGTGTACGGGCTCCGAGACAGGTAGGGACGTGACGTCCGTCCCCTGGGCAGGGGGTGCGCATCGTGCTGTTCACCGACCGCGTCGACGCAGGTCAGCGCCTTGCCGAAGCACTGGGACAGCTGGCGGAGGAAGAGCCCGTGGTGCTGGGCCTGCCGCGGGGCGGGGTACCGGTGGCCTTCCAGGTGGCGCGGGCGCTCCATGCGCCGCTCGATGTGATCGTGGTCCGCAAACTGGGCGTCCCGTACCAGCGCGAGCTGGGGTTCGGCGCCATCGGGGAGGGCGGCGTACGGGTGATCAGCGACGACATCGTCCGTCGCGGCCACCTCGGCCAGGCGGATCTGGCGTCCGTCGAGCGTGCCGAGGAGGCGGAACTGGTACGCCAGGCGGAGAAGTTCCGCGCCGGACGCCCCCGGCTGTCCCTTGAGGGACGGACCGCGATCCTGGTGGACGACGGCGTCGCAACCGGCTCCACGGCGGCCGCCGCCTGTGAGGTGGTACGGGCGCAGGGCGCGGCCCGGGTGGTGCTGGCCGTGCCGGTGGCGCCACCGGACGCGGCCGAACGGCTCCGCGGCAGCGCCGATGAATTCGTCTGCCTTTCCACGCCGTTCGGGTTCTCCGCCGTGGGCGAGTGGTACCGGGACTTCTCCCAGACCCCCGACGACGAAGTGGTCTCCCTGCTGGCGCAGGCCGCCGCCCGGCACGCCACGGGGGCCGGCACGACCGCCGACGAGAAGCCGGACGCCGGGAACGACCTGGGCGCCGAGGAGGGCGCGGCTCCCGTGGAGGACGTGGACGTCGAGGAGGAAGTGACCATCGACGCCGCCGGGGTCCGGCTGACCGGCGATCTGATGTTGCCGGCGGGCGCCAAGGCGGCCGTGATGTTCGCCCACGGGTCCGGGAGCAGCCGGCACAGCCCCCGTAACCGCCTGGTCGCCGCCGCCCTCAACCGGGCGGGACTGGGCACCCTGCTCTTCGACCTGCTCACACCGGCGGAGGAGGCCAACCGGGCGAACGTCTTCGCCGTCGAGACGCTGGCGGAGCGGCTGACCGACGCCACGGAGTGGCTGCGCGGCCGCGTCCCCGTACCGATCGGCTACTTCGGCGCGAGCACCGGGGCGGCCGCCGCGCTGCGGGCCGCCGCCTCCCCCAGTGCGGACATCGGCGCCGTGGTCTCCCGCGGCGGCCGCCCGGACCTCGCCGGGCCGCTGCTGGCCGGTGTCCGCGCGCCGACCCTGCTCATCGTGGGCGGCAACGACCCGCTGGTCCTCGACCTCAACCGCGAGGCGGAATCCGCGCTGCGCTGCGAGACCCGCCTCGACGTCATCCCCGGCGCCACCCACCTCTTCGAGGAGCACGGCGCGCTGGACCAGGTCGCCGAGCGCGCCCGGGACTGGTTCCTCGACCACCTGGTCGGCTGAGCGGCCGGGGAGGCTGAGCGGCCGGGGACAGCGCGGTCGCTCGTCGTCAGTCGATGGTGAGTTCACCCATCGCGCTCCAGCCGTGGGCGCCTTCGATGGTGGTGCTCACGATCTCGGGGGTGCTGCGCAGCAGCGGGCGCATGGCCTCCAGGCCGGCCCGGAAGTGGTCGGAGTTGACGTGCGCCTCGCCGGCGTCGTCCTGGAACGCCTCGACGAGGACGTAGGTGTTCGGGTCCTCCAGGCTGCGCGACCACTCGAACCACAGGTTGCCGGGTTCGGCACGGGTGGCGCCGGTGAAGGCGTGGACGTGCTGCGGCCACTCCTCGGCGTGCTCGGGCTTCACGGGGAACTTGACGACAATGAAGATCATCCGTCGATTCTAGATCACATACTGAAGTTTCCTGTTAGCCAGGGGTTTGCGAGTGAATGTCACGGTCTGATGCGCCCTTCGTGCCGTGCCGAGCCGTGGCCTAACGGGTCGTGCCGTGCCGCGGCCCACCGTGGCGTGCCGTGCCGTGACCTGTCGTGTCGTGCCGTCCGTGGAGCGGTGACCCGGGCCGGGTCAGGGATGTCTCAGGGACCGGTCAGGGTCGGGTCGGGGAAAGCCCTGAAGGAATCGCGGCGGGTTTTCCTCATGCTGAGTCACATGAGTTCTTCTTCCTTGTCCCGCAGGGCAGTTGTGGGTGCGGCGCTGTCGGGGGCGGCGGTCGTGGCGACGTCGGGCCTCGCGCAGGCCGCCGGACGCGTTCCCGGCCCGCGGCCACCGCACCGGCCCGTCCCTTCCGTCCCTTCCGCCGAGTCCGCCCCGTCCGTCCCGCCCGTTCCCCCGGTGCCTCCGCTGAACGTTGCGGCGCTGCGGGCCGCCATAGGCGATCTGGAGCATCCGCAGCTGACCGCGGCGCAGGTGCGGGTGAGCGGCTCGGCGGGCCGGTGGTACGGCACCGCGGGCGTCGCCGACCGGGACACCGGCCGGGCGGTCCGGGCTCACGACACCTTCCGCGTCGGCAGCATCACCAAGGTCTTCGTCGCCACGGTGGTGCTCCAACTGGCCGCCGAGGGCCGGGTCGCGGTGGAGTCGCCGATCCAGCGCGAGCTGCCCGGCCTGCTGCCGGCCGGGTTCCCGCCGATCACGGTGCTGCAACTGCTGAACCACACCAGCGGGCTCCCTCGCGAGCAGGGCGAACCGGACCTGTCCACGCCCGAGGCCGTCGCCCGGCACCGCTACGACCGGTGGACGCCCCGACAGCTCGTCGCGCTCGTCTCGCACGGCTCGATGAAGTTCCCGCCCGGCAGCGCCCAGGAGTACCGCGGCATCAATTACGTCCTGCTGGCGCTGCTGATCGAGCGGCTGACCGGCCGGCCGTACGGAGAGGTCGTCGCCGACCGCATCCTGCGCCCGCTCGGCCTGCGGCACACCTGCGTGCCGGGCAACGACCCGCGAATCCACGGTCCGCATGTGCACGGCTATATGAAGATGACGGACGGGACCCTGCTGGACATCACCGATTTCGATCAGTCGGCCGCCTGGGGCGAGGGCGAGATGATCTCCACCACCGGCGATCTGGACCGTTTCCTCACCGCCCTGTTCTCCGGTGAGCTGCTGCCACCCCGTGAGCTGGACCGGATGTTCACGCTGCCGCCGGAAAAGGTGCGGATGCCGGACGGCACCCCGGCGCGCTACAGCGCGGGGCTGCAGACGGTCACGGTGAACGGGATCACCCTCTGGGGGAAGTCCGGCGAACAATTCGGCTACGCCTCGGCCATGGTTGCCACGCGGGACCAACAGCGGCGCGCGGTCCTGTCGTTCAACCCGGTCCGCCGCGATGCCACCCAGGTCCAGGCCACCCTCCGGATAGCCGACGCCCTGACGAAGCCCTGACGCAGCCCTGCTCCGGGCGCTGAGGGCAGGCCGGCCGCGCCGCGGGGGCCATGACGGGCCGAACGGAGGCGTAGCCGGCGCCCGCGGGGTTGACGGGGTCCTCCCCAGGGGTGCCGGCTACGGGCAAGGGCGGTCGGGCCCTCAGCTCAGCACTGCGGCCGCTTGCCGTGGTTGGCTCCGTTCTTGCGGCGTGCCTTCTTCTTGCGACGGCGCTTCGAGGACATGGCGTCTCCCTTCTCCCTGGCGACTCATGATGGTTTCGCCGAATTTCTACCACTTCGGTGCGGTATCCCGCCCGGCGATCATGAGGCCCGTACCCAGCGTTCCGGGGCATCACCCTCCGGCTTCCTGTGAGCCATCCCACCCGCCGGGACGGCGGGCCGGGCGGGGTGACTCACAGATCGGCCCCCTCCCCGAGGTACAGCCCGGCGAACGCCTCGGCCGCCGGACGGGAACCCAGCAGCCGCCGCAGCCGGGCGGAGGCCGTACCGGCCCGGAACCGGTCGCCGGACGAGGCGCCGTGCAGCACCTCGGAGAGCCACTGCGAGAACTCCAGGTACTGCCAGACCCGCCGCAGACAGGCGTCCGAGTAGCCCGCCAGGCCGGAGTCGTCGCCGTTGTGGTGCGCGATCAGCGCCTCGCCGAGCAGCAGGGCGTCATGGATCGCGAGGTTCATGCCCTTGGCGGCGATCGGCGCGACCAGATGTGCGGCGTCGCCCGCCAGGTAGAGCCGGCCGTACGCCATCGGCTCCACCACGTAGTTGTGCATGTCCAGGACGACCTTCTCCAGCAGGGGCCCTTCGGTCAGCGGCGGGGCCCCGGCGGCGGCGAGCCGGGTGTGCAGCTCGTCCCAGACGCGGGCGTGCGACCAGTCGTCCGCGTCCTCACCGGGAGGGACCTGGAGGTAGTAGCGGGTGACCTGGGGGCTGCGGGCCATATGGGCGCCGAATCCGCGCTCGTGGATGCCGAAGACCACGCCGTCGGCGGACGGCGGGGCCTCGGCGAGCAGGGCGAGCCAGGCGACGCCGTGGTCGTAGCGGGTCAGGACGGTCCGTCCGGCGGGTATCGCGGCGCGTGTCACGCCGCGCGCGCCGTCGCAGCCGGCGATGACGTCGCAGTCGATGTGGTGCCGCGCCCCGGTCCGCGGATCGGTGTACGACACGGCGGGCCGGTCGCCGTCGACGTCGTGCAGCCGGACGTCCCGCACGCCGAAGCGGGCGTCACCGCCCGCCTCGTCGACGTATGCCGCGACCAGGTCGGTGACCAACAACGGCTGGGGGTAGACGAAATGACGGCGACCGGACAGTTCGGCCGTCCGGAAGGTGTGCCGCTGCCCGTCGAAGCGGAACTCGAACCGGTCCTGGGTTTCGGCCGTTTCGAGCAGCCGGCCGGCCAGCCCGTGCCGGTCCAGCGCGCGTACCGCCCACTCCTCGATGAAGCCGGCGCGCGGCCGTTGTTCGATGAACTGCCTGCTCTCCGCCTCCAGTACCACGCAGTCGACGCCGGCCGCGCGGAGCAGGTTCGCGACGGTCAGCCCGGCGGGCCCGGCGCCGACGACGGCGACCGAGGTGCGGGTGAAGGAGGCGGGGGCAGGCGGGTTCACGTCGTGCGATTCCCTTCGGGCGGGGAGAAAGATCGCACGCAGTATGGCGGTTGGGCGGTTCGCCCCGCCCGGCGGGCCTCAGTGCTGCCAGACCCGTACGTAATCGACCTTCATGTCCGCGGGCAGCACGGTCGGCCCGCCGATCGACGACGACACGGTGTGGTCCATGACGAGGTACTGCGGGGACTTGGTGATGCCCGTCGCGATCCGGCCGACCTTCACGCCGTCGTAGTAGTACGTGACGCTGCCGGGCTCCCAGTCGGAGGCGAAGGTGTGCCAGCCGCTGAGGTTGCCGGGTACGCAGTTGCCGGGGCCGCCCGAGGGCGAATGGAAGTGGAAGCAGGCCTTTCCGCCGAGGCCCTCCATCGTGTCGTTCTCACCGTCCGTGGGCCAGTTCTGGCCGTTGGACCACAGGGCGGGCCAGTTGGCCATCTGCGTCCCGCCGGAGGGAATGTACGCGCGCCACTCCACGGCCCCATAGGTGTACGAGAACCGGCCGTTGCTGCTGACCAGCGCCCCGGTGTTCGGCTTGGTCTGCCCGCCGCAGGTCGAACGGCCGGCCTTGACCTTCAGATGCAGGGCGCCGTCGCCGGGCAGCGTGGCATTGCGGGAGTCGTAGCAGGCCTGTTCCTTGCCGTTGACCGGCTTGGTGACCCCGGTGCCGAACCAGCCGGGCGTCCAGCTGCGGGACAGTGCCGTCCCGTTGAATTCATCGGCGAATTTCGTCGTCCAGCTGCCGGGAATTCCGGCCGGCCCGGCCGATGCGGGCCGGGGCGCGGTGGCAGCCAAGGGGCGGGTGGTGGTGGACGGCTGGGACGTGGACTTCGCGGCGCCCTCGGCGATCGCCGGGACGGAAACGAGCGCCCCGACGGCAAGTGTGGTCGCGGCCACCTTCAGACGATGCACGGTTCTGCTGCCCCTCTCGGAAAATCCCCCAATGAATACGGAATTCGACGAAGAACTGCGGATGCAGGCTCTCGATGATTGCGCTGCGCTATCGGCGCACCACGGGGTAATCCCGGTCACTCCGCCCCGAAAACCGGGCGAGAGCGAATACCAGGCATACACGGAATGAGCGCGCACCGGCCAGGTTCACCGGCCCGATGTGCGGGGTCTCACACACCGGGCCGCTCCCCTCGCCGGCTCACGCCTGGCGCGTGGGCAGCACGATGGCCTGGCGCAGGTTGACGTGCCGGGCGCGGCTGGTCGTGTAGGCGATCAGGTCCGCGATGTCGTCCGCGGACAGTCCGATCAGGGCGTCGAACATCCCGTCCAGCTGGCCGGAGAGCTCCGCGTTGTCGATGTGGCCGCCCAGCTCGGTGTCGGTGAGTCCCGGCTCGATGTTGGTGACGCGGACGTCGCGCGGGCCCAGCTCCGTGCGCAGGGACTGCGAGAGGTACGTCAGCGCGGCCTTCGTCGCGCCGTACACCGCGTAATTCGGGAAGGTGATGTGCGCGCCGATCGAGGAGATGTTGACCAGGTCCGCGGTCCCGCCGGACTCCGCCACCGCGATCAGGTCGGGCGTGAAGGCGCGGATGACGCGGAGCGCACCGGCCACATTGGTGTCGAGCATGCGCTGCCATTCGTCGGCGCGGCCGGCGGTGACCGGGTTGGGCAGCATCACGCCCGCCGCATTGACGACCAGGTCGACCCGGCCGTAGGCGGCGTGCACCCGCTCCGCGGCCGCCTCCACGGACGCCGGGTCGGTGACGTCGGCGGCGACCGCGAGGGCCTGTCCGCCGGCTGCCTCGATCGTGGCGGCGAGTTCCGTCAGCCGCTCGGCCCGGCGGGCGAGCAGCGCCACCCGTACGCCGTGCGAGGCGAGCAGCCGGGCGGTGGCCTCGCCCATCCCGCTGGCGGCTCCGGTGACGACGGCGGTACGGCCGGTGAGGGTGTCGTACGACATGGGAACTCCTGGTGAGAGGTGGTTGCCGCCGGGTGTCTCCCGGCGGCAACCACCTTGCTCCCGGCCGCCGCCCTTACCCAGGGCTGCCGTTTTCCTGGGTCTGGCAGTACCAGGAGCGGATCGGCTCCGCCGCCTAGGATCACGTCATGGACATATCCCCGGACCGGGAACTCGGCGACTTCCTGCGCTCACGGCGCGCCCGTATCCAGCCCGAGGAGGTCGGGCTGCCCGGTCACGGCAGGCGGCGGGTGCCGGGTCTGCGGCGTGAGGAGGTCGCGCAGCTCGCGGGCGTCAGCGTCGACTACTACATCCGCCTCGAACAGGGCCGTGGCCCGTCCGTCTCGGATGCGGTGCTCGACGCCATCGGGCGCGTCCTGCGCCTTGACGACACGGAGCAGGAGTACCTGCGTACGGTGGCTCGGCCCGCCGCCCGCCGCAGGGCCGCCGCCGCATCCGCGCCCCAGAAGGTCCGCCCGGGGCTGCGCCTCCTCCTGGACAGCATCGACAAGGTCCCCGCGGTCATCCTCGGCCGGCGCATGGACGTGCTCGCCTGGAACGCGCTGGGCGACGCCGTCGTCGGCTTCTCCCAGATGCCTCCCAGGGAACGGAACATGCCGCGCCAGGTGTTCCTCAACCCGCAGGCGCACGAGGTGTACCCCGACTGGGCGGCGGTGGCCGCGGAGACGGTCGCCTATCTGCGACTGGACGCGGGCAGCCATCCGCACGACCGGCAACTGGCCACGCTGGTGGGCGAGTTGTCGCTGGGCAGCGAGGACTTCCGTCGGCTGTGGGCGGACCACCTGGTCAAGGAGAAGACCACCGGGGCGAAGCGCATGCGCCATCCCGTGGTGGGTGAACTCACCATGCCCTACGAGACCTTGACCGTGACCGGGGAGCCGGACCAGATGCTGGTGGTCTACACACCCGAGCCCGGTTCGCAGACCGAGGAGCGCTTGCGGCTGCTGGCCAGCTGGGCGGCGACCCCGGCGGTCTGACACCTACGGCCGGAGCGGTGCGGTCTCAGCCGGGCACCGGGCAGGTCTGGCCTCCCCGGGGCCCCGCCCGCACCCGTACCCGCACCCGCACCCGCGGTCAGCAGGCGACAGGCCGTCCGGTGACCACGGGCCGCACCTTGGTGAGCATCAGGTCCAGGAACTGGTCGGGGTGCCGGAACGACGCGAAGTGGCTGGCGTTGCGTATGAGCGCGAAGTCCTTGACCGGTGCGGTGACATCGTCGAAGAACCGCCGGGCGGGCTCGGGCGGGGTGAGCACATCGCGGTCGCCCTGGAAGAGGAAGAACGGGATGCGGAACGCGGTCCCCTCGGCCCATTCGTCGATGCCCATGGCCTCGGGCCCGAGCTGCTCGGAGAAGCTCATGCCCTTCAGATACGTGCGCAGCTCGCGGAGGCTGTGCAGCGGGGAGAACCAGAGCGAGCGGATCACCACGGTCTTCATGGTGTCGTAGGTCAGCGGGTCGGACGTGACGACGAACTTGGCGTACTGCGACCACTGTTCGGGGCTCCAGGCGGTGGCATCGGGGCCCATGGCGGTGGCGGCGGCCAGCTCCTTGCGCTTGCCGGACTCCCGGAGGCGCTCGCACAGCGCGCGGTAGGAGGGCAGGTCACGGCCGCCCGCGACGATGTTCTGGTCGGTGCCGACATAGCCGGAGAACAGCTCCGGGTGGCTGCGGGCCAGGCGGAGCCCGATGAAGGTGCCGAAGGAGTTGGCGACCAGCAGGACCTGGCCGACGCCGAGCCGGGCGCGGATGTGTGCGGTCAGCTCCAGGGCGTCGCTCTGCAGCCGCTCCAGGCTCATGTCGCCCTGCCCGGCCGGGCCACCCCGGCCGAAGGTCTTGCCGGCGCCGCGCATGTCCCACCGCACGATCGTGAAGTGCTTCTCCCAGGCACGGGTGCGCGGCGCGAAGACCAGGTTGGAGGCGCCGGGACCGCCGTGCAGCTCCAGGACGACCGGGTTGCCGCGGTCCTCACCGCGCACGGAGACGTACTGGTCGATGCCTCCGATGCGGATGAAGCCGGCCTCGTCGATCCCCCCGGGTGCGGTGATGCGCAGCTTCTGAGCCGAAGAAGCGCGCTTGACCTGGCGATATCCCAGCAGTCCCGCCGCCGGCCCGGCGACGACGGCGGCAGCGGAAACTCCGAGAACGGTTCCCAGCATGGCAGGTGACCCCCCTAAACTGTTTAATCCATCAGCAGTGAGCTTTACGGTATATACAGTTGGAGCGGACGTCAACCGGCTTCCGCCGACTGCGAGGAGAAGGAGGCCGCCGTGGCCAGGACCACCAAGGCCAAGGAGGCGCGGGACGTGCGGGCGAGCCTCGCGCTGCTGTGGGGCGAGCAGAACCGGCCCACCCGGGGCCCCAAGCCCAGCCTCACCCCCCACCGCATAGCGGAGGCCGCCGTGACGCTGGCCGACGCCGAGGGCCTGGAAGCCGTCTCCATGAACAAGGTCGCCGGCACGTTCGGCGTCTCGGCGATGGCGCTGTACCGCTACGTCCCGGGCAAGGCCGAACTGGTCGAGCTGATGGTCGAGGCCGTGCTCGCGGAGCGGCCCGACCTCTCGGCCGCGGGGGACGGCTGGCGGCCGCAGCTGATCGAGTGGGCCCGCAGGTCCTGGGGCGTCCACCAGGCCCACCCCTGGCTGCTCGCGGCCACCGCGATGCGCCGCCAGGCCATGGGCCCCCACCAACTGGGCTGGCTGGACGCCGCGTTGGCGGCCCTGGAGCCGACCGGTCTGCCCGCGGCCCAGCGGCACCAGGTCTTCCTGCTCGTGGTCGGGCTGATCCGCAACCTCGCCCAGCAGCTGCTGGATTTCGACGAGGAGCAGGACCAGGAGTGGAACCGCCTCACGGGCGAGCTCCTCGACCGGCACGCCGACCGCTTCCCCGCCCTGACCAAGGCCGTCGCCGCCGGCGCCTTCGCCCCCACCGCCGAGGACCCGCTCGCCTTCGGCCTGGACCGCATCCTCGACGGTGTCCAGACCCTCATCGACCGCGAGGCGCCGCGCGGCTAGCGCCGGGCGTGCTCCCCCCGGCCCACGGCGAGCTTGGCGTGGTCCGTGTCGGGGAGCCAGTCGCGGCGCGGGGTGTAGTCCAGCCAGCGCCGGGAGCGGCCGGTTTCGGTGAAGCCGCGGAGCAGGGTGTCGAGCAGCGGGTGGCGGACGGCCTCGCGCCAGGCCAGCGACCAGGCGTACAGCGGGACCGGCTCGACGAGCGGGATCGCGCGCAGGCCCGCGTGGTCGGGCAGCGGGGCGTCGGCGGGGAAGAGCGTGAAGCACGCGGGGTCGCCGCGCAGGTGCTGCACGAGGTGGTCCAGGCCGAGGTTGGGGCCGTCCTGCCGCCGGGTGAGGCCGAAGGCGTCGGCGAAGCGGCGGAGGAAGTCCAGCCGGGTCAGTTCGGCCGGACACCACAGGATGCTCCCCCGCAGGTCGGCCGGGCGCAGCGCGTCCGCGCCGGCCAGCGGATGGTCGGGGCCGACCACCGCGTCGACCGGCTCCAGCCGCACCAGCCGCTGGGTGAGCCCCGCGTCACCGCCGCCCGGCAGCGGGTGCACCCGGCCGAAGCCCACATCGGTGGCGCCGCGCAGCAGCGCCTGCGCGACCGAGGGCCAGTCGCGTCCCGGACCGGGCTCCAGCCGCAGCTGCCCGAGCGCCTGCACGGCCTGGGCGACGGTGCGCATCGGCGCGTAGAGGTGGCCCCAGGTGTCGATCCGTACGGCCGGACCGGCCCCGTGCACCGCCGCGATCGCACGCTCACCCGCCGCCAGCGCCTCGTGCGCGGCCGGCAGGAACCGCTCGCCCGCCTCGGTCAGCCGGACGCCGCCCTCGCGCACGAAGAGCCGCACGGCCAGCAGCTGCTCCAGCCGTGCGATGCGCTTGGACAGCGCCTGCTGACTGGTCCTCAACTGCTCGGCGGCCCGCCCGAAGTGCAGGGTTTCGGCGGTCGTGGTGAACGCGCGGACCAGGGCGAGGTCGAGATCCATGCCGCTGACCTTATGCGACAACCGCACGTTGTCGGCCGGACGGTGCGGTTGTTGGCCGGGCCGCCCCGCCGCCCGGTCGGATGGTCCCCGACACCGCACCAGACGCCGCACCGGGGAGCGCCCCGGCGGCCGCCGAGGAGGACCGACCGCAATGAAAGCCCTGATACCGACCGGGGATCCGGCCGAGCCGGTGGTGCTCGCCGATGTCCCCGAGCCGACCCCGCGCCCCCATGAGGCGCTGATCAAGGTCGAGGCGTTCTCGGTCAACCGGGGCGAGACGTTCAAGCTGGAGCGGCCGGTCCCCGGCGAGCGTCCCGGGAAGGACGTCGCGGGGCTGGTGGTGCAGCCGGCCGCCGACGGAAGCGGCCCTACCGGCATCACCCGGGTCGTCGGCCACCCCATGGCGGGCGGCTGGGCGGAGTACGTGGCGGTGCCGACGGACGCGCTCGCGGCGCTGCCGGACGGGGTCTCGGTGCTCCAGGGGGCAGCGCTGCCGCTGGCCGGGCTCACCGCGTTGCGGCTGCTGCGCGCGGCCGGGCCCGTGGTGGGCCGGCGGGTCCTGCTGACCGGTGCGTCCGGTGGCGTGGGCCACTACGTGACCGAGCTCGCGGCCGCTGCGGGGGCGCAGGTCACCGCCGTCACGAGGGACGCCGAACGCGGTGCCCGTCTGGCCGGACTCGGCGCCGCCGAAATCGTCCATGACGTCGCCGACGCGAGCGGCCCCTACGACCTCGTGCTGGAGTCGACCGGCGGCCGGGCCCTTCCGCTCGCGCTGGCGCGGCTCGCCCGGCGCGGCACGCTCATCTGGTTCGGCCAGGCCAGCCGCACCCCCGCGACGCTCGACTTCTTCGACTTCTTCCACGGCCCCGAATCGGCCGTGCTCCGGCACTTCCACTACCTCGACGCGGACACCCGCCTCGACGACGACCTGGCGGCGCTGGTCCGGCTGACCGACGAGGGCCGGCTGCACCCGGAGATCGGCCGCGTCGCGGACTGGGCCGACACCGCGACCGCCCTCACCGACCTGCGCGACCGCCACATCCGCGGCAAAGCCGTTCTCACCCTGTCCTGAACCCGTCTCCCCCGGCCGGAGAACCCCGGTCGCGAACGCACACGAACAAAGGAACACGATCATGAACACCGACCCCAGGACCGTCGTCATCCGCTACATCGAGGCCGTGCGCGACGGTGACGCCGAGGTCATCCACGCCAGCTTCGCCGAGGACGCGACCTGGCACTACCCGGGCAGCCTGCCGGTGTCCAAGGTCTGGCAGGGCCGCGACGCCATCGTCAACGACTTCCTCGGCGGCATGGGACCGGCCTTCGTCCCCGGAACCCTGGAGATAACGCTGGTCGGCACCGTGGCCGAGGGCGACCGTGTGGTCGCCGAGTGGACGGCCAGGGCCACGACCGTGCACGGCGACCGCTACGACAACCGCTGCCTCGGCATCTACACCGTCCGCGACGGCAGGATCACCTCGGTCATCGAGTACGCCGACACCCACCACGTCGCCCGCACCCTCTTCCCGGACCTCGTCGACTCCCCCTCCTCCGGCGGCGCGTGAGCCGCGCACACCGGCCGGAGGAACGCCGGGCGGACGGTTGACGTCCGCCCGGCGGGCCCCGGCCAAGCTGTCGTGGTGGCGCGGGACGCCCCTGGCCGGCCGGGCCTCGTAGGAGGAGGCGCGGCCGGCCGTCGCCGTGCGGCCCGCTCAGTCGGTGGCCAGCAGGATCTGGGGCGCGGCTTCCTTGATGCGGGTGGTGATCCAGGCGGCCTGGGTGCGGGTCTGCTGCTGGAGCGGGGTGAGGGCGGTCAGCAGCGGCCGGTCCCGGAGGGCGCGGGCGGCCTGGCCGAGCATGATCCAGTTGATGTGGGTGGTCTCGGCCTTGACGTACAGCCGGCGCAGATCGCGCAGCAGGAGGAGGCCGGACTCGGTTCGGCGGCCGCGGAGTTCGGAGGTTTCGTGGCGTAGCGCGTCGCGGGCCGCGGTCAGCAGGTCGGAGTGGACCGGCGGGTGGAGGGCGACTCCGTGGCGCTCGCCCCAGCCGCGGATCTGCTCGGCGTGTGCGTCGCACTGGGCGGCGAGCGTGTGGCAGGGGTGGTACGTGCCGTGGTCGGCGGTGTGGCGTTCCGCCACGGCGTGGTAGGAGGCCGCCAACTCGGTTTCGGAGGCGTGGAGTTCCTTCAGCAGGAGGCCGGTCTTGCTCATGGACGCTCCTTCGGGGGCGGCGGGGTCATGGCGCTGAGGCCGGGTTCGCTGATGACGACGGGCCGGCCGCCGGCGGCCGCATCGGCGACCTTGACGATGCGGACGGCGGTGACCTTGTAGACCGGCTGTTTGGAGACCGGGTCCCATTCGGTGCGGGTGAGTTCGTTGGCGGCCCGGTTGTGGCGGTCGGGGTCGGCCTGGTCGAAGTAGCCGTAGTGGAACGGGGCGAAGACCACGCCGGGGCGGGGCCCGCCCAGGAGGGCGAGGGCCACGAGGTCGCCGCGGCGGGAGGCGACGCGCACCAGGTCGCCCTCGGCGATGCCGGCGCGTGCGGCGTCGTCGGGGTGGAGTTCGACCCACATCTCGGGGGCGGCGTCCTGGAGTTGGGGGGTACGCGCCGTCTTGGTGCGGGTGTGCCAGTGGTGGACGGTGCGGCCGGTGGTGAGCTGCAGGGGGTAGCGCTCGTCGACCGGTTCGTGCGGCGGCAGATGGTGCGCCGCCTTGAGGACGGCCCGGCCGCCGGGGTCGTGGGCGCGGTAGGTGTCGGGGTCCTTCTGGGCGCCGGTGGTCAGGTCGTGGCCGTAGTCCTCGCAGCGGTCGGCAGCGGTCGGGAAGAGGTGGTCGGTGTAGAGGCGTTCGGTGCCGTCGGGCGCCCGGTCGGTGCACGGCCACTGGATGCCGCCGCCGTGTCGCAGCTTGTCGTAGGTGAGGGCCGACTGGTCGCAGGGGCGGCCCTGGGTGAGGGCGATGAAGTCGTGCCAGGCGTCCTCGGGCCGGGTCCACGGGAGCAGCGGCCGGCCGTCCCGGTCGGTGAGGTCCATCCGGCGGGCGTAGTCCAGGAGGATGTCGAAGTCGCTGCGGGCCTCGCCGGGCGGGTCGACGGCCCGGGAGGACAGGTGCACGGTCCGGTCGGCGTTGGTGAAGCAGCCGGTCTTCTCGCCCCACATCGCGGCCGGCAGCACGACGTCGGCCAGGGCGGTGGTCTCGGTGGGGAAGGCGTCGGAGACCACGAGGAACAGCCGGTCGGAGCCGTAAATGGCGCGGATGCGGTGGAGTTCGGGGAGGGAGACGGCGGGGTTGGTGCCGGTGACCCACAGGAACCTGATCGAGCCGTTCTCGCAGTGCCGGAAGATCTCCATGGCGTGGGTGGGCGGTGACCAGTGCGGGATCTGCAGGGCGTCGACGTTCCAGGCGTCGGCGAGCCGCCGGACGTGCGCGTCGTTCTGCCAGTTGAGGTACGCCGGCAGGGTGCCGTCGGCGCCGGTCTCGCGGGTGTTCTCGGCGGTGGGCTGGCCGTTCATCTGGAAGACGGTGCAGCCGGGGCGGCCGATCATGCCGCGTACCAGGTTGATGTTGTTGACCTGGACGGCCGCGGCGGTGGCCTGGTGGGACTGGTAGACGCCCTGCAGCACGGTGGAGACCAGCCGCTGCCCGGCGCCGATGATCCGGGCGGCCGCACGGATGTCGTCGGCCGGGACGGCGCAGAGGTCCGCCGCCCTCTCCGGCGGGTACTGCGCGGTCACCTCGGCCAGTTCCTCGAAGCCGACGGTGTGCGCGTCGAGGAAGGCCCGGTCGATCCGGTCGTGGGTGATCAGCTCGTGCAGGAGGGCGTTGAGCAGGGGGACGTTGGTGCCCGGCCGGAGGGCCAGGTGGACGTCGGCCGCGCGGGCGGTGGGGGTGGAGCGCGGGTCGATCACGACCAGGCGGGGGCGGTCGGGGCCGTGCAGCCGGTCGAGCATCCGCGACCACAGCACGGTCTGGGTCTCCGCGACGTTGTGGCCGACCAGCAGCAGGGTGTCGCACACGTCGATGTCGGTGTACGAACCGGGGGCGCCGTCGCTGCCGAAGCTCTCGATCAGCGCCCATTCCGCCGTGGCGGTGCACAGCCGGGTGTTGCCGTCCAGGTGGGGGGTGCCGATGCCGGCGCGGGCGATCAGTGCCTGGGCGTAGTACTCCTCCGCGAACAGCTGGCCGCTGGTGTAGAACGCCATGGCCAGCGGCCCGTGCTCGGCGAGCACCCTCTTCGAACGGTCGGTCACCGCACGCATCGCGGTCTCCCAGTCCGCGGGCCGGAGGGCGCCGCCGGACCGTACCAGCGGCCGGGTGAGCCGGTCGTCGGAGTGGTTGGCCTGCCAGCCGTAGAGGCCCTTCGGTCCCAGCCGGCCGTGGTTGACCCGGTCGTCCTCCCGGCCGCAGACGCCGACCATGCGCCCGTGGGCGACCGCGATGTCCAGGCCGCAGCCGTTCGAGCACAGCACGCAGGCGGACGGCACCCAGCGCTCGACCTCGTCGTCCGGCACGGTCAGGTACCGGTCCGGGCGGCGCGGCCACCGGTCGCCGGCGCCGAACGGCGTGCGTGGTCCCCATACGTCGGTGATCCGGTCAGCCATCGGAGCGGTCCCTTCCAGGTGTGTCACGTCCGGTGCCGGCGGCCGTACCGCCGTCGTCGGCCCGGGCGGCGATGAGGAGGAGCGCGACGTCGTCGTGGAGCGGTGAGGGGAGGCCGGCGCGGCGGAGGAGCTCGTCGGCGAGGGTCTCCATGGGCGGGGGCCCGGAGCGGGCGAGGTGGCCGGCGAGGTCGGCGATCTCCTCCTCGATGTCGCCGCCGGGCGCTTCGACGAGTCCGTCCGTGTACAGGGCGAGCACGCTGCCGGGACGCAGGGTGATCTCGGTCGTCGGGTAGTCGGTGTCGGGGTCGATGCCGAGCAGCAGACCGGGCGGCAGGGTGAGGATCTCGGTGTGTCCGTCCGGGTGGCGCAGCAGCGGGGGCGGATGGCCGGCGCTGGCCATCCGGGCGCGGTGCTCGGCGAGGTCGAGGTGGACGTAGAGGCAGCTGGTCAGCAGTCCGGCGTCCAGGTCGGTGAGCAGACGGTTGGTGCGGGCGAGGACCTCGCCGGGGGGTGCGCCGGCGGTGGCGTGGACGGCGGTGCGGACCTGGCCCATCAGGGCGGCGGCGTTGACGTTGTGGCCCTGGACGTCGCCGATGGCCGCGGCGGCGGCGCGGTCCCCGAGGCGGATGAGGTCGTAGAAGTCGCCGCCGATGTCGGTGACGCGGCCGGCCGGGAGGTAGCGGGCGGCCACGTCCAGTCCGGGGATCCGGGGCAGGGCGGTGGGCAGCAGTCCGGCCTGCAGGCTGCGGGCGAGCCGGTGTTTGGTGTCGTAGAGCAGGGCGCGGTCCAGGGCCTGGGCGACGAGCCCGGCGAGGGAGGTCAGCATGGCGCGCTCCTGCGGGCCCCAGGGGAAGGGCCGGTCGTAGGCGAGGACCAGTGAGCCGACGGGTGCGCCGGAGGCGATCAGGGGCAGGAAGGCCCAGGCGGCCGTGTCGTCGTGCAGGACGGCATCGGGGTAGGCCCGTCTGAGGTCCTCGAACGTGCCGAAGAAACTGGGGACGCCGCTGGACAGGACGCGGACGACCGGGGTGTCGGCGGTCAGCGGCAGGCCCTCGAAGCGGTCCAGGACCTCGTCGGTGAATCCGCGGTGGCCGACGATCCGCAGCCGTCCCTCCACGGCGGTCGTCAGGGCGAGGGCCTGGATGCCGAAGGCCGGCATGATCTGGTTGGCGACCCGTTCCGTCACGTCCTGCACGCCGACCGCTTCGGTCAGCGCGGCGGCCAGGTGCAGCAGGTGGTAGAGGACGTCCGCCCGGCCGGCTGCGGCGGGGGCGGCCGGCCGGCTGTGCCGGGAGCCGGCCGCGGGGAGGTCCGGTGCGGTGCTCCGGTCGGCGGGCCGGTCCGTCAGCCGGTCGGTGGCTGCCGGGGTGATCAGGACGCTGAGGCCGCCGGCGTCGGGGTGGAGGTGGAAGGACAGCCACCGGTCCGGCGGGCGCAGCGCGGTGAAGGACTCCGGCTGCCGGCTGATCACCGCGGCGCGGTAGTGGTCCTCGAAGACCGGGTCGTGCAGCCAGGGCAGCGCCTCCCACGGCAGCGCGCCGCGCAGCTCGGCGACGGTGGCGCCGACGAGCTCCGCGGCGGTGGCGGTGATGAAGGTGATCCGGCCGTCGAGGTCCAGCGCGCAGCAGCCCTCGGGCAGCCGCTCGGCGAAGTCGAAGGCGGCCAGCGCCTCGGCCGTACCGGGCGCGCGGGTCCGCAGTGCCGGGATGATCCGTGGTTCGGGCCCCGGGAGGACCGGGTGGCCGGTGTCGGCGGCGTGCTGCAGCAGCAGTCCCAGGTGGTGGCAGCAGGCGCGGAGGCCGTCGTGCTCGCGCGGGGAGAGTTCCGGCGGGTGCGAGCCGGGCCAGAGCAGGGCCAGGCCGCCCCATTCGGCCCCGTCGGCGGTGATCGGCGCGGCGGCCACCGCGAAGGCGTACGGCAGAGCGAGGGCGGCCCGGGGGTACCGGCGGGCCATGTCCTCGTGTCCGGCGACCCACACCAGGCGCCGCTCGCGGACCGCGTCCGACACCGGTACCGGTCCGGCCAGCCGCATCCGTTCCCAGGGGGCGACGATCCGCTGGGAGATGCCCGTCATGACGGTCAGGTGCAGCCGGCTGTCGCCCGGCGGCAGCAGGAACACCAGGCCGGCGGAGGCCTCCGCTTCCTGGACGGCCTGGACCAAGGGGGCGTCCAGCAGCATGTCGGAGCCCCCGGCGGCGGCGGACCCGAAGACCTCCGTCACCGCGTCAGCCTCCCCGGCCGGTTGCCGCATCTGCCGCACCGCGCATTCACCATATCGGGACGATACGCCCGTAATCGGGCGTGCGTCTGCGCCCGGCCGGGCGCCCTGCCGCCGCCCGGCAGCGCCGCTACATCGTCTTCCCACGGCCGGTGACGAAGTCCCGGGCCCGGTCCACCAGTCCGGCCCCCGGCGCCAGCAGCTTGTTCGCCGGCGGGGTGTCGGGCGCGGAAGGGTGCGGGCGGGTGGGGGCCATCTTCTTCGCGGTACGGATCTTGTCGCCGAGGGTGTCCAGCGCGTCGGCGGAGCAGGCCGCGCGCAACTGGGGGAAGAGATCGGCCTCCTCGTCCTGGACGTGGCTGGTGACCGAGTCCTTCAGGCTCATGAAGAGCTGGTCCAGCTGCGGGTCGTCCGCGGAACAGCCTTCGAGCTTCTTGAGGATCTTCTCGACCTCGGCGTGGTCCTTGAGTTCCTTGTCGGCCATCGGGCCGCCGTCGGTCACGTGCTCGCGGACCGCCGGGTACAGGTACTGCTCCTCGGCGACGGAGTGCCGTACGAGCTCGATGGTCACCTGGCCGATGAGGTTCTTGCGGTCCTTGTGGCCGCTGGGCATGGCCTCGATCCGCCGGAAGAGGTCCTCGACCTCGCGGTGGTCGGTGGTCAGTTCGTCGATGATGTTGCCGCCGTGTGCCATGAGTGCCTCCTGAAACGGCGGGCCGCGCTGCCCGCGCACCGTGCGGCGGGCGTCATCACGGGTTCCCGGGCACGTCACTCCCTAACGGCGAGACGGATGTCCAGGCCCTGGTTGGCGCCGCGTTGTCACCCGGAGGCGCGGACGGGACGGCGGAGGGCGGGGGCCGCGGGGACCCGGAGGGCGAGCCGGCGGGGGGCTCGTCCGGGGCCCCGGAAGGCACTTCGCGGCTTTCGCGTGAGCTGCGTCATTTCGCCCGATAGGCCGGGCGCCTAGGCTTCCGGAGGCCCGATTTCCCGGGCCGGCTACGCCCCCGTTCCGCCCGGGACGCCAGGGACGCCCCCCCACGAAGACGCCACAGACGCCCGTGACCACGAAGACGTCACAGAAGGGACCTCGTGCCGTTGTCCGCCGATATCTCGCCGGTCATAGCCTCCACCGCGCAGTGGCTGCTGCGCTCCTACCCCGTCACCGGCGGCGCCCTCGACACGGCCCTCGCACAGGCCCAGGCCCGGCAGGCCGCCACCGTCGCCGCCTGGCTGCGCTACCCCACGGCGGCGGACGCCGCACTGGTCGCGCTGGTCGGCCCCGGCGGCTCCGCCCGGCTGGACTGGCTCACCGGTGCCGACGCGTCCGGGCCGGACGCCCCCGAGGAGGCCTGGCGGAGCTGGGTCGACGAGGTCGTGGCCAGCTGGGCCGCCTGCCTGCTCACCACGCCCGGGCTCGCCGAGGACGCGGTGGCCGCGCTCGCGGACGGTGAGCACGTCACGGGGATCTCCCCCGACTTCCGCCGGCTGACCCACCCCGACGAACGCGACCGACGGGCGGCGGCCCTGCTGCGCCACCCCGACCTCCTGGCCCCGGTCGCCGATCTGCACCGCGACGCGCTCGTACGGCAGCTGCACGGCGACCGGCTCGACGCGGACTGCGCCTAGGGCCGCCCGGCCCGAGCGGCGGGAAGTGCCCGTGCGGCGCGGGACGGCCCGGCGGGTGATAGTGGACGTGTGCCGGTGTCCGACTGCTGCCGGAGGCCCGGATGGACCTGATCCACTTGCGCATGGTCATGCCGCCCGCACTCACCCAGCCGGCCGTCGGCCTGCTCAGCTCGGACGACCGCGTCCTCAACCTCATGGTCGTGCGCTCGGCCCACCTCCCGGAGGGCGACGCCCTCGAATGCGACGTGATGAAGGGCGCCGCGAACGGCGTGCTGGGCGACCTTCGCAAACTGGGCGTGGACCGTACCGGGTCGATCGCCGTCGACGGCGTCGAGATGATGTTCTCGCACCGCGCCGAGCAGGTCGAGGCGGACCAGCCGAGCGCACTGGTCCACGCACCGCTGTGGGCCACGGTCGAGGCGCACATCAGGTCGGAGGGCACCTATCTGCCGTCCTTCTACCTGTTCCTGGTCATCGCCGGCCTGATCAGCTCGGTCGGCATCATGACGAACTCGCAGATCCTCATCGTGGCGGCCATGGTCGTGGGGCCCGAGTACAACGCGATCACCAGCATCGCCCTCGGCCTCGACCGCGGTAACCGGCGCCGGGTCCGGGACGGGGCCCGCGCCCTGGCCGTGGGTTTCACGCTGGCCATCGTGGTCACGCTGGGCTTCGCCGCGCTGGCGCGGGCCGCGCATCTGCAGTCCGAGGCCTTCGACCTGGGCCTGCGGCCGGTCTCCCACCTCATCGACACACCGGACTTCTTCTCGGTCGTCGTCGCCTTCCTCGCCGGCGTGGTCGGCATCGTCTCGCTGACCGAGGCGCGCGGCAGCGCCCTGCTGGGCGTCTTCATCTCCGTGACCACGATCCCCGCCGCCTCGGACGTCGCCGTCTCGCTGGCCTTCGCCGACTGGCACGAGGCCTGGGGCTCGCTGGTCCAGCTCCTGCTCAACGTCGTCGTGCTCGTCCTGGTCGGCGTGCTCACCCTCCGCCTGCAGCGACGCCTGTGGCGCCGCGCGGGCCGACGGGCCACGGCGCAGCCCGGCAGCAGGGGTCCGTGACCTCGGCGGCCGGCCCGTCCCCGGCGCGGCCCGGGCTCGGCGCGCCAGGGCCCGGGCCCCCGCTTACGCTGGGCGGGGGGCGGCATCCGGGTGGACCGCACGCCGAAAGGGGCGCCCCGATGGACGACTACCCACTGATCGAGAACCACGGCCTGCTGGGTGATCTGCAGACCTCGGCCCTGGTGACCACGGACGGGACGGTCGACTGGCTCTGCTTCCCGCGGTTCGACTCCCCCAGTGTTTTCGGGGCACTGCTGGACAAGGACAAGGGCGGGCACTGCACGGTCCGGCCGCTGCACGCGACGCAAGCGACCAAGCAGCTGTACCAGCCCGACACGGCGGTCCTGGTCACCCGGTTCATGACCGAGGCAGGCGCCGGTGAGGTGGTCGACTTCATGCCCGTGACCGGGACGACGGTCACCGCCGGTCACCGGCTGGTGCGGATGGTCCGCTGTGTGCGCGGCAGCATGTCGTTCGAGGTCGAGATCGCCCCGCGCTTCAACTACGGGCGCACCGGCCACCAGGTGCACGTCACCGAGCACGGTGCCGTGTTCGCCGCGGACGACGGCACCGAACTCACCCTGCATCCCATCCGTGAACCCGAGGACGAGCGGCTGGTGGACCCCCGGCCGGACGGGGACGACCTGCGCTTCACGCTGACCCTGCGGGCGGGCCAGCAGCGCGGCGTGGTGCTGGCGTGGGCCGCCGACGGGCCGCCCAGGGAGATCCGGCTCGCCGAATACCAGCGGCTCTTCGACGACACCGTGGCGTTCTGGCGCTCCTGGCTGGGCCAGTCGCGCTACGCGGGACGCTGGCGGGAGGCGGTGGAGCGCTCCGCGGTGACGCTGAAGCTCATGACGTACGCGCCCAGCGGCGCCCTGGTGGCCGCCCCGACGGCGGCGCTCCCCGAGCAGCTGGGCGGCGAGCGCAACTGGGACTACCGGTTCACCTGGATCCGGGACGCCTCCTTCTCGGTGTACGCCCTGCTGGGGCTGGGCTTCACCGAAGAGGCCAAGGCGTTCATCGGGTGGCTGGGCGACCGGGTCGACGAACGGGCCGGCACCGACGAGAACGCCGACCCCCTCAACATCATGTACAAGGTCGACGGCTCCTCCGGCCTGGACGAGCAGATCCTCGACCACTGGGAGGGCTATGCGGGTTCCGCGCCGGTCCGGATCGGCAACGGCGCCGCCACACAGCTCCAGCTGGACATCTACGGCGAGGCCCTGGACAGCATCTACTTCGCGCACCGGCACGGTATCCAGCTGGGGCACCGGGGCTGGAACGCGCTGCTGACCAACCTGGCCTGGCTGGCCGACCACTGGGACCAGGCGGGCGAGGGCCTGTGGGAGACCCGCGGCGGCCGCAAGAACTTCACGTACGGCCGGGTGATGTCGTGGGTGGCGTTCGACCGCGCGCTGCGGCTCGCCGAGTCCAACGGCCGTCCGGCCGCGGCCGACCGCTGGCAGCGCGCCCGGGACGAGATCTACGAGCAGGTCATGACGAAGGGCTGGAGCGAGGGCCGGCAGGCGTTCGTGCAGCACTACGGCAGTGACGTCCTGGACGCGTCGCTGCTGCGGATGTCGACGGTCGGGTTCGTCACGCCCGACGACCCCATGTGGCGTTCCAGCCTGGACGCGATGGAGCGGGAGCTGGTCAGCGACAGCCTGGTCTACCGCTACGACCCCGGGGCCTCGCCGGACGGTCTGCGCGGCTCCGAGGGGACCTTCTCGCTGTGCACGTTCACGTACGTCGACGCCCTGGCCCGCGCGGGACGCACCGACAAGGCGCGGCTGGTGTTCGAGAAGATGCTGGGGTACGCCAACCACCTGGGCCTGTACTCCGAGGAAATCGACCTGACGGGACGTCAACTGGGGAATTTCCCCCAGGCGTTCACCCACCTCGCGCTCATCGACGCGGCCCTCACGCTGAACGCGGCGCTCGACCGGGGGTAGCGGACCGGGATCACCCGGCCGGATCCGGATCCGTAGCCGCCGCGGGCGCGGGTCCGAGGAGGATCAGCGTGTCGCCTTCCTCCGCGGTGACCGGCAGGGCCGCGGTGGCCGGTTCCAGCCGGCCGTCGCGCCGGACGACGAACAGGGTGTCGTACCCCGGCGGGGGCGGGACCGACCCGGGCTGTACGTGGAAGCGGGCGCCCTGTCCGTGCCGGGCCGCCAGGGCGTGGCGGAGCAGGCCGGCGCCGAAGAGGGTGTCACCGGCCGTGTAGGGGGCGACGACGCCGCGGCCGTCCGGCGGCGGGCCGACGCGGTGCACGGGCCCGTCGACGCTGTCCCGCATGACGATCGCGGCGAGGGCGTTGAAGTCGTCGTCCTCGGTCAGCAGGAAGACCGCGGTGACCCCCTCCAGCCGCGCCCGCGGATCGGTGGCCGCGGCCATCAACTCCCCGGCGGCCAGCTCGATTCCGGCTTCCGCGATGCGGTCCCTCTGGGGTGCGGGGCCGGCCCACATCAGCACGTCGAGTCCGGCGGTGCGCAGCGACCGGGCCAGATCGATCACCCAGGGATCGCCGCCCACCAGCAGCGGACGGGCCCGGGCGGGACGGGCGACGCCCAGCCCGGCGGCCACCGGCTTCGCCGTCAGCGCGTAGACCACGACCGTTCCCACGATCACCAGGAAGGTGACGGGCAGGATCTTGTCGGCGCCGCGCAGTCCCGCGGCGGTGAGCGAGGCGGAGAACGTCGTGGCGGTGGACGCCGCGACGATGCCGCGCGGCGCCATCCAGCCGAGGAAGGCGCGTTCCGGGGTGGTGAGTTCGGTCCTCACCGTGGACAGCACGGTGGCCAGGGGCCTGACCAGCAGGACGAGCACGGCGACCAGCGCGAGGGTGGGCAGCAGCACGGGGACCACGGACCTCGGCGTCACGGTCGCCGAGATGGAGACGAACAGCAGGCCGATGATGAGCTGGACCAGCGTCTCGAAGAACGGGCGGCGGGCGGGCATGTCGAAGCCGGGGAGGTTCGCGACGATCAGCCCGGTGACGATCGCCGCGATCAGCCCGGTGTCGTCGTAGACCGTGTCGCAGGCCGCGGCCACCACGACGACGGTGGCCAGTTGGGCGAGCGTGCCGAGGGTCTCGCCGAGTTCGAGCCACCGCAGGGTGAACCACAGCAGGGCGGCACCGACCACCCCGCCCGCGAGCCCCAGGGCGAGACCGGCGAGGAAGTCGGCGGCCCGGAAGCCGTGGCCGGTCCGGAAGCCGCCGGAGACGACGGAGTGGAAGACGACGGCGCCGAGGATGCCGCCGACCGGGTCCACCAGGGACCCTTCCCACAGCAGGACCCGCCGCACCTTGTCCGACGGCCGGACGTGTTCGAGCAGCGGAGCGACGACGGTCGGCCCGGACACCACGAGGATCACGCCGAGCATGCAGGCGGCGGCGAACGGCACGCCGTACAGGGCCGGCCCCAGGGCCATGACGGTCCCCGCGGTGAGCAGCACGCCCAGCACGATGAGGCGCACGACGACGCTCCGGGTGGCGCCCTTGAGGTGGCGCAGGTCCAGTCCCAGGCCGGCGTCGTAGAGGATCAGCGCCACCGACAGCGACACCAGCGGTGCGAAGGCCGGCCCCAGGAGCTTGTCGGGACGGACCACGTCGGTGACCGCTCCGGCGGCGAAGCCGGCCGGCAGCAGCACGATCAGGGAGGGGATCCGCAGCCGGCTCGCGAGGATCTGGGAGCCGACCGCGAGGGCCACGGTCAGGCCGACGCCCAGCAGGACGTCGTTCGCGGTCACCGGTCCGTCGTCCTTCGGCGGACGAGGTCAGCCCTCGTCACCGGCACCGGTGCGCCGCAGGTCGGCATCGGTGAGACCCTCCAGCTCACCGTGGGTGTCGAGCCAGTAGAGCAGGGCGACCGCGGGGACGATCAGCACGACGGCGACCAGGGTGACCAGCCCGAGCCAGCGGAGCGTGGTGTGCGCGCCCGCGCCCTCCGCGACGGTCAGTGTGGTCGGGATGAGGTACGGGCGCTGTGCCATGCCCCAGCCGAGGACGGCGGACGCGACCACTGCTACGGCCGTGACCCGGGTCCAGGCCCCGGAGGGGCGGATCAGCAGCCAGGCGGTGGCGAGCGTGGCCAGTGCCGACAGGACGACGAAGAAGAGTCCCACGCCGTGGGTGAGCCCGTGCCAGACGTGGGGCGCGTCCCCGTGGGTGACGAACAGGGTGATCACGGCGAGTACGGCGACGACGGCCAGGGCGGTCAGCGCCCGCCGCCGGAAGTAGCCGTCGAGGTCCGGCGCGGCGAAGCGGCGGGCGTCCGCCGCCAGGAAGACCGCGCCGAGCAGGGCCGTGGTCGCGATGGCGAGCAGACCGAAGAGGACCGAGGTGGGGTTGGCCCAGGCGTCCGTGGATGCCGTGGTCGCCGCGGTCACGCGTCCCGAGGCCACTCCGCCGACCGCGGCCCCGAGGAAGAACGGGGTCAGCAGCGAGGAGACGGCGAACATCGCGCCGTACAGGCGCCGGCCGGCCAGCCGTCCGGTGGGCTTGCGCAGGGCGAAGCCGGCGCCGCGCAGGACGATGCCGACGGCGGCCAGCGCCAGCGGCAGCCACATGGCCGTGAACGCCCGCTGGAAGAAGACCGGGAAGCCGGTCCACATGATGACCAGCACGAAGATCAGCCAGACGTTGTTGACCTCCCATACGGGCGCCATGGCGTGGTCGATCAGCCGGCGGGGGCGCTTGCCGCGTTCCGCGCCGCCCGCGACCAGGTCCCAGAACCCGGCCCCGTAGTCGGTGCCGCCGGCGCAGGCGTAGGCGGCGACCGCGAGCAGCAGCACGACGGCGATGACCCCGGCGATCACGGCCGGCTCCCCGCCGAGCGCGGCCCGTACGGCGTGTCCGTCTCCGGCGTCTCCGCATCCGTCCCCGGTCCTTCCGCCGGCGGTGGTCTCTCACCCGTGGCGTCGGCGAGCCGCCAGCGGGCGCGCATCTTCAGGAGCACCGCGAGGAACGAGCCGAAGACCACCACGTACACCGCGACGACCAGGCCGAACATGATCCACAGACTGGTGGAGCGGGTCGCCGTCACCGCTTCCGCGACCCGCATGTTCTGGTAGACGATCCACGGCTGGCGGCCCACCTCGGTGGTGATCCAGCCGCATTCGACGGCGACGACGGAGGCGACGCCGGCCACGGCGGCGCACCGGTAGAACCACGGTGAGGCCGGCAGCCCGCGGCGGCGCAGCCAGATCAGCGCGTACCAGAGGGCGAGCAGCACGAGCAGGGAGCCGATGCCGACCATGATGTCGAAGGTCCAGTGGGCGATGGTGGCCTGAGTGGCCGTCGGCCGGTCGGCGGCGGGGACCGAGGTCAGCCCGGTGACCTTGGTGTCCGGGCGGAAGCCGGCGAGGATGGAGTCGAGCTGGGGGATCTTGATGCCGCCGGAGATGGTCCCGTCCGGGTGCATCCGGCCGAAGAGGTATTCCGGCACGTGGGTGTCGGTCTTCCAGACGATCTCCATCGCGGCGAACTTCACCGGCTGCTTGTGGAAGACCTGCCGGGCGATGGAGTCGCCCAGCACGAACTGCACCGGGGTGAACACCGCGGCGAGCGTGAAGGGGATCGTGAAGCCGAGCCGGTGGTAGCGGTCGCGGCGGCCGCGCAGCCAGCCGACGGCGTAGACACCGGCGACGACGTAGCCCGCGGTCACGAGCATGGCCACCACGAAATGCCAGTACTGCGGGCCGAACATGGGCGTGAAGACCGCCTTCCAGATCTTCACGTCGACGGGGTTGCCTGCGGAGTCGAGGCGGAAGCCCCGGGGCGTGTTCATCCAGGAGTTGGCGGCCAGGATCCCGAAGGCGCCGAGCAGGGCGGCGAACGGCAGCGGCAGCCCGAGCAGGAAGTGGGTCCGGGCGGGCAGTCTGCGCCAGCCGTAGAGATAGATGGCGATCAGGACGGCTTCCAGGAAGAAGGCCCAGGCCTCGACGCCGAAACCGATCCCGAAGACATCGCCCCACCGGCCCATCATGCCCGGCCACAGCAGCCCGAACTCGAAGGACAGCACGGTGCCGGTGACCACGCCGATCGCGAACTGCACCGCCATGACGGCCGACCAGCGCCGGGCCAGCAGCAGGGCGGTCGGGTCGTTCCGGCGCAGTCCGTAGCCGTGCATGAGGAGCGTGATCAGCGGCAGCGCGACGCCCAGGGGCACCAGGATGATGTGCGAGGCGAGGGTGAAGGCCATCAGCGATCTGGCCGGGAGCGTCTGTGCCGGTGCGTCCGCCAGCAGCGTGAGCGTGGTGTGCATGGAGTCTCCTCGGGACCGACGTGCGCGAGATCGGTCAGCCGCCGGTGGCGAAACCGGGGAAGAGGGTCATCCCGCCGTCCACGTAGAGGGTGGCGCCCACGACGTAGTCCAGGAGGTCGGAGGCGAGGGCGACGGCCGCGTAGGCGATGTCCTCCGGGGCGCCGACCCGGTCGTAAGGGATCAGCCGCAGGAGGTCCTTCTCGGCCTCCGGGGTGTCCCAGGCGTCGCGGTTGATGGGGGTCTTGATGGCTCCGGGGGCGATCGCGTTGACGCGGATCTTCTGCGGGGCGAGCTCCTGCGCCAGCGTCTCCATCATCATCTGCACCCCGCCCTTGGACGAGGCGTAGTTGACGTGCCCGGCCCACGGGATGATCTGGTGCACCGAGCTCATGCAGATGATCTTGCCGGCCGCACGCGACACCTCCGGGACGACGCCGCGCCGCAGGAACTCCTTGGTCGCCTCGCGGGCGCACAGGAACTGGCCGGTGAGGTTGACGTCGATGACCTTCTGCCACTGGGCGAGGGTCATGTCGGTGAACGACGCGTCACGCTGCAGTCCGGCGTTGGCCACCAGGATGTCGATCGTGCCGAACTCCTTGACCATCCGGTCCGTCATGGCGACGACCTGGCCTTCGTCGGACACGTCCGCCTCGTAGGCCGCGGCCCGCACCCCGAAGGAGGCGATCTCCTCGACCACCTTCTCGGCTGCCTCGCGGCCGGCCACGTAGTTGACGACCACATCGGCGCCGGCCCGGCCCAGGGCCACCGCCGTGGCCCGCCCGATTCCCGAATTCGCGCCGGTGACCAGCGCCTTCTGGCCCTTCAAGAGATGCGCGGGGACCACGTCCTGGGGCGCGCCCTCCGGGGAACTCACGATGACTCTCTCCTCCACTGCGTGACCCGGAATCAGCCGGGCCGCGGCCCGGAGGTGCAGGCGTCACACAATCACCGTGGCGGGACGACGGCGCGCCGGAGCGGTCCGCATTGCGCTGCCCGGCTGACGATCTTCGCCCGGTCGGAGGCGTGTCGTCGCGGGCCGGTCAGCCGAGCCGTGCCAGGAGGTGGTCGCCCACCCGCAGGGCGTTCGCGATGGCCGTCAGGGACGGATTGACCGCGCCGATGCTCGGGAAGAAGCTCGTGTCGACGACGTAGAGGTTGTCCAGGTCGTGGGCCTTGCAGTTGAGGTCCAGGGCCGAGGACGCCGGGTCCGCACCGAACCGCACGGTACCCGCCTGGTGGGCGGTGGCCCCGATGGGCATGCCCTTGTGCAGGTAGATGCTGTGGGACAGCAGGTGGTGCTCGTGCATGCCCAGATGGCCGAGCATGTGCTGGAGCTTGCGCCGCAGCCGGGTCAGGCCGGCGATGTTGTTGCTCTCGTCGAGGGCGAGGTGGATGCGGCCGTCGGCGTCCAGCGTGACCCGGTTGTCCGGCTGCGGCAGGTCCTCCCCGCACAGCCAGAAGTCGACGGCGTGGTGGGCCAGGACCTCGAAGGGCATGTCCGGCGTCACCGCGCCGGCCCAGCGCGGGGCCTCGCCGTGGATCTGCTCGGCGTCCGATTTGCCGAGCATCTGGATGCCGCCGAGCGGGTAGTCCCAGTCGTCCGCGCCCAGGTACCAGTCGTGCAGGGCGAGGGTCTTCTGGAACTGGGTGTCGTTGGGCTCCTTCGAAATCGCCATCAGCGCGAGGTTGTTGTGCCGCATGTAGTGCCGGCCGACCACGTCCGAGCTGTTGGCCAGCCCGCGGGGGTGGTGGTCGTTGGCCGAAGCGAGCAGCAGGGCGGCGGAGTTGACCGCCCCGCAGGCCACGACCACGATGTCGGCCGAGAACCGGGCCTGCTCCTGGTCGGGGAGCTCGGCGACGACCGCGGTGACGCTGGACCCGGTCGGATCGGTCTCCAGTCTCGTCACCCGGGCGTGGGTGACCATCTCGACGCGGGGGTGCTGCAGTGCCGGTTCGACGCAGATGACCTGGGCGTCGGACTTGCCGCGGACCAGGCACGGGAAGCCGTCCACCCGGTTGCAGCGGATACAGGCGCTGGAGGGGACCGCCCGCCCGTTCGCGTCCTGGGTGAGGTCGACGCCGATGGGCAGGTGGAAGGGATGCAGTCCGCGCTTCTCCAGGTCGTCGCTCAACTGCTGGATGCGCGGCTCGTGTTGGACCGGCGGATAGGCGTACGGCTCGCTGTACGGCCCTTCCCAGGGGTCCTCGCCGTGCCGGCCGTGCACCAGGTAGAGGTGTTCCGCCTGGGTGTAGTACGGCTCCAGGTCCTCGTAACGCAGCGGCCAGGCGGGCGAGATGCCGTCGTGGTGGCGCAGCTCGCCGAAGTCCTCGGGCCGCAGCCGGAACAGCGCCGCGCCGTAGAACTTGGTGTTGCCGCCCACGTAGTAGTTGACCTCGGGTGGGAACTCGTTGCCGTGCCGGTCGAGCCAGAACTCCGGTGCCCGGTACTTGGCCTTGACGAACACGGCGGTGGATTCCCAGTTGTCGCGTTCGCGCGGCAGGTAGCCACCGCGTTCGAGGAGGAGCACCCGCTTGCCGGAGGGGGCAAGCCGGTGGGCGAGCGTGCCGCCGCCGGCGCCGGTGCCGATGATGATGACGTCGTAATGGGAGGAGCCGCCCACGGCGACCACCGTCCTTGCCGTTGTGGTCCCGGGCCGCCGCCGGGACCTGCCGGTAGCCTTCTCCCCTCTTCGAACGTATACGTCCCGGGGCGGCACGGCACCTGGAACGGTCCGGCGGAGGGGCCGCGGCCCGGCAGGGTCACAGGACGGCGATCGGGTTCACCGGGGAGCCGGTGGCCGCCGGGAGTCGCAGCGGGGCGACCACGCACAGGAAGTGCCAGCGGCGCAGCTGCTCGCACACCGGCACGAGGTCCTCGAAGTCCAGGTAGTCCATCAGGTGCAGCCCCATGGCGTTCATGGCCAGCACGTGCACCGGAAACGGGACCTCGGCCACCGCGCTGGGGGCCGTGTCGTTGTTGCCGTCCGACCCCAGGGCGACCACCCGCCGCTCGGCGAGGAAGGGCACCGCCGCCGGGTGCAGGCCGGCCCGCTCCCGCGCCGCGTTCCAGGCGCCGAGGCTCCGGCGCCGGCGGCGGTGCCCGACGCGCACGAACAGCAGGTCCCCCGGCCCGACCGTGACGCCCTGCGCCTCCTCGGCCGCCACGAGGTCGTCGGCGGTCACGTGGTCGCCGGGCTCCAGCCACGCCACCTTGCGCAGCCGCGGGACGTCCAGGAGGACTCCGCGGCCGACGATGCCGTCGCGCACCAGGTCCGAGGTGAGCGCACCGGCACCGTCCGGCGTCACGCTGCTCGCCGGGACTCCTCCGTAGAGTTCGCCGTCGAAGATGACGTGGCACAGCGCGTCGAGATGGCTGTCCGCGTCCCCGTGCACGTTCATGGCGAACCGGTCCAGGGCGAAATGCAGTCCCGGGGCGCCGGTCTCGCCGGGCGCCGGTGCGGTCATCCGGTGGGACGCGGGCTGCGGGTCGTCCGGCCCCGGTGTGGTCTCGATGGGCGCCGCCAGCGACACGGTGCGTCCGGAGCGCACCCCGGCGGCGGCGGCCACCACCCGCTCCGGGGTGAGGTGGCCGAGCGCTCCGCGCCCGGGGTCCGCACCGTTCAGGGCCTGCTCGCGCAGCCGGTCGTACAGCGAGCGGAAGGCCTCCTCGGACATCCGGTGCCGGGCCCCGGGCTGCGACGTCGCGCCGGTGCGCGCACGATCCGCCACGATGAGCTCCTCCCCGTCCGGCGCAGGGCCCCGCTCCCAGGGTCGGCCCCCTCCGAGGCCCCCGCATCCCGGAGGCGGCGCCCCGGCGCCGTCAGCCGCCGTGCCAGCCCGGGATCGTCGGCAGCACCTTCTCGGCGACGCGGAGCAGCGCCGCGTCATCGGGCATCCCCTCGTCCTGCCGCCAGACGACGACCTCGAAGGAGCCGCCGCCGTCCTTGGCGTTCCGGGCGACCATCAGGCGGCGGGCGATACCGCCCGGAGCGCTGTCGGCCTTGCCGATCTTGCCGCCGTCGACGTTGAAACGGATGGCGATGGTCCGGTCCGAGGAGAGCACCGCCGGCCGCCCCAGAACCGTGCGCTTCTCCGCGGCACTGCCCAGCAGGCGGGTCATCCGGGAGACCGTGAAGTCGTCGTAGGAGGCCGAGAGCTGGACCGTGTAGGTCTTCAGCGTGACCTTCGCCTCGGGGGTGACGACCTTGGTACCGCCGGCGAACTTGGTCGAGCTCTCGCTGCCGTCGGCGGACTCCGCGCGCTCGGCCGGCGTACCGAGGAGCTCCGGCAGGTCCCTGCGGTTCAGCGCCCGGCACAGCTGTGCCCCCGAGACGCGCTTCCCGTGCCGGGCGTCGTCATGGCCGGCCGAGCAGGTGGCCGGCCTGCTCTCCTCGCTCTCCTGCCCCGACGTCTTCGCCATGGCCCACATGCCGCCGGCGAGGCCACCGACCAGCACCACCGCAGCGACCACCTGGGCCCCTGCGTTCATCTCCGGCGCCTTCCTCGCCTTCTCGGAGCCGGTCGATCCGTTCGCGGATCTGTCGAATTCACCGCCCATGTCCCCCACTTCCCCCACTTCCCCCACTGGCTGATTCGCGCCCCCTGCGCGCCGGGGGAGCCTAACCGGTGATCGTTCCGCAGCACAGCAAAAACCGTCGCGGGCTCCGGGGCTGTGCGGGACCGCCGGGCCGCTTCGGGCGGCGTCGCCTGGTCTGCCGGACCTGCCCGGGGGCACGCCGGACGCGCGCGGGAGCAGGATTTTCCCGGCGCGGAGGTCCAGGGCGGTCGAGGAGGCGTCGGGCCGCCATGGCCGGGTCCCTCATGGTGGGGGCGCGCACTCCCGTGGCCGGAACTGTGGCGTCCCGCCACATGTGCCGCTGACCTGCCCGTTCCTACCGTGTGGCGGCACGAGCACGTCCCGCCGACCGCCTGGAAGTGGTGCACATGGCCCGCGCAGCAACCGCTCCCCCGCCACCCGCCGACCTCACCCGCATCGTCGCCGCCAGCCTCATCGGCACCACCGTCGAGTGGTACGACTTCTTCCTCTACGGATCCGCCGCCGCGCTGGTCTTCAACAAGCTGTTCTTCCCCGGATCCGATCCGCTCGTCGGGACGCTGCTGGCGTTCCTGACGTACGCGGTCGGGTTCGCCGCCCGGCCCCTCGGCGCGTTGGTCTTCGGGCACTTCGGCGACCGGCTGGGACGCAAGAAACTGCTGGTGCTGAGCCTGGTGATGATGGGCGGTGCCACTTTTGCCATCGGACTGCTGCCGACGCACGCCACGATCGGTACGGCGGCGCCGGTGCTGCTGACCGTGCTGCGGCTGGTCCAGGGGTTCGCGCTGGGCGGTGAGTGGGGCGGTGCGGTGCTGCTGGTGTCGGAGCACGGTGATGCGCGGCGGCGCGGGTTCTGGGCCTCGTGGCCGCAGACCGGCGCGCCCGCCGGACAACTGCTGGCCACCGGCGTGCTCTCGCTGATGACGGCGCTGCTGCCGGACGCGGCGTTCGCCGCCTGGGGGTGGCGGGTGCCGTTCCTGCTCTCCGGCGTCCTGGTCCTGGTCGGGCTGTGGATGCGGCTCTCGGTGGACGAATCACCCGTGTTCCGGGCGGCGTTGGAGCGTGCCGAGGCCCGCCGGGCGCAGGGGGCGGCCCCGCGGGCGGAGCGGCCGCCGCTGCTCGCCGTGCTGCGGCACCACTGGCGCGAGGTGCTGATCGCGATGGGCGCGCGGATGGCCGAGAACATCTCGTACTACGTCCTCACGGCGTTCGTGCTGGTCTACGCGACCTCGCACGCCGGGGTGCGGCAACAGAGCGCGCTGAACGCGGTGCTGATCGCCTCGGCGCTGCACTTCGCGGTGATCCCCGCCTGGGGCGCGCTCTCGGACCGGATCGGGCGCCGCCCGGTCTATCTGCTGGGCGCGGCCGGCGTCGGCGCCTGGGCGTTCCCGTTCTTCGCGCTGGTGGACTCCGGACGGTTCGGTCCGCTGCTGCTCGCGGTGGGCGTCGGGCTGTTCTTCCACGGCGCGATGTACGCGCCCCAGGCGGCCTTCTTCGCGGAGATGTTCGCGACCCGGATGCGGTATTCGGGTGCCTCGATCGGCGCGCAGTTCGCCTCGGTCGCGGCCGGTGCGCCGGCCCCGCTGATCGCGACCGCGCTGCTCGCCGACTTCGGCGGCCCTGCGCCGATCGCGCTGTATGTCATCGCCGCCGCGCTGCTGACCCTGGTCGCGGTGGGCGCGGCCCGGGAGACCCGCAGCCGGGACCTGGCGGCGGTGGCGGAGGACGAGCCGCGGCCCGCCTCCGGGAGGACCGGCGACGGGCGGGAGTTGAGGGTCTGATGTGCGGCGGGGGCGCGGCGGGCCCTGGGACGCTCCGGGAGACGGGGCAAGCTCGCCCGCCGCGCCCCCGCCGGACGTCAGGACCGCTCGGTCCTGCGCTTCAGGGACTCCTTGGTGCCGCGGATGTTCTCCCCGGCCTCGTCGACGGTGTCCTTGGCCTTGCCCTTGGCCTCTTCCATCCGGCCTTCGGCCTTCAGGCGGTCGTCACCGGTGATCTTTCCGGCGGCCTGCTTGGCCTTGCCCTTCATCTTGTCCTTGGCACCCTTGCCGGCCATGTCGAACTCCTTAGTGCGTGATCTTGACCCGTGGTCCGCGGAGGGGCGGAGGGCCACGGGACGTGGGGCGGAGCGCTCGCGAAATCGGAGGGCTCGGGAACCACGCTGCCGCACGCCCCGCCGGCGCGCACCCGGAGCCACGGCCCATTACTCCTCCGTTTCGCCCGCCCCGGCGGGCCGTCCGACGCGCCGCTACTCCGTCCCGTGCTCCACGGCGGACGAGAGCTGGTGCAGCCGCAGCGCCAGTTGGAGTTCCAGGGCGCGTGCCGGGCTCTGCCAGTCGGGTCCCAGCAGCCGGCCCACCCGCTCCAGGCGCTGCGCCACGGTGTTCACGTGCACGTGCAGCTCGTCCTTGGTGCGGGCCGGGCTCATCCCGCAGGCGAAGTACGCCCGGAGGGTGCGCAGCAGCTCCGTCCCGCGGCGGGCGTCGTAGTCGGCGACCACGCCGAGCGTACGGCGCACGAAGCCGTCGACGTCGCGGGTGTCGGCGAGCAGCAGGCCCAGGAAGCCGAAGTCGGCGGCGGCCGCGCCCTGGCCGGCCCGGCCCAGCACCCGCAGGGCCTCCCGGCAGCGTCGGGCCTCCGCGTAGGCGTCGGTGACCGCCGCGGGCCGCCCGGCGGGGGCCGGGACGGGGGACGAGGCACCGACCGTGACCGGCACGTGCAGCGCGGCGCCCAGCCGGGCGGCGGTCTCCCGGGCCTGCTGCGCCGGATCGCCGTCCGGCCCGAGCGGCAGCAGCAGGACGGCACCGCCGTCCCGGACCGCGGCCAGTCCGTGCCGGGTGGCGGCGAGGTGGGAGGCCGCCGACCACAGGCGCCGCCGGTCGCCGGCGGCGTCCTGCCCCTCGGGGGCGTCGACCCGGGCGGCCAGCACGACCTGCGGCGCGTCCAGGTCGGCGCCCACCCGGGCCGCGCGTTCCCGCAGCAGAAGGGGGTGGCGCCCGGCGGCGTCCAGGAGGTCGTCCAACAGCTCGCCGCGCACCCGCTGTTCGGCCTCACCGGCGGTCCGGCGGGCGAGCAGCAGCAGGGAGGTGACCACCGCGGCCCGCTCCAGGGTCCGCTGGTCGACCGGGTCGAGCGCCGGGTGCCCGCGGAGGACCAGCGCACCGAGCACCTCCCCGCCCGCCGATACGGCCGCGACCCAGTCGGTGCCGTCCCGTACGGCGTGCCCGTCGGCGCGGGAGCGGTCCAGGGCGGCCGCCGGGGCGTCGGCGGGCTCGGTGAACTCCACCTGGCCGTGCAGCACTTCGGCCACGGCGGCCGCGACGTCCTGCACCCCGCCGCCGCGCAGCACCAGCTCCGTCAGCCGGTCGTGGACGTCCGAGGCCCGTTCGATGACCGCGCTGCGGTCGCGGATGATCTCGTTGGCCGCCTCCAGCTCGGTGAGCGCCTTACGGGTCTCGGCGAGCAGACGGGCGGTGTCGAGGGCGACCGCGGCGTGCGCCGCGTGGGCGGCGAGCAGGGCGATCTGGCCGGGTTCGAAGACCCGCTCGCGGCGGTCGGCGGCGAACAGCACCCCGATGACGCCGCTGCCCAGCATCAGCGGCACGCCCAGGATCGCCACCAGACCCTCGTCGCGGACCCCGGCGTCGATGGTGCCGGTGTGCCGGAACCGCTCGTCGTGGAAGTAGCTGTCGGTCACGTACGGGCGGGCGGTCTGCGCGACCAGTCCGCCCAGTCCCTCGCCCATGCCGAGCCGCAGCTGCTGGAAGCGCGCGGAGACCGAGCCGTCGGTGACCCGCATGTAGGTGTCGCCGGCGGCCGGGTCGTTGAGGGTGAGGTAGGCGACCTCGGTGCCCAGGAGGGAGCGGGCCCGGCGCACGATGGCCCGCAGCACGGCGTCCGTGTCGCGCAGCCCGGCCAGGTCGTGCGCGGTGGCGTGGAGCGCGGACAGTTCGGCCTCGCGGCGCCGGCGGCCCTCCAGTTCGGTGCGTATCCGCAGCGCCTGGCGCTTGGCGCGCTCCAGGGCGGCGAGCCGGCCGGGCGCGGCGCCCTCGGCACGGGCCCGCAGCACCGGCCGCTCGTAGTCCTCGGCGGGGGCGTCGGCGGCGAGCAGGGCGAGGAAGGGTGCCTCGGCGGGTTCGGTGGCGGGTGCGGGCGCGGGCGGATCGGTGGGCATGGTCACAGGGATACCTCCGGGTCGTCGCCGTGCGCCAGGGGCCTGTGCCGCTTGCGCCCCGGGCCGTCAGTGCGCGGTCCAGCCGCCGTCCAGGGTCAGCGACGCCCCCGTCACGAAGGACGCCTGCGGGGTGCAGAGGTAGGCGACGGCCTCGGCGACCTCCTCCGGTTCGAGCAGCCGCTTCAGGGCGGCGTCGGCGAGCAGGACGTCGGCCACGACCCGCTCCTCGGGGATGCCGTGCGCCGCTGCCTGGTCGGCGATCTGCCGTTCGACGAGCGGGGTGCGGACGTAGCCGGGGTTGACGCAGTTGCTGGTGACGCCGTGCGGGGCGCCCTCCAGGGCGGCGGTCTTCGACAGGCCCTCCAGACCGTGTTTGGCCGCCACATAGGCGGACTTGAACGGTGAGGCCCGCAGCCCGTGCACGGACGAGATGTTGACGACCCGGCCCCACCCCTGCGCGTACATGTGGGGCAGGGCGCCGCGCAGCAGCCGGAAGGGCGCCTCCAGCATCACGGTCAGCACCTGGTGGAAGGCCTCGGGCGGGAACTCCTCGATGGGGCGGACCAGTTGCAGGCCGGCGTTGTTCACCAGCAGGTCGGTGCCGGCCGCGGCCCGCTCGGCGGCGTCGAGGTCGGTCAGGTCGAGGACGAGCGGCTCGACGGTGCCGCCGGCGCCGTCCGGGAGGTCCGCGGCCAGCGCGGCCAGCGCGGCCAGGCCGCCGGCGTCCCGGTCGACCGCCCGCACCGTGGCACCGGCCGCCGCCAGCCGCAGCGCGCAGGCACGTCCGATGCCGCCGGCCGCGCCGGTGACGAGGGCGGTGCGGCCGCCGAGGTCGAGGGATACCGGGCCCGGGGTGCCGATCGTGGTCATGTCCGCACCCTAGGCACGGGCGGGCGGGGCACCGATGTGCCGCGGCACCACAGTTCGTGCACCGGATGTGGGGGCCACCCACCGGGTGGTGCGGCCAAGGACGCGGACCGGCCGGCCGGGTGATGAGGCGGAGGAGGGCGGCCGGGAAGCGGGCCGGCGAGCCGGCCGACGGGCGCGACGCGCCGGATCACCTGATCGGCCGTCCTGGTTCGCCGCGCTCCCCCCGGGCTCCTAGCGTCGTACGACGCAGCGCGCCGCCTGCACCGCCGCCCCGAGGGAGTCCCACATGCGGAGGCTGATCACCGTGCCGACCGTGCTGCTCGCGCTGGCCGCGGCGGGCTGCGCGGACGGGGAGGACAGCGGGTCCGGCTCGGCGTCGTCCACCGGCAGCGGGCCGGGGCCGCAGCGCACCGGGGAGGGCTCGCCGGGTGTGCCCGGCCAGCCGGTGAGCTGCGGGCGGCTCCGGGACGCACTGGGCCAGGAGGGGGACGTGGCGTTGTACGCGGACCCGGGGGCCGGGGGCACGGTGCCCTGCGCGCAGGCCCGGGACGTGATGACCGAGTTCTTCCTGCGGGCGCCGCGGGAGGCCGGTGACGACCGCGGCACCCTGTCCGTACGGGGCTGGCTCTGCCACTACGAGAGCGGGCCGACCGGCACCTGGATCTCGGTCTGCAGCAAGGACGAGCGGGAGATGCACACGGAGGAGGCGGACGGCCAGGACACCGGCCCGGACGGGCCGGAGGAGCCCGAGTCCCCGGACGGTTCGCAGCTGCCCCCACTTCCCGGTGATCCCTCCGCCCCGATGGACGACCCGTCGACGGAGGAGCTGTAAGGGAGCCCGGGGGCTCAGGACTCCTCCCCCATCCCGTGGAACCAGGTCGGCCCGGCCGCGACGGCCCGGCGGATGCGGGTCAGTGCGTACGCGTCCAGCTCCGGCAGGGCGTCCATGGCGAACCAGCCGACCTCCAGCGACTCGTCGTCGTTGACCCGGGGCCGGCCGCCGATCGCGCGGCAGCGCAGGGTCACGTCCATGAACTGGCAGACGTCGCCGTTGGGGTACTGCGTGGGCGGCATGGTCTCGACGAGGACCACCCCCTCGGGGACGACCCGGACCGCGGTCTCCTCGTAGACCTCGCGCACCGCGGTCTCGGCGGGCTGCTCACCGGGCTCGGGGATGCCGCCGATCACCGACCAGCCGCCGGTGTCGGCCCGCTTGCCCAGCAGGACCCGCCCGTCGTCGTCGAAGACGACCGCGGTCACCCCGGGCAGCCACAACAGCTGCTGGCCGATGGAGTTCCGGAGGTCACGGATGAATTCGGGGGTTGCCATGCTCCGACCCTACGGGACGTCCCGGAGAGCTCCCCGATCCGGAAGCGCAGCCCCCGCGCAGGCCCCCGCCCCTCACCGCACGCCCGCGCCCGCCGTCTCCGCGCCGGCGCCGCACCGCGCGCTCAGGCGCCCGCCGGACTCCCCTTGCGCGGCCGCAGCCGGCCGCGGACGGCCCGGACCGCGCCCTCAGCGTCGTCGACCGTGATGGTGAAGGTGTGCCCGTCGCCGAGCCGGAGGACCAGGGCCTCGCCGCGGCGGACGACCACCGCCGTGCCCTGCTCCGGGCGCCAGCGGTAGCCCCAGCCGCCCCAGTGGCGGGGCGTGACCTGGGGCGCGAAGTCGGCCTCCACGACGGTGTCGAGGGGGATCCGGCGGCGCGGCACCCCGATGTAGCCGCAGCGCACTTCCAGGCATTCCTTGTCGACCCGCACCCCGACGTGGACGAAGGCGAGCGTGCCGAACAGCACCAGCAGGCCGGCCGCGACACAGCCGACCACCGCCATCACCAGCGGCGCCAGGCCGGAGGTCCAGCTGCTGTCGACGGCCAGCTCGATGCCGAGCGCCAGACAGGCCGCCCCGATCCCGGCCAGCAGCCACTGGACGCGGTTGCTGGCGCTGCCGTGCCAGACCTCGGGGATCTCCGCGTGCGAGCCGCCGGGCACGCGTACCGGCCCCGCGGGCCGGCCGGTGCCGTCGGTACCGGCGTCCGAAGGGCCGTCTGCGCCGGGGGCTGCTGCCCCCTCGTGGGGGTGGTCCCTCATGAGACGCAGCGTACGCGTCTTCGCACGCCACGGCAGGGTGTCGTACGCCCCGTTCAGCCGCTCAGCGCCCCGGCGGCGTCCGTACGGGACTGCGCCAGCAGCCGGCCCTCGTCGTAGGCGAGCGTGGCGGCGGGGAGGTCCGCCGGGCGGCCGCTGAGGAGCACGGTGAGTCCGCCGGCCGGGGTGGCCGCGGGCGCCGGCTCGGCACCGATACGGCGCAGCGCCTGGGCGGCGACCGCCTCGGCCGAGCCGTGCAGGACGAGCGCCGGGGCGCCGGGCTGCTGGAGGGCGGCGCGGATGCGTTCGGCGACCAGCTCGTAGTGGGTGCAGCCCAGGACGACGGCCCGCACCTCGCGCGGGGTGCGGCTCGCGGCGACGGCGACGGCCGCATCGATGGCGGCCTCGTCGGCCTGCTCGACCGCGTCGGCGAGCCCCGGGCAGGCGACGCCGGTGACGTCCACGCCGCGCGCGAAGCGTTCGATCAGGTCCCGCTGGTAGGGGCTGCCGGTGGTGGCGGGGGTGGCCCAGATGGCGACCGGGCCGCCGCCGGTCGCGGCGGGCTTGATGGCGGGGACCGTGCCGATGACCGGGACGTCCGGTTCCAGTTCGGCGCGGAGCGCGGGCAGGGCGTGGACGGACGCGGTGTTGCAGGCCACGATCAGTGCGTCCGGGCGGTGCGCGGCGGCCGCCCGGGCCACCGCGAGGGCGTGTGCCGTGACGTCCTCGGGCGTGCGCGGGCCCCAGGGCATGCCGTCGGGATCGGAGGAGAGGACCAGATCGGCGTCGGGCCGCAGCCGCCGTACGGCCGCGGCCGCCGCGAGCAGGCCGGTTCCGGAGTCCATCAGCGCGATCTTCACCCGGACACTTTACCGGGCGGCAGCTCCGACTTGTCATACCGGCCCGGCCGGGCGACGGCCCGCCGGGCGGGCCCGCCCGGGCAGGACACGTACGGTCCGGGGACGTCCCGCGCGGGGGCCGGTGCGGCAGACTGCGGCCGTGGGAGCGATGGAGTGGATCGGTGCCGGGTCGCTGCTGGCCTGGGTGTGGCTGCTGCTGGGCCAGGGCTTCTTCTGGCGGACCGACGTGCGGCTTCCGGAGCGCCGGGACCCGGACCGCTGGCCGTCGGTCGCGGTGGTGGTGCCGGCGCGGGACGAGGCCGCGGTGCTGCCGGAGAGCCTGCCCTCGCTGCTCGGCCAGAAGTACCCGGGCCGGGCGGAGGTGTTCCTGGTCGACGACGGCAGCAGTGACGGGACCGGGGCGCTGGCGCGGGAGCTGGCGGCCGCGCGCGGCGGGCTGCCGCTGACGGTCACCTCGCCCGGGGAACCGGGGCCGGGGTGGACGGGGAAGCTGTGGGCGCTCCGGCACGGGATCGCGCTCACGCGGGAGCGGATGGCGCCGGAGTACCTCCTGCTGACCGACGCGGACATCGCGCACGCCCCGGACAGCCTGCGGGAGTTGGTGGCGGCGGCCCGGTCGGCGGACCTGGACCTGGTGTCCCAGATGGCGCGGCTGCGGGTGGTGACGTTCTGGGAGCGGCTGATCGTGCCGGCGTTCGTGTATTTCTTCGGGCAGCTGTACCCGTTCCGCCGGGTCAACCGGCCGGGGGCGTGGACCGCCGCGGCGGCCGGCGGCTGTGTGCTGCTGCGGCGGGAGGCGGCGGAGCGGGCGGGCGTCCCGGAGGCGATCCGGCACGCGGTGATCGACGACGTGACGCTGGCGCGGGCGGTGAAGCGGTCCGGCGGCGCCATCTGGCTGGGGCTGGCGGACCGGGTGGACAGCGTGCGGCCGTACCCGCGGCTGGCCGAGCTGTGGCGGATGGTCTCGCGCAGCGCCTACGCCCAGCTGCTGCACCGGCCGCTGCTGCTGCTCGGCACGGTCCTGGGGCTGGCCCTGGTCTATCTGGCGCCGCCGGTCGCGCTGGTGGCGGGGCTGGCCGGCGGTGCGGCGCTGCCGGCGGCGCTGGGCGGGGCGGCCTGGGCGGTGATGTGCGGGACGTACCTGCCGATGCTGCGCTACTACGGTCAGCCGCCGTGGACCGCGCCGCTGCTGCCCTTCACGGCGCTGCTCTACCTCCTGATGACGGTGGACTCGGCGGTGCAGCACTACCGGGGGCGCGGCGCGGCCTGGAAGGGCCGGACGTACGGGGCGCCGTGAGCCGCGCCCGCCGGTGTGCGGTCACTTGCTGGCCGGCGACCAGTTGAGGCCCCAGCCGTAGGCCTGGTCGACGGTGCGCTGCGGGCTGACGCCGGGCGCGGGGACGAGGTAGCGGGCCTCACGCTGGACGACGAGTTCGCCGCCGGTGTGGGTGATCAGGGCCAGTGCGCAGACGTTGGACGGGACCGTGCAGGCGTCGAGGGTGAAGTCGACCGGGGCGCCGTGCTGCGGCTGGAGGGTGACCGTCGCGTTCAGGCCCTCGAAGGTGCGGGCGCCGGCATAGACGGTGACGAAGATCAGGATGCGCCTGATGCGCGCCTGGTGGTCGAGGTTGACGGTCATGTTCTCGCCGGCCGCGACCGCGCCGGTGCGGTCGTCCCCGTCGAGCTGGATGTACGGCGGGGCGTGCAGGGTGCCGAAGTTGTTGCCCAGGGGGTGGATCACCCCGGCGGCGCCGTCGGTGAGTTCGTACAGCGCGCACAGGTCGAGGTCGAGCTCGCCGGACGGGGGCAGCAGGGCGCCGCGCGCACCCATGGCCTGCATCGCCTTGCGGCCGAGTTTCCGGGTCAGCCGCTTGCCGGCGCTGCCGCCGCTCCAGTTGAGGTTCACCCGCATCACGCCGGAGGTGCCGCCCTGCTTCGTCAACGAGACGGCGGGCGCCTCCTTCGTGAGGGTGACTTTCGTCAGACGAACGGCAGGGGGTGCGGGGGCCGGCGCGGGCTGCCCCGGCGGGCGCTCCCTTGACACCACCGGCTGACCGGCCGGCAACGGGGGCACGAAGGCCGCGGAGGGCGGCGCCACCGGGGGCGCGGGGGCCACCGGGGCGGCCGGGGCGGCCGGGGCCTGGGGCGGCTCCTCGACGCTGATGCCGAAGTCGGTGGCCAGACCGGCGAGTCCGCTGTCGTAACCCTGCCCGACGGCGCGGAACTTCCACGCCCCTTGGCGCCGGTAGAGCTCCCCGAGCACGAACGCGGTCTCCGTGGTGGCGTCCTGACTGTCGAACCGGGCGAGTTCCCTGCCGTCGGCCGTGTCCAGGACGCGGATGTGGAGCCCGGGGACGCTTCCGAAGGTGCCGCCGTCGGCGGAGGCGGCCAGCACCACCTTGTCGACGGCCGGCTCCACGGCGTCGAGGTGCACGGTCAGGCCGTCCGTCCAAGCGCCGTCCGTGGTGCGCCTGCCCTCGTGCCGCACCGCTCCGGTGGCGTGCGCCGGCTGGTTGTAGAACACGAAGTCGCCGTCGTTACGGACCTTTCCGGACGCCAGGAGGAGCGCGGAGGCGTCGACGTCCGGTGTGCCGGGGCCGGCCCGCCAGCCCAGTTCCACCCGTACCGCCGGGGCCGGGACCGGAACGTTGCCGCTTTTGGGCATCGACATGCTGCGCCTTCCTCTCGTCGGCGGTGCCGTGTGCGTGGTGGCATCCCGCGGCACCCCTCAACCTAACGTGCCCCGGACAGCGCCGAACGCCCGCTGTTCACCCGCGAGAAGCGAGGTCTTTACACGAATCCAACGGGCGATCGCGACCGATTTTCCCGAGTTCGCTCCCATTGGGGATCCATGGCCACTCCGCACACGTAAAACAACCCTCTTTTCAGGCTCCCCAATCGACACATCGTGGGCTTAACTTATGACGCATGACCTCCCCCCGCTCTACCTACGGCGGCGGCTACTACGCTTCGCCCTCCTTCCCCGACACCCCGATCTACGACAGCCTCGTGGCCGAGCGCGGCACGCCGCAGATCGCGCCGATCAGGGTGAACCCCTCGCCCTACGACACGGGCTCGTCGTATCTGCCGGCGCTGCCCTCGGCGCTGCCGGCACTTCCGGCCGCTCCGTCCTCCTCCTCGCCCGCACAGGGCTACCCGGCTGCCGCCGCGCATCCGGTCGCCCCGCTGCAGCAGGCGCCGGCGCCCTACATCCCCCAGCAGGCGGGTGCCCGCGGCGGCTACCAGCCGCAGCAGGCACCACAGCCCCAGCGCCCGGCCCCGGGCACGGGCACGGGGTACGAGGCCATGCGGCCGGCCGCTCCGGTCGCGCCCCGGCCGGCCCCGGCGTACGACGATCCGTACGGCCGGCAGTATCCGCGCGGGTACTGACCCGGTCACCGGATCCGCTGTCAGAGGTGCCTGGCAGGATGGAACGCATGCTCAAGCCTGCGCTCCAGTCGATCCATCTCTATCCGGTCAAATCCATTGCGGGGTCCGGTCCCGGCGAGGCGGTCGTGGAGCCGTGGGGGCTCGCCGGGGACCGACGGTGGCTGCTGGTGGACGCCGCGCGCCGGCAGATCACCCAGCGGCAGCAGCCGGCGCTGGCCTTGGCGCGTGCCGAGGAGCTGCCGGGCGGCGGTCTCCGCCTCACCGCGCCCGGCAGGGAGCCGCTGACGGTCGAGGTGCCCGCGTGCACCGGGACCCTCCCGGTGGAGGTCTGGCGGGACGTGGTCGAGGCGGTGCCCGCGGGCACCGCCGCCGCGGAGTGGTTCAGCGGGTATCTGGGCGTCGAGTGCCAACTGATGTACCTCGACCATCCGGAGAAGCGCCGGCCGGTCGATCCGGAGTACTCCGAGCCCGGTGACATGGTCGGCTTCGCGGACGGTTTTCCGCTGCTGCTGACCACGACGTCCTCCCTCGACGCCCTCAACTCCCTCATCGCACAGGGCGACCACGCCGACGAGGGCCCCCTGCCCATGAACCGCTTCCGGCCCAATGTGGTGGTGGACGGCACGGCTCCCTGGGCGGAGGACGACTGGCGCCGGGTCCGGATCGGCGAGGTGGACTTCGAGGTCGTCAAGCCCTGCTCCCGCTGTGTCGTCACGACCACCGACCAGCGCACCGCCGAGCGCGGCAAGGAACCGCTGCGCACCCTCGCCCGGCACCGCCGCTTCGGTGACCGGCTGGTCTTCGGCCAGAACCTGATACCCCGCGAGGTCGGCAGGATCCGGATCGGCGACCCGTTCGAGATACTCGACTGACGGGCCGGCGCGGCCCTCGGCGGCCGCGCCCGCCGCCGGCGGAGCGCGACGGGAGACGAAGAACTGCGTGTCGATGCTGCGAACGCCCCTCGGAGCGACCGTCTCCTTCCCGTCCAGCAGCTGCGCCCCGGGGACCACGCCTTCGTGAGTCACCGCCATGACGAGGTGCGCCGGGACGTGGTCACGGCGTTCGTACGGCTCGGACCGTCCCGCGGCGAGAAGGCCCTGGTGCTGCCCTGCCCCGACGTGCCCGAGGAACTCTTCACCGGCCGGCCGTACACCGAGAGCTGCGTCTGCGACCGCCGCCGGTTCGACCGAGTGGTGCTCACCGCCGTGGAACGGGCGCATCCGCGCGCACTGCTGGAGCGGCTGGGCAGCCTGCGCCGGGAGCGCGAGCCGGACGGCGCGCCGCGCTTCATCGGTGAGGCGGACGCCGCCCGGCAGGACGCCTCACCCGGGCGCTGCAGACCGCGCTGGCACACACCGCACCGGCGGGGCGGCTGACGGTGCATCTGACCGGGCTGCAGGCGACGAACTGGAGTGCCGGATCAGCGACACCGGCCCCGGGTTCAGCGAGGCGGTGATCCCCGAGCTGCTGCCGGGCCTGGACGGCGCACCGAAGGGGCGCGGGCTGTGGCTGGCGCGCCTGGTGGCGGACCGGTTCGCGGTCGCCTCGGGGCCGGCCGGGACGGGCATGCCCGGCGCCGAGGTGACCCTCGCCGTCCGCCTGCGCTGAACCCGCCGATGCGGTGCGGCGGGCCCGTACCGCACGGCCGAACCACCGTTCGCCCCGCGCCCGGATTTGTGGCGTTCCGGGGGGCGTGATGTTGCTCTCTCTCCGCACAACCCTCGCGTGGACCACCCCGGATGCGGTATTCAACGGACACGAGAGGGGGCGACGATGCGCGCGATGACAGGAGTCTGGCGCTGGCGGCGGAATCCGCTGCGGCGCCGCACGGACCGGATCGAGGCCTGGGTGGCCCTCGCGGCCGCGCTCCTGATCGTCCTCGGCGCGCCCCTGGCGGGCTGGTTCACCGGCCGGGCCGCGCACGGCGCGCTGCTGGAGACCGTACGGCTGCAGCACCAGCAGCGGCACCTGGTCCGGGTCACGGTCGACCGGCTGGTGTCCCGCGCCCCGCTCGACCCCGATCCGGAGACGTCGTCGCAGCGCGATGCGCATCTGCGGGTCATCGCCCGGTGGACGGCCGTCGACGGCAGTCCGCACGTCGGGCAGATCGCGGCGCCGCATCCGGTGGAGCCCGGCGAGGGGTTCCGGATCTGGACCGACGGCCGTGGCCGGGTGATGCCGCGCCCGATGGACGTCGGCACGGCCGGTACGCATGCGGTGCTGGCCGGGCTGGGCACCGCCGCCGCGGCCGGCGGACTGATCGAGGCCGGCCGGCGGTTGGTCGTCGGGCAGTTGATGGTGCGTCGCTTCCGCCGGTGGGACGAGGAGTGGGAGCGCGCCGGCCAGACCTGGGGCCGCGCGGACGCCGGGAGTTGAGGCTTCCGGACCCGGCAACCGACCAGCAGCTGACCGTGTCAACCGGCGCCCGCCGGGCGCGCTACGGTGGTGGCGCCAGCCTCCCGGCTGGGGCCCGGCGGACCCGAATGCGGACATCCGCGGACGGAGGGTGCCGGGCCGACATCAGCCGCACGAAGTGGGGACACGACAGCGCCATGGCACAGGGCTCGGTCCAGGTGACGCACTCCGGCACGTCGCGGTGGCGGCGCCGTACAGGCGAGTACAGCTCGCTCGCCGCAGCCCTGGAGGCCGCCGGGGACGGTGATGTGCTGACGGTCCCGGCCGGTACGTACCGCGAGAACCTGGTGCTGGCGCGTGCGGTGACGCTGCGCGGCGCGGACGGCTCGCGCGGCTCGGTGCGGATCGTGCCGCCCGACGGGGTGGCGCTGACGATACGGGCGTCGGCGACCGTGCACGACCTCCATCTGGAGGCCACCGATTCGGCCGCGCCCGCGCTGCTGGTGGAGGACGGCGCCCCCGAGCTGTCCGGGCTGCGGGTGGTGACCCGGTCCGCGTCCGGCATCGAGGTGCGCGGCGGGGCCCGCCCGACGGTGCGCCGCTGCACCGTCGACAACGCGGGCGGAGTGGGCATCAGCGTCCTGGACGGCGCCGGCGGGCTCTTCGAGGACTGCGAGGTGATGGCCGCCGGCCAGACGGGGATCACGGTGCGCGACGGGGCCCACCCGCGGCTGGAGAACTGCAAGGTCCACCACGCCTCGGGTGCCGGCCTGGCGGTCAACGGCGAGGGCAGCGCGGTCGAGGCGGTGGGCTGCGAGCTGTACGAGATCAAGGGCGCCGGGATCCAGGTCGCGGCGCGGGCCACCGGCCATCTCACCGACTGCACGGTCCACCGTACCTCCGCCGACGGCGTCACCCTGGACACCGACGCGGTGCTCACCCTCGCCGACTGCGACATCCACGACATCCCGGAGAACGCGGTCGATCTGCGGTCCCGTTCGGTGCTGACGCTGACCCGCAGCACGGTGCGCCACTTCGGGCGGAACGGCCTGTCCGTATGGGACCCGGGCACCCGGGTGGACGCCAACCAGTGCGAGATCCACGACAGCACGGGCGACTACCCGGCGGTGTGGGTCAGCGACGGTGCCACCGCCGTACTGGACGCCACCCGGGTCCACGACGTACCGGACGCGCTGTTCGTCCTGGACCGGGGCTCCCGGGCGGACGTGGTGGACTGCGACCTCGCCCAGGTGCGCAACACCGCGGTGTCGGTGAGCGACGGGGCCACCGTCCAGCTGGACGACTGCCGGATCCGGGAGGCCGCCACCGGTGCCTGGTTCCGCGACCACGGCAGCGGCGGCACGCTCGCCAACTGCACCATCGACGGCGCCCAGACCGGCGTGATCGTCACCAAGGGCGCGGACCCCACCATCGAGGGCTGCACGGTCAGTTCGCCGGCCGAGGCCGGGTTCTACGTCTCCGCCGAGGGCCGCGGCACCTTCCACGGCTGCCGGGTCACCGGCAGTTCCGGCTTCGGCTTCCATGTGATCGACGGCTGCCGGACGACGCTGACCCGGTGCCGTACGGAGCGGTGCGCGCGCGGCGGCTACGAGTTCGCCGAGGGCGGCGCCGGGCAGGGCGACGGGCCGACCGTCCAGGACTGCACCAGCGACGAGAGCCGGGCCGTCCCCGCGCCCGGAACCGGCACCGCGCCCGCCGTGCAGCACGCGACGCAGACCGCCGGCCTGCTGGGCAACATCCCGGCGCAGAGCTCCCCGCCGGCCGCCACCGCGCCCCCGGAGGCGGCCGTGACCAGCCGGCCGTCCGGCGAGGTGCTGGGCGAACTGGACACCCTCGTGGGGCTGGAGAGCGTCAAGCGGGAGGTGCGCAGCCTGATCAACATGATCGAGGTGGGCCGCCGCCGGCAGGAGGCCGGCCTGAAGGCCGCGTCGGTCCGCCGCCACCTCGTCTTCACCGGCTCCCCCGGCACCGGCAAGACCACGGTGGCCCGGCTCTACGGCGAGATCCTGGCCTCCCTCGGGGTACTGGAGCGCGGCCATCTGGTCGAGGTGTCCCGGGTGGACCTGGTCGGCGAGCACATCGGGTCGACCGCGATCCGGACCCAGGAGGCGTTCGACCGGGCGCGTGGCGGAGTGCTGTTCATCGACGAGGCGTACGCCCTCTCCCCCGAGGACTCCGGTCGGGACTTCGGCAAGGAGGCCATCGACACCCTGGTGAAGCTGATGGAGGACCACCGGGACGCCGTGGTGGTGATCGTGGCCGGCTACACCGCCGAGATGGAGCGCTTCCTGGCGGTCAACCCCGGTGTGGCATCACGTTTCTCACGCACCATCACCTTCGGCGACTACGCCCCGGAGGAACTGCTGCGGATCGTCGAGCAGCAGGGCGAGGAGCACGAGTACCACCTCGCCGACGGGGCCGGCGAGGCGCTGCTGAAGTACTTCACCGCGCTGCCGAAGGGCCCGTCGTTCGGCAACGGCCGCACCGCACGGCAGACGTTCGAGGCGATGGTCGAGCGGCACGCGGGCCGGGTGGCGCAGCTGACCGACCCGAGCACCGACGACCTGACCCTCCTCTACGCCGAGGACCTGCCCGAACTGCCCTGAGCGGGCCGCCCGTCCGGGTGCCCGCCGGCCGGCCGCTGCTCCGGCATCCCCGGCAGCCCCGGGCCGAGCCGGGCGATCAGCTCGGCCCGGACGGTGTCGAAGACCGGATCGGCCTGGTAGTCGCCGTGGCCCAGGATCTGGGCGGGCAGCGGGTTCTGCAGCGTGCGGCCGAAGGCGAGCGGGTCGCGCAGCGGCCCCTGGTCGACCCGGCGGCCGTCCTCGCAGGTGAGCTGGATCGGCCCGCCGATGGGGTCGGTGAACCGCCAGAGGTTGCGCCAGTCGTCCATCTCGCGGTGGAGTCCGGTGAGCGCGGGCGGCCCGAAGAAGGCCGGGAACCAGCGGCCGTAGAGGCGCTCCAGGGGGCTGCCGTACGTCAGCAGGGCGACCCGGCTGCGGGTGACCAGGTCCAGCTGCCAGACGGCGGCGGCCGCGAGCACGCTGCCCTGGGAGTGCCCGGAGATCACCAGCCGGCCGTCGAACCGCTCGGTCCAGGTGGCCATCCGCCAGGTGAGGTCCGGTACGGCGCGCTCCGCGTAACAGGGCGGCGCGAAGGGGTGGGCGGCGCGCGGCCAGAAGGTGCCGACGTCCCAGAGGATGCCGATCGTGCGGCGGGCGGAGTGGTCGCGGTAGGCGCGCCGCCCCATGGCGAGCAGCAGTATGACGCCGGCGCCCATCAGCCAGGAGCCGAGGGACTCGGCGGACTCGGCGGCGGCGTGCAGCACGGGCGGTGCGCCCTCGGTGGCACGGCCGGGCGCGCGATCGGTCAGCCAGGCGCCGGCCACCGCGCCCGCGCCGAGGACGAGGGTGACCGCGGAGGTGGCGGCGACCAGGACGGGCGCCGCGTCGGTGAGGCCGGCCCGGGCGATGGTCCCGGCGATCGCTCGCGTACGGCGCTCGTCGGGGTGTTCGCGCGGGTCGTAGAGGCCGGGCACGTCCTCGGCGACCCGGCGCCGGACGATCAGCACGCGGACGGCGGCGAGCACCGCGACGACCGCGAACACGACCAGCAGCGCCGGGATGGCCGACGCCTGCCAGGACAGCAGCACCGGCGGGCCGGGGATGGGCGCGTGCGCCTGGCCGGGCGTCGCCCCGCCGTCCATCCAGTCGGCGAAGCGCTGGGCCACTCCCCCGGAGAGCACCCCGCCGACCGCGCAGGCCAGCAGGGCGACGGCGGGGCCGCCCATGCCGCGCAGGGCGGTCCGTGCGTCGTTCCGGGCGGCGCGCTGCAGCACCCAGGCGGTCACCGCGAGGGCGAGGACCAGCACGCCCTGGAACACGGCGATGCCGCCGAAGGCCGCGGCGCCCGGCAGCGGCCCGTAACTGTGCGATCCGGGCCGCGCCCAGGCGGAGTGCAGGGCGATCAGGCCGAGCACCGCGAGGGCCGCGTACGGCAGCGCTCGGACGACGAACCGGTCGGAATCCTCGTCCGGCACCGCCTCGCTGCGCGCGGTGCGCCAGACGACCACCAGGGTGGCCGCGGCGAGCAGGATGACCAGGGTGGTCAGCACCCGCCCGGTGACCGCGAGAACGGAATAGTGGCCTCCGACCCCGTCCGCCTTCGCACTGGCGGCGCGCAGCACCGCCGCGATGGTGAGCACCCCCGCGGTGGTGTGCGCGGCACGCAGCCGGGCGACCAGCCGACGGCCGTACCAGAAGCCCTCCAGGCTCAGCGCGGTGCGTTCGGCATCCGGGGTGTAGCGGGAGCTGCCGGGCACCCGGGGTGGCGGCGAGGCGGATTCATAGGCACTCCAGGTGCGGTGCGAGAGCCACCACAGGAAGCCGATGACGAGAAGCGGCACTCCCGAGGCGAGCGCCAGGCGCCGGCCCGGGGTGCTCCACCAGCCGCCGTTGTCGGGGCTGAGGAATCCCAGCCAGGACTTCCCGGCCACGCACACGGGGGTTCCGGCGCACTGCCAGGCCGTGAGGTCCAGGGCGACCTCACAGGCCGCGGCGGCGAGCAGGACGGTCAGCGTGAGCGCGAGCATCCGCACCAGGAGGTCGTAGATCCGCTGCGCCCGGTGGTCGGGCGGTGCGGCCGGGCGCATCCAGTGCGCGAGGTTGGCGACCATGAAGGGCAACAGGACCAGCCACAGGGCGCGGGCCCCGTTGCCCGAGGTCAGATTGGACCAGCAGTACGCCTCCCGCACCGGCTCGCCCCGGTAGTCCCCGGGCCGCTCCTCGGCATCGGCATCCTCCGTACGCCGGTAACAGGCCGCGGTGTCGTCCCCGGTGATCAACTGCACCCGCGGATCACCGAGCATGTCCTGCGCGGTGGTACCTCCCACACCATGCACCAGCAGCTCCAGGGAGAGCTGGGGGGCGTGCGGGGGTGGGGCAACTTGGTGGGGGGTGGGGGTGGTTGAGGGGGTGGTTGAGGGGGTGGGGGTGGTGGTTGTGGGGGCGGCGTTGGTGGTTGGAGGGGCGATTGGGGTGGTGGGGTTGGATGGGGTGGTCGGGTTGGGGGGCTTGGGTCGGTTGGGTGGGTTGGATGGGCTGGTTGGGCTGGTTGGGCTGGGCGGGTTGGTTGGGTTGGTTGGGTCGATCGGCGTGGGTTCCGCGGTCTCCACTGGTATCCCCCGATGTCCGTCTGGTGCGGCGCGATGTGGCCGAGCGCGGTGCGCGTGCGGTGTCGATTGGTCTGTGCCTGGCGTGAGTGGCGACTGTCGTGTGCGGCGGCTGGTGGCTGTGGTGCCTGTTGTGGCTGTTGTGATGCGGCACTTGGCCTTCGTGCTGCGTTGGTCTCGGTGCTGCCTTGGTCTTACGGCTTGAGTCTTGGTGCGGCTTTGGGTCTTGGTGCGGCTTGCGTGTTGGTGCGGCTTGGTGGGCCGACGAACGTGGTGCGGCGCACCAAGGATTGTCCCTTTCCGGCGGGGGCACATCCACCCGAACTGCGACACGGACCGGCGCGGTGGGCCCGCTTGGGCTCATCCGCGCCATGCTGCGCATCCCCCCACCCCCGAACCCACCCCCCGCCCCCTCCCCCGAAGGGGGAGAGGGGGAGGGGGCGGGGGAAGCCCTCGGAGCCGGGTGGGACCGCGGGCGCCGGGAGGGAGAGGACGGCGGAAAGCAGCGAGGCGGCGGGCCGCGGGGCTCCGTGAGCGGGCAGGGCGGCAGGCGGCGGGGGATTGCGAGAGTCGGCAGGGCGGCGGGCCCCCAGCAGGCGGAAGGGCACGGGCAGGGGCACGCGCAGCGCGCGGACAGTGACGGGGGCGCGGGCATCAGCGGCGCGGCTGGCGGCGGGGCGGCGGGGGCGGCGAGCCGCCGATACGCGACAGGCGGCGGGGGCGACGGGACGGCAGGGGCTGTGGGGCAGCGGGACGCCGGTACGTGACAGGCAGAACGACGCCGGAAAAGGGCAGGACCCGGGAGGCGGCGGAACGCCAGGAGCCGGCGGGCGCCCGGGAGGCAGCGGGGCCACGGCCGGCTCGGCGGGGCGCCGGGAGGGGCAGAGCCCCGGAATAGACAGGGCCACGGGAGAGACAGGGCCGCGGGTGTGACAGGGCCGCGGGAAGGCGCAGGTCACCAGGAGGTGGGCGGGCGACAGGGGTCGTGAGGGGCAGGGTGGCAGGGCTCCGAAAGGGGTCAGGAAGGCGCCTGAGGTGTCACCGGACACTCGCGCCTGGCATGCGCGAGCGGACCCGCACCCTTGGCAGCGGGCATGCGCGAGCGGACCCGCGCCCCTGGTGGCCGGCGCGCAGCACGAGCCTCTGCCATCTCGGGCGTCCGTCGGTCTCCGTCGGGGGGCGTCGGGGGCGTCGGGGCGGCGTCGGTGTCAGTGCCTCGTGCGAGGATGAGGGCATCAGTGATCGCAGGCGGGAGCCGGCGCATACGAGCCGAGACGGCGAGCCGGGCGGAAGGGACGGGCGGGGTGAGCGACAACCAGAACCTCCTCGCGGAGCAGCGGCGGGCCCTGATTCTCGACGAGGTCAGGCGACGCGGCGGGGTGCGGGTCAATGAGCTCACCCGCAAGTTGAGCGTGTCCGACATGACGGTCCGTCGCGATCTGGACGCACTGGCCCGCCAGGGCATGGTGGAGAAGGTGCACGGCGGCGCGGTGCCGGTCAGCGAGCCGAGCGCCCATGAGCCCGGATTCGAGGCGAAGTCCGGGCTGGAGCTGAGCGCCAAGGAGGACATCGCCAAGGCGGCGGCCCAGATGGCGGCGCCGGGCAGCGCGATCGCGCTCGCGGGCGGTACGACGGCCTTCGCGCTGGCGCAGCAGCTGCTGGACGTGCCGGATCTGACGGTGGTCACGAATTCGGTCCGGGTGGCCGATGTGTTCTACACCGCCCAGCGAGCGGCGGCCAGCGGCGGCACGGCGCCGCGGGCCGGGGCCGCGACGGTGGTGCTGACGGGCGGGGTGCGGACGCCGTCGGACACGCTCGTGGGACCGGTGGCCGATGCTGCGATCCGCTCGCTCCATTTCGACGTGCTGTTCCTCGGGGTGCACGGCATATCGGTGGAAGCCGGGCTCTCGACGCCGAATCTGGCGGAAGCGGAGACCAACCGGCATTTCGTGCGTTCCGCGCGTCGGGTGGTGGTGGTCGCCGACCACACCAAGTGGGGCACGGTCGGGCTGAGTTCGTTCGCGACGCTGGACGAGGTCGATGTGCTGGTGACGGACGCGGGGCTGTCCACGGCAGCCCGGGCGGAGTTCGCGGAGCTGCCGCCGGAGCTGGTGATCGCGGGTGAACTCCCGGAGGACGGGGAGCTCTGACCGTCGGCGAAGGCTAACGAGCGGACGGCAAGCCCTGAGAGCTGCGATACCCACCTGGGGGCAGCGAAAGAGGCCGACTGCCCGGGGGCCGACTACCGGTGGATGGCCGGTCACCCGGGGGCGGCTATCGGCGGGGCCTGGCAACCTGATGGCGTGCCAGGTAGCGGGCGGACTACCGGGCAAGGCTCTGGCTACCTGATGGTGTGTCAGGTAGCGTGTGCGACCCATCGCCACCTCGCCCGCCATCGCCCGTGCTGTCCCAGCCCGTCCGGCCCACCCGGCCCGGCCCGTCCCCCAGGGGGTGCTCGTCCATGGCACGCCGACTCCGCGCCGTCGCGCTGGATTTCGTCGAGTCAGCACCGGTGCGGCTGGTGTTCAGCGGAGAGGTCGCCGCGCCGCCCAAGGCGGTCTATGCCGCGCTCGTGGACGATGTGGCGGGGTGGTCGTCCTGGTTCACGGGCGTGGCGTGGGCGACGTCGACGCATGACGGCCGGGGCCGCGAGGTGCGGCTCACGGGAGGTACCCGCTTCGCCGAGACGGTGCTGGCGGCCGAGCCGGACGGGCGCTACGCCTACCGCGTCGACACCACCAACGCCCCTGGGCTGCGTGCCCTGTTGGAGGACTGGCGACTGACGCCGGCGGGCGAGGGCACCCGCCTGCGGTGGACGTTCGCGGCGGACGGCGCAGCGCCGTTCCGCTGGGTGATGGCACTGGCCAGGCCCGGATTGGCCCGGGCCTTCCGGGACTCGACGCGGGCCCTGGACCGCCGCCTGGCTCGCCGGTAGCTGGCCTTCTCCCCCGTCGGCCGTTGCGCCCGTTCGCGGGACGGCCCACGGCCCCGGCGGCCCGGCGGCCCCACGCAGGAGTCAAGCAGCCCGCCCCCGACGGGCTCACCCAGCCACGGGGAAGCCCACCCAGCCCAGCCACAGGCGGACTCACGCAGCCGCAGGCCGGCTCACGTAGCCCCGACAGCCCCGCCCCCACGCAGCCCGACGAGCTCAAGGCGCCCCGGCCGAGCTCAAGGCAGGCCCGGACGGGCCCTTCAAGCGGCCCAGGCCGCCTCAGTCAGGCCAGCGCCCCGTGGTCAGGAACTCGTCGAGGGTGCGTGCGTAGGGCGTGATGTCCAGGCCCTGGGCGGCCAGCCAGTCGTCGGAGTAGTACTTGTCGAGGTAGCGGTCGCCGGGGTCGCAGAGGAGGGTGACGACGGATCCCGTACGGCCCTCGGCGACCATTTCGGCGACGATCCTCAGGGCACCCCACAGCCCGGTACCGGTCGAGCCGCCCGCCTTGCGGCCGATCGCCGCCTCCAGGGCGCGTACGGCGGCGACGCTGGCTGCGTCCGGGACCTTCATCATCCGGTCGATCGCGCCGGGTACGAAGCTCGGTTCCATCCGCGGCCGCCCGATGCCCTCGATGCGGGAGGCGGTGGCGCAGTCGGTTCCGGCGTCGCCGGTGAGCCAGCCGTCGAAGAAGCAGGAGTTCTCCGGGTCGGGGACGCAGATCCGGGTGTCGTACTGCATGTAGTGGACGTAGCGGGCGATGGTCGCGGAGGTGCCGCCGGTGCCCGCGGTGGCCACGATCCAGGCCGGTTCGGGGTACCGCTCCAGCCGCAGCTGCTGGTAGATCGACTCGGCGATGTTGTTGTTGCCGCGCCAGTCCGTGGCTCGTTCGGCATAGGTGAACTGGTCCATGTAGTGGCCGCCGGACTCGGCGGCGAGCCGGGCGGAGACCTCGTAGACCGTCCGCGGGTCCTGGACGAGATGGCAGCGGCCGCCGTGGAACTCGATCAGCCGGGTCTTCTCACGGCTGGTGGTGGCCGGCATGACCGCGATGAAGGGGACACCGATCAGCTTGGCGAAGTACGCCTCGGAGACCGCCGTGGAGCCGCTGGACGCCTCGATGACGGGCTTGCCCGGCCGGATCCAGCCATTGCACAGCCCGTAGAGGAACAGCGAACGGGCCAGTCGGTGCTTGAGGCTGCCGGTGGGGTGCGTCGACTCGTCCTTGAGGTAGAGGTCGATGCCCCACTCCTCGGGCAGCGGGAAGCGCAGGAGGTGGGTGTCGGCGGTGCGGTTGGCGTCCGCCTGGACCTTGCGTACGGCTTCTTTCAGCCAGTTCCGGTAGTCCGGATCCGAGCGGTCGACGTCGACGGTCGGCATCGGCGCCTCGGCCGCAACCGCGTCGCCGGGCAGGCCCGTGGGGTGCTGTGCAGTACTCACCGGCGCGCTCCTCAGACTTTTGTGCGCCCGCGCACGACGCCGGGCCCGACTCCGACTATAACTACCGGTCGCACCCTTCTCACCTGCATAAACATCACTTTGAGAGACCCCAAGGAGGGCTGGGGGCGGGCCATTTGCGGCGGGGGTGCCGCTGTAGTTGCCGGCGGAGCCGGAGGTCGGAGGCAGGCGGTGGGTGAGCGCCGGAGGCCGGGACGTCGGAGGCCAGGACGCCGGAGGCCAGGACGCCGGAGGCCAGGACGCCGGAGGCCGATGACCGACCGGGCGCCGGGACGTCGGAGGCCGATGACCGACCGGGCGCCGGGACGCCGGCCGCCGGTGACCGACGGCGCCGTCGCGACCGGCGTCCCCGAGGGGCCGCGCCCTTACCCGGGACCAGTGGCACTGGTGCACAGGGCGACCTCCCGGCAAACTTCCCACAAGGGGCGGCGGAGGGGATCCGCCCGTTTCACCGAGGAGGTGCCGGCCATGGCGGAGCCGGAGTTCACCGCGACCGGCGTACGGATCGAGCGCGCGCTGCGGTCGCTGACCCGCGCCGGGCAGGTGGTCATCAGTGACGGCCGGCTGGTGCTGCTGACCAGCTACGGCACGGAGATCGACAGCGCCCCGCTGCAGTCGGTCGAGGCACACAAACCGCTGTTCGCGGCGCGGGACCGGGCGCTGGCCACTCTCAACGGCCACCGTTATTCGCTCACCCTCGACACACCGGAACTCTTCTTCAAGGCCCTGGAAACGGCCCGTCCACCGCGTTCCTGACCGCCGCCGTGGCCGGTGGGGTGCGGTTGCGGGAGCGCACCGTCTGACTGACCCTGGACTCGTATCACTGAGGGTTCACCAGCGGTGACGCTGTGGTGCAGCGGGCATCGCTGGATCCGATCTTCGCCCTGCCAGGAACGGGGGGCGCCCGGCCTCATCAGGGAGTCGCGGTCGTGATCACGCAGCCCAGCAGGCACTGCTCGGTGGAGCTCCACGCCGTTCCGGCGCGCATCGGACATGTGCGAAGAATCGTCTCCTCTCAGCTGCGGCGCTGGCATCTCGACGCCCTGATAGACCCCGTGACGCTCGGGGTGACCGAACTCCTCGCCAACGTCCACCGGCACGCGAGCCCCAGCAAACGCTGCACCGTCGAACTCAGCCTTCTCCTCAGCCGGTTGACGGTCTCGGTGTACGACGACGATCCCCGGCTGCCGCGGATCAGGACCGCCGGCAACTGGGAGACCTGCGGTCGCGGCCTGGCGCTGATCGCGGCGCTCAGCGAGAGCTGGGGGATGCGTCCGGAGGGCGGCGGAAAGGTGGTGTGGTTCACCCTTCCGGCCCTGACCGCCGCGCCCGCCGAGGCCCGTACGGCCCGCTCCCGCTGGGACCCGTTGCCGAGGGACGACACCCCCGCCCGCACGCCCGCCGAGGCCGCACCCGGGAGGGGCGTACGGGGCGCGCGGGTTGGCTGACCCCCGGGAGGGTCGTACGGGCGGCGACGCCTCCGGTCTACAGACCGACCAGGAAGGCGGCCGGGGGCGACCGGCGCGACCAGGGCGCGATCACCGTCAACTGCCCCGGAGGGAAGGGCTCATGCCGTGCCGCCCTCGGGGCCGCCGGTGGCGAAGTGCTCCTCCAGGACGGACAGTCGGCGCCAGTACTCCTCCTCGTCGATCTCGCCCGCCGCGAATCGGCGTCCCAGTACGGCGATCGGGGTCGGGACGTCCGCCCCGGAGGGACCGGCGGTACGGGCCGTGCGGGCGGTGGAACGGAGGCCGCCGCCAAAACGGAGGCCCGGTCCGCCGTGGCGCCAGATCGTGCGGCGCAGCAGGGTGACCACGCCGAAGACCGCCAGCGCCCAGAGGAACGGGACGAAGAGGATCCAGGGACCGGGGCCGCCACCGGACCAGGGGTGGGCCAGCTCGAACATCGCCATCAGCTCCTTTGAAGGACGGGACCGCCGCCCCTGCGGGACGGCCGCCGTTGCCCTTCCGAGCCTGGTCTCCCGGGGGCCGTACGTCGTCGTACGGCCAGCGGCTTCACCGGTACCACGCGGGGAGTACGCGGGGGCCGGATGACTGCTTCACCGGCCGCAGTACGGCACCCCGACACCCCTCCCCCGCCCCTTCCCCCACCCTCCCTTGAATTCTGTAACTACTAGTATGTACAGTCGCGATCATGAACACTCAGGAGCACGCGTCCGCCCCTCCGGGGCGGCAGCAGCAGCCCGGCGCGCAGGAGCGGCTGCTGCGCAGCACCCAGGAGCTCCTCTGGGAGCGCGGCTACGTCGGCACCAGCCCGAAAGCGATCCTGGAGCGCGCCGGCGTCGGACAGGGCAGCATGTACCACCACTTCTCGGGCAAGTCCGATCTCGCCCTGGCCGCCATCCGGCGGACCGCGGAGGGCATGAAGGCGGCCGCCGAGGAGTGCCTGTCCACTTCCGGTACGGCCTACGACCGGGTGGCGGCCTATCTGCTGCGCGAACGGCGGGTGCTGCGCGGCTGCCCGATCGGGCGGATGACGCAGGACCGCGACGTGGTGCAGAGCGCCGAACTGCGGGGCCCGTTGGACGAGATGTTCGGCTGGCTGCAGGAACGGATCGCCGAGGTGCTCGGCGAGGGGGTGCGCCGCGGCGAACTGGCCGCCGCACTGGACCCGGTGGCCACTGCCGCCACCGTCGCGGCCGTCGTCCAGGGCGGCTACGTGCTCGCCAAGGCGGCCGACGACACCGCACCATTCGACGCGGCCGTACGCGGCGTACTGGCCCTGCTCGCGGCCCAGACCACCGGGAGCACCCCCGGCCCCGCACCGGCCGCAGCCGACCGGTGACACCCGCCGCCCCCGGCCCCACACCGGCCGCAAACGACCGATGACACCCGCCGTCCCCGATCCCGCACCAGCCGCAAACGACCGGTGACACCCGCCGCCCCCCCGGTCCCACACCGGCCGCAAACGACCGATGACACCCGCCGTCCGCCGTTCCCCTCCCCTGCCCAGTCCCAGGAGACCTCGATGCACGCCATGCAGTACGCCATCACGCTGCCCGCCGACTACGACATGCAGATCATCCGGGAGCGGGTGCGGTCCAAGGGCCACCTCCTGGATGACTACCCGGGGCTCGGCCTCAAGGCGTACGGGATGCGGGAGCGCGGTGTCGACGGCTCGCCGGTCAACCAGTACGCGCCGTTCTACCTCTGGGCCGATCCGGAGGCGATGAACGGCTTCCTGGTGGGCGACGGGTTCCGCGGCGTGATCCGGGACTTCGGGCGGCCGGTCGTACAGCACTGGCGGGGGCTCTTCCACCGGCCCGGCCCGTCGGCCGGTGCCGTCCCCCGCGCGTACACACGGCGGGCCGACATCCTTCCCGAGAGCGCCGATGTGGCCGCCGTAGTGGCGGAGGCGGTTGCCGAGCAGGAGGAGTTGGCCACGGCGGACGGCGTGCACAGCGCCGTGGTGGCGCTCGATCCGCGGCACTGGGAGCTGATCCGCTTCACCCTGTGGGCGGACGCCGCGGCGGACGTTCCGCCGGCTGCGGGCGATCGCTATCAGGTGCTGCATCTGTCCGCCCCGGGCGTCGCCCGGATCGGTGCGGGGCAGCAGTGGTGACCGGGCCGACGACAGTGGTGACCGGGCCGACGATCCGTACGGTCCTGGGCGACGTCTCCCCCGCCCGCCTCGGCGTCTGCAACGCACACGACCACCTGTTCCTGCGCAGTCCCCAACTTCCGGGGCAGGAGCTGGCCGACGCCGGTGCCGCGGCCGCGGAACTGGCCGCGTTCCGGGCGGCCGGCGGCGCCGCGGTGATCCAGTGGACGCCGTACGGCATGGGCCGGGGCGCCGCCGAACTGCCGCGGCTGGCACGGGAATCGGGGGTCACCCTGGTCGCCGCCACCGGGCTGCACCAAGAGGCGCACTACGCGCCCGGCACGGTGGAACGCGTCCGTCCGGGGTTGGCGGAGTTGTTCGTCACCGAGCTGACCGAGGGGATCGGCGACACCGGGACACGAGCCGGGATGATCAAGGTGGCCGGCGGGTTCCACGGCCTGGACCCGCACGCCCGGTACACCATGGCCGCGGCCTCCGAGGCCCAGCGGGCAACGGGTGCGGCCATCGGGGTCCATCTGGAGCTGGGCACCGGAGCGCTGGACGTACTGGAGCTCCTCTGTGGCGAGTTGGCGGTGCCGCCGGACCGGGTGATCCTCGGGCACCTCAACCGTTCGCCCGATCCCGTGGTCCACCGGGCAGCCGCCGAGGCGGGGGCGTATCTGGCCTTCGACGGGCCCTCGCGGGCGCACCACGCGACGGACTGGCGGCTGCCCGAGGCGCTGGCCGCGCTGGCGGAGGCGGGCTTCGGTGACCGGATCCTGCTCGGCGGGGACACCACGACGGCCGCCGCGCGCTCGGTCGACGGCGGCCCCGGCATGCCGCATCTGCTCCGCCGCCACCGGGCCCGGCTCGAACTCGCCCTGGGCGCCGAGCTGGTGACCCGTTTCCTGACGGACAACCCGGCGCGGGCGTTCGCGGCGGAGTGGGAGGCGGGGGTGGCGGAGGTGGCGGGCTGCGGCTAGGGCCGGGGGGCGGGCTCCGTCTAGGGGGCGGGGTGGCGGGCTTGGCCCAAGGGGTGCGGGCTCGGTCCAGATTTCCGGCGCCGATTTCCTGGCCCTATTTTTTCCCCGCCGCCCACCCCCCTTCGGGGGGTGGGCGGGTGCGGTGGTCCAGTGCCGCGACGCGGCCCCTAGACCGTTACCGCGCCCCTCGACCGTCACCGCACCCCTCAACCGTTACCGCGCCCCTCGACTGTCACCGCACCCTCGACCTCACCGCTCCAACACCACCAGCGGATCGTCCAGGACCGGCTGCCAGGCCAGTTCCGCCGCCCCCACCAGGCTGTTGTGGTCGAGGCTGCACGGCAGGATCGGTACGCCGCCGCTGCGGCCCCACAGGCTGCGGTCGGCGACCACCGCGCGCAGTCGCTCCGGATCGGCCTCCAGCAGGGAGCGGTGCAGCCCGCCGAGGATGATGCGGTCGGGGTTGAGGATGTTGACGAGCCCGGCGATCCCGAGGCCGAGCCGGTCGATGAGGAGGTCGGCGGCGGCGTGTACGTCCGGGTCGGCGTACTCGTCCCGGAGCAGGTCGGCGGCCTGTTGGAGGAGCGAGACCTCGGGGCCCGGTTCGCGGCCGGCCGCGACGAGGAAGGCGAGCGGGTCGGCCTCGACGTCCAGGCAGCCGCGGCTGCCGCAGTGGCACGGCGCGCCCTCGGGGTTGACGGTCAGATGCCCGACCTCCAGCGCCAGCCCCGAACTGCCGCTGTGCAACCGCCCGTCGAGCACCAGCGCCCCGCCGACGCCCCGGTGGCCGGAGGCCACGCAGAGCAGGTCACGGGCGCCCCGGCCGGCGCCGTGCCGGTGCTCGGCGAGCGCCCCGAGGTTGACATCGTTGCCGGTGAAACCGATCGCCTCGGTGACACCGGGGATGCCGGCATCGGCGAGCGCCTGGAGGAAGAGTGCGCGTACGGGTGCGCCCGAAGGCCAGGCGAGGTGCAGGGGGTTGAGGGCCTCGCCGTCCGGTTCCGCGACGGCGGACGGCACCGCCAACCCGGCGCCCAGGCAGCGCCGCCCGGTCTCGCGCAGCAGGTCCGAGCCGGCCGTGACGGCCTCGGTGAGGACGTGGGCCGGATCGGCGGGGATGGTTCCGCAGCCGCTCGTCGTCGCCACGATGCGCCCCCCGAGGCCGACCAGGGCGACCCGGTACCCGTCGGCGTGGATCTGTGCGGCGAGCACCACCGGGCCGTTCTCGTTGACGAACAGCCGGTGGGACGGGCGTCCTTGGGAGCCGGCCGAGGCGGTCGGCCGGGAGTCGACGGTAATCAGGCGGAGCGCTTCGAGCTCGGCGGCCACCGCGCCAGCCGTCGCGCGGGTCACGCCGAGTTCCGAGGTCAGCACGGCACGGGTGGGCGCGCGTCCGGTGTGTACGAGCTCCAGTGCGGGTCCGAGGGCGCCACGGCCCCGCTCCAACCTGGTTGTCCGAATCTGGGTCACCCCCCTATTCTGACTTTGTGCCGACGCTAAACAAAATACGGTGGGCCTGGAAGCAGCACCACGGCCCCGTCCCCGCCGATCGACACCTGACCCCGTACGCCTCCGACCCGTCCCGCACCGCCCTGACCCGACTCCGCCTCGCCCTCACCGCGTTCTTCGCCATGGACGGCTTCCTCTTCGCCGGCTGGGTCGTACGGATCCCCGCGATCAAGCAGCAGACCGGCGCCGGCGCCGGTGCGCTCGGGCTCGCCCTGCTCGGCGTGTCGGCGGGCGCGGTCGCGTTCATGATGCTGACCGGACGACTGTGCCGCCGGTTCGGCAGCCATGCCGTGACGACCGCCTCCGGGGCCGCCATGGCGCTGAGCATCGTGCTCCCGCCACTCACCCACTCAGCCACCGCGCTGGGGCTCGTCCTCCTGGTCTTCGGCGCCGCCTACGGCTCGCTCAACGTCGCCATGAACAGCGCCGCCGTGGACCTGATCGAGGCGCTGCGCCGCCCCGTGATGCCGAGCTTCCACGCGGCCTTCAGCCTCGGCGGCATGCTCGGCGCGGGCCTGGGAGGGCTGATCGCGGGCCGCCTCTCCCCCACCGTGCACCTGCTGCTGCTCGCCGCGATCGGCCTGCTGGTGACGGCCGTCGCGGGACGGGTGCTGCACACCCACCCGGCCCCCGTCGCCCCCGAGCGGATGCCGGCGTCCGCGGACCACCGACGGGGCGCCCACCCGCCCCGGGGGCGCCGTCTTGTCCTCGTCTTCGGGCTGATCGCGCTCTGCACCGCCTACGGGGAGGGCGCGATGGCGGACTGGGGTGCGCTGCACCTCTCCCAGGACCTCTCCGCCGGGCCGGGGCTCGCGGCCGCCGGCTACGCGGTGTTCGCGCTGGCGATGACCGCGGGGCGGCTGTCGGGGACCGCGGTGGTGCAGCGGTTCGGGGCCACCCGGTCGCTGATGGCGGGCGGTACGACGGCGGCCGCCGGCATGCTGCTCGGCGCGCTCGCCCCCACCGCCTGGGCGGCCTGCCTCGGCTTCGCCGTCGCCGGGATCGGGCTCGCCAACATCTTCCCGATCGCCATCGCCCGGGCCGGTGAGGCCGGCGGCGCCGACGGGGTCGCGGCGTCCTCCACGGTCGGCTACGGCGGCATGCTGCTCGGCCCGCCCGCCATCGGGTTCCTCGCCGAGACCAGCACGCTGCCGATCGCCCTCACGACGGTCGCCCTGCTCGCCGCGGTCGCGGCCGGAATCGCCTACGCGACCCGGCAGACGCACCGCCCGGACCGCTAGCGCACTCTCCACCGGTCCTGCACCGCGCCGGCCGGGGGCCGCGCCCCTGCCGAACGCCCCCGGCCAGACGCCCCCGGCCTGGCGTGCGCCGGCCGGGGCATGCGGCGGCCGGGGCATGCGGCGGCGCCGGGGCATGCGGCGCCCGGGCGTGCGCCGACCAGCCGGGAGCCCTCCCTCTCCTGGCTGCTCGGGGCGGTGGACCCGCGCCGGTGCGTTGTCAGTGGCGGCTGGCACACTCGTGGGCATGGAGATCACTGAGTTCGTCGAAACGCTGCGTCTGGACGGCGGTCTGCTCGCCGACGCCGCCCAGGAAGCCGGCCCGGACGCGGCCATTCCGGCCTGCCCGGAGTGGCGGATGCGGGACCTGGTCGTCCATATAGGGCGGGTCCACCGCTGGGCGGCGGAAATCGTGACGCAGGGACTGCAGGAGCGCAGCCGGCCCGCGGAGGCACCGGAGCTGACCGACGACGAAATCGTGCCCTGGCTCCGCGAGGGCCACCACCAGCTCGTCCTGGCGCTGCACGGCGCCCCGCGGGACCTGGCGGCCTGGACCCTCCTGCCGTCGGACTCCCCGCTGGCGTTCTGGGCCCGCCGGCAGGCACACGAGACGTCGGTGCACCGCGTCGACGCCCAGCAGGCGGCAGGCGCCTCCCTCACGCCCCTGCCGTCCGCCTTCGCCGCCGACGGCGTCGACGAACTCCTGACGGGCATTCACTCCCTGGAGCGCAGCAAGCTGCGCACGGACATACCGCGGACCATGCGGGTGCGCGCCACGAACGTGCCCGGCGCCGACTGGACCGTGCACCTCTCCGACGCCCCGCCGCGCGCGATCCGTACGACACCGGCACCGGCATCCGCACCGGCACCGGCGTCCGCATCAGCAGCGGCATCGGGCACCTCGGTGGACGGGCCGCCGGCCGACGTCAAGCCCGCCGACTGCACGATCGAGGGCCCCGCCGAAGAGCTGTACCTCGCCCTGTGGAACCGCCTGCCGTGGGACGCCCTCACGGTCACGGGCGACCAGGCACTGGCCGAGCTGTGGCGCGAGCAGGGAGGTATCTGAAGGGGGGATCTGGAGGGGTATCGGAAGGGGGTGTCCGGAGAGGGTGTCCGGGGTGACGGGCGGCAGGATGCGGGTGGGAAACTGACGGGATGTCGCCCACCCGTAGCCGCGCCGAGCGTGACGCGATCACCGTCGAGATCATGTTCGCGCTGGTCAGCGGCGGGTTCCTGGGTGCCACCGGGTTCCTGGTGCTGGGTAGTCCGGTGCTGTGGGCCGGTCTGGCCGGCGCGTGGAAGGGGCCGTGGCTCGCGGTCAGTGCCGTGGTGGGCGGGGTGCTGTGCGTTGGCCAGGTGGTGCGGGTGTTGCGACGGCCGTACGTCGCGTCCGGCGGACGGCCGAGCGCCCAGGACGTCGTGTGGCGGCCGTATCAGCCCAGCCAGCCGGGCCGGACGAGCCCCGACTCGTAGGCCAGAACGACGAGTTGGGCGCGGTCGCGGGCGCCCAGTTTGACCATGGTGCGGCCGGACCTCTGATCAGCGTCTCCGACGGCACCGCCCGGGCCCAGTGACACCACCCCCCAGGTCATCCGATCGACAGGGGGCAACAGTCATGCCGGACCCGGAGGCCAGCGGCCCTCTTGCAGGACCGCGAAAAACATAACGGGGAACGACGAACAACGGGCCGGTAGGGGGAGGGAACGACGAACAGCGGAACGCCGGGGGGCGCGGTACGGCCAAGAGCACGGTACGGCGGCGCGACCAGCCGACCCCGGCGGCACGACCGCAGCGGCACGGCGGGCCGCGGTGCGGGCATGGTGCGGGGTGGGTACGGGGTGGTGCCGGCATTGGCGGGCCGGTTTCAGCCCGGGAGGGGGCGGCCGGATTCAGTGTGGCGTGGTCAGGCCGACGCTGCGGGCCAGCTGGAGGACGGCCTGATCGAAGAACTCCGTGCGGGCCTCGATGACGTTCCGGAACTGGCCGAACAGCTCGAAGCTCAGCAGCCCGAAGAGCTGCGCCCAGGCCCCGACCAGCCGGGCCAGTACCGCACCGGGCAGCTCGACGCCGAGATCGGCACCGAGCGCCAGGGCATCGGACACGACCGGGTCGGGCAGCGGTTCGGCGGGCTCCTTCAGGGCACCGGCGGCATGGGCATCGCGGACCACGCCGATCAGCGCCAGACCCACCCGGGCGGCGGACTCCGTGGTGGTGCGCGGGGCGTGGTAGCCGGGAACGGGTGAGCCGTAGATCAGCGCGTACTCGTGCGGATGGGCCAGCGCCCACTCGCGGACGCCCGTACAGATCGCGGCCCAGCGTTCCACGGGCGTCGCGGCCGCGGTACCGCGGCGGTCCCCGGCCCGCTCCGCGGCCTCGCCGATCGCGTTGTAGGCGTCGACGATCAGCGCGGTGAGCAGGTCGTCGCGGCTGGGGAAGTAGCGGTACAACGCGGAGGAGGCCATACCCAGTTCGCGGGCGACGGCCCGGAGGGAGAGCTTCGCGGCCCCCTCGGCGGCGAGCTGGGCGCGCGCCTCCGCCTTGATGGCTTCGGTGATCTCGCTACGGGCCCGTTCCCTGGCTCCTCGGATCGCAGTCATGTGAGCAGTGTGCCATCTTCAGAGCGCCGCACAAAAACGAGAGCACTGCTCTTGCTTTGGCGCGGCGATAACGTGCACACTGTTCACGAGCGAGAGCACTGCTCTCGAATCAGATCGGCGCTCGGACGGCGCCCTACACGACACGTATCCCGACGACCCAAGCCCCGTAGACGACCACAGCCCGCGGACAACGAAGCTCCGCAGACCACCAGAGCCCCGCGAACAACCGAGGCCCCGCAGACCACCAGACAGCCCCCGAACCCGAGGAGCCCACCCCATGTCCCCCTACCTCAAGCCCAGCCGCCTCGCCGCCCGTCTCAACGGGATCATCGGCTGGCTCGCGCGCCGCGGCATCAGCCTCGCCGGCTCGGCGGACCTGGCGGTCCGGGGCCGTAAGAGCGGTGAATGGCGCCGCGTGCCGGTCAACCCGATGACGTACGGGAACGGCCGCTATCTGGTCTCGGCCCGCGGCAACTCCGAATGGGTACGCAACCTCCGCGCGGCGGGTGGCGGCGAACTGCGGGTCGGACGCCGGGTCCGCCCGTTCACCGCGGTCGAGTTGCCGCCCGCCGAGACCCCCGAGCTGCTGCGCGCCTACCTCGAACGCTGGGGCTGGGAGGTGAAGCCGTTCTTCGGCGAGGTAACCGCCGCCTCCACCGACGCAGAACTCAGCGCCGCGGCCCCCCGCCACCCCGTCTTCCGGATCACCGAGGCCTGACGCTCACTTGACGCTCACCGAAACGCGACCATCGGCGCAGCGTGACGACCGACGACCAGCGTGACGACCATGGAAGCGTGACGACCATGGAAGCGTGACGACCATGGAAGCGTGACGACCATGGGAGCGTGACGACCATGGGAGCGTGCCGACCATCGAAGCGTAACGATCGGCCGAACCGTGGCGATCGGCCGAACCGCAACGACCATCGAAGCCTGACGATCAGCCGAAGCCTCACCATCAGCCAAGCCGAAGCCCGACCGGCACGGAAGCCTGAGACGGAGCCGACCGACCGGCCGACCGACGGGCCGGCCCGGAAGCCCACGCCGATGCGGGCCGGCCTGAAGCCCACACCGATGTGGGCCGGCCGGAAGCCCACGCCGATGCGGGCCGCCCTACCCCCGGTCCAGCGCCTCCAGTGCCCGCCGGGCCACGCCGTTCGTGCGGACGATCTCGGCGAGGGTGGTCGTCCCCCGGGTGATCTTCGCGAAGGCGTGCCAGGCCGGGCGGAAGCCGGTGACCGCGGCGTGCATCATGCCGGGGCGGCGGGAGAAGACCTGGAGCATGCGCCGGCCCACGCCCATCTCCACCCCGAGGCCCGCCTTGATCGCGAAGGCGTAATTGAGCGCCTGGCGACGGGCGTCCACCGCGTCGTGCGCCTCCGCGACCCGTACCGCCCACTCCCCCGCGAGCCGCCCCGACCGCAGGGCGAACGAGATGCCCTCCCGGGTCCACGGCTCCAGCAGGCCGGCCGCGTCGCCGCACACCAGCACCCGGCCCCGGGAGAGCGGCGAGTCATCGGCGCGGCAGCGGGTCAGATGGCCCGAGGAGATGCTCGGCTCGAAGCCCGCCAGCCCCAGTCGGCCGATGAAGTCCTCCAGGTAGCGCTTGGTCGCCGCGCCCTCGCCCCGCGCCGAGATGACGCCGACGGTGAGCGTGTCGCCCTTGGGGAAGACCCAGCCGTAGCTGCCGGGGAGCGGGCCCCAGTCGATGAGCACCCGGCCCGCCCAGTCCTCGGCGACCGGCTCGGGCACCGGAATCTCCGCCTCCAGACCGAGGTCGACCTGGTCGAGCTTGACCCCGACGTGTGCCCCTATCCGGCCGGCGCTGCCGTCCGCGCCCACTACGGCGCGGGCCAGCACCACCTCCCCGTCGCCCAGCACCACCGCGACCGTACGGCGGTCCGGGACCTCGGCGCCGTGCTGCTCGACCCGGGAGACCGTCACACCGGTACGGACCGTGGCGCCGGCGTCCTTGGCCGACTCGACCAGCCGGGCGTCGAATTCAGGACGGTTGATCAGTCCGAAAAGCATCTGCTTGGAGCGGCGGGTGCGGCTCAGCCGGCCGTTCAGCGAGAACGTCACGGCGTGCACGCGGTCTCGCAGCGGCAGGTCGAAGCCGGGTGGGAGGGAGTCGCGCGAGGGGCCGATGATGCCGCCGCCGCAGGTTTTGTAGCGCGGCAGCTCGGCCTTCTCCAGGAGGAGCACCCGGCGCCCCGTACAGGCCGCGGCGTGTGCGGCCGAGGCGCCTGCCGGCCCCGCGCCCACCACCACGACGTCCCACACCTGCTGGTTGTCCTCGGCTGCCCGCTCGCTGCTCACCTGTGCTTCTGCTCCCGTTCGATGGCTGGCTGCGTACCGCCCTCGCATCCTACGGGCCGCTGTTGCGCACGGGGCCTGTGGGAAGATCGGTGGAATGCACAGCCGCAGGGCCACTCCGGGACACCATGCCCTGCGTCCGGCCCGGCCGGCTCACGAGGCCGGGCGGCCGGTCCCCACACGCCGCGCCCACAAGGAGCGTTCCATGTCCGACAGCCCGCTCGCGCAGACCGTCGCCGCGCTGCAGCCCCGCGCCAGGACCGAACTGGCGGAGCTGGTGGCCTTCAAGTCGGTGGCCGATCCGGCCCAGTTCCCCCCGAGCGAGTGCGAGGCGGCCGCCGAGTGGATCGCCGCGGCGCTGCGGGCGGACGGTTTCCAGGACGTGGCACTGCTCGACACCCCGGACGGCACCCGGTCCGTCTACGGCTATCTGCCCGGCCCCGAGGGCGCGAAGACGGTCCTGCTCTACGCCCACTACGACGTGCAGCCGCCGCTGGACGAGGCCGCCTGGGTCTCCCCGCCGTTCGAGCTGACCGAGCGGGACGGCCGCTGGTACGGCCGCGGCGCCGCGGACTGCAAGGGCGGCCTGATCATGCATCTGACGGCGCTGCGCGCGCTGAAGGAGCACGGCGGGGTCCCGGTCAACGTCAAGGTGATCGTGGAGGGTTCCGAGGAGCAGGGCACCGGCGGGCTGGAGCGGTACGCCGAGGCGCATCCGGAACTGCTGGCCGCGGACGCCATCGTCATCGGCGACACCGGGAACTTCCGGGTCGGGCTGCCGACGGTGACCTCGACGCTGCGCGGGATGACCCTGGTGCGCGTCCAGGTCGACACCCTGGAGGGCAATCTGCACTCCGGCCAGTTCGGCGGGGCGGCCCCGGACGCGCTGGCGGCCCTGATCCGGATCCTGGACTCGCTGCGCGCCGAGGACGGCTCGACCACGGTGAACGGGCTGGCCGGGGAGGCGACCTGGGAGGGCCTGCAGTATCCGGAGGAGGAGTTCCGCCGGGACGCCAAGGTCCTGGACGGCGTCGAGCTGATCGGCAACGGGTCGGTCGCGGACCGGATCTGGGCCCGTCCGGCGGTCACGGTGCTGGGCATCGACTGCCCGCCGGTGGTCGGCGCCACCCCGTCCGTGCAGGCCGGCGCGCGGGCCCTGGTGAGCCTGCGGGTCCCGCCGGGCACGGACGCGGCGGCGGCCACGAAGCTGCTGGCGGCGCATCTGGAGAACGCCGCGCCGTGGGGCGCGCGGGTGGCGGTCGAACAGGTCGGCCAGGGCCAGCCGTTCCGCGCGGACACCAGCAGCCCGGCGTACGCCTCGATGGCGGCGGCGCTGCGGGAGGCGTACGACGGGGCGGAGATGCAAACGTCGGGTATGGGTGGCTCCATCCCGCTGTGCAACACCCTCGCCGGGCTCTACCCCGACGCGGAGATCCTCCTCATCGGGCTGAGCGAGCCGGAGGCGCAGATCCACGCGGTGAACGAAAGCGTGTCGCCGGAGGAGTTGCAGCGCCTCTCCCTGGCCGAGGCGCTGTTCCTCCGGAGGTACGCCGCCCACGGTGTCGACTGAAGCCCCACGTACTCGGCTGCAGCGCCGTACTGGTCCCTCACCGTTCCGCTGCGCTGTGCGGCGCCCATACGTGGCCGGCTTTTCCGCCGTGGGGGTTGTTCGCCGTTGCGTGCGTTGCGGCGCAGCGTACGTAGCTGGCTTTTCCGCCGTGGGGGTTGTTCGCCTTTCCGCGCATTGCGGCGCAGCGTACGCGGTCGGCCGTCTCGCCGTGGGGCTTGCTCGCCGTTGCTCCCCCACTGCCTGAAGGGCGTGGGAGGTGCCCCCAGCGGCGGGCTGGGTTTGTTGTGGGTGCGGTGACAGCCCTCCAGACTTCGTCCTCCGGTCTGTCCCCTCCCGTGAGTGGGGGGTGAGGGGCCGGTGGGGGCGGGCGTTGTCGTTCGGCCGTACGTCAGCCTCGTGCCGTGCGTCGCCTCATGTCGTACGTCGCGTCGTGCCGTACCCCGCCTCGGCCGTACGTTGCGTCGTGCAGTGTCGGGAATACCCGCCCCGGCCGGTCGTTGCATCGCGCAGTGTCGGGAATACCCGCCCCGGCCCGTCGAGTTGAGGCCCAGCAGGGGGCCCTCGCACCCCCTACGGGATCTGTTCGACCCACCCCTACGGGACCCCACGCCCCCTTGCAGGCCCCAACGTCCACCCCCACCCACCGCATTCCCACCCCCTCAACGGGAGGGGACGGGCCGGAGGGGCCGGTTGTGTGGACTGCTTCGCTTTACGTCCACACAACCGGCCCCGCAGGACCGTCACCG